>ONNZ01000038.1 GCA_900319345.1 uncultured Eubacteriales bacterium
TCAGCTGCCCGAAGTAGTCGAAGGTGCCGCCCATGTCCACCTCCCGCTCCGTCTTCATGTCGAAGAGGGTCAGATCCACGGTGCTGCCCCGGCTGTGGCCGGAATGCTCGGCGATATAGCCCTGGGGGAACAGCACGTCCTTCTCGAGTTCAGGATAGAAGTATTCCTTCATGCGGGCGTCGTCCGGATCGAGAGCCCAGTTCATGAAGTGGGTCACCGCCTTCTGGGGCCGATAGGCGTCGAATATCTTCAGCCGATAGCCCATGCCCACCAGCTCGTCGCTGACCTCCTTGAGGGCCGCGGCGGCTTCCTTGGTCAGGAAGGCCAGGGGCTCCTCGTAGCCGTCGATGCGGTCGCCGATGAAGTTGTAGGTGGAGTAGTACCGGATCTCCAGGATGGCGTCGGGCACCGCCTCGCTCAAAAGCACGAAGTCGGAGCTGTCGTCGGAGAGCTTCACCCCGTCCTCCGCCACCCGCTGGGGGATGTCGAAGATAACGTTGTCGGGGGTGGCCTTGCGAGTGACGCCGTCCCCGTAGATGGTGGTCCAGTCGTCCTTCATGGAGACGGGCACCCAGTCGTATTCGGCGCAGAGCTTGGCCATCTTCTCTGCCTTCGATGCGCTGCCGTTCTCCCGGACCTCGTCGTCGCAGCAGAGCATGAAGGCCATGCTGGGGTAGGGGTTGTTGCTGGTGACGAACTCGGCCATGCTGGCGTCCCCGGTGCTGTTGCCGAAGGACAGGACCGGCTGCTTGCCGATCTCCTGGAGGATCACGGTGACCTTGTTCATCTTCAGGTTCTTCACGATGAACTCGCCGCCCAGGACCACGTCGTCCCCGTCGGTGAACACGTAGTCGAGGCCGTCCGCCTCCCCCTGCTGCCGGGCCACCAGCGTCTCGTCGGAGCCGATGATCTGCTCCGCGGGCACGGGAAGCAGGGAATCCTTCACGATGCCCCGGACGATGAGCCGGTCCGTGCCGCTGACCACGTAGACCTTGAAATCGTTGGCCACGAGGTAGTCCACCACCTGGAGCATGGGCCGATAGAAGCCCTCGCCGATGGTCATGCCCTCGTACCCCCGAGCGGGCAGGTCACGGAACATCTTGCAGTAGGCCTCGAACTCCGGCACGGTCATGCCTGCGAAGGCGGAGGCCACGGACCTGCCGTGGTCCACCTCCAGGCCCTTGGCGGACTTGCCGGTGAGGATCATGTCCTGGATCTTCCGGGCGGTCTCCCGCTCAAAATCGCTGGCCTTGTCCTTATAATCCTCGTCCTGGGTCACCCGATAGAGGAGGAGGCTGTAGTCGAAGTAGACCGGGTCCGTCTCGCAGAACAGCGTGCCATCGAGATCGAACACCGCGATCCTATCCTCTGGCGGGATATACCCCACGCCCTGGGAGGTGACCATGTCCATATAGGCCGTCAGGGCGTCCTTGGCCAGGGCCCCCTCGGTCCACAGGGACAGGGGCGCGGTGGGTTCCGGCGTAGGCGCCGGCGCCGCGGTGAGCGCCGGGGTGATCTCCACCGTGACGGTCTCCTTCACGATCTCCTTCACGGGGGGCCGGTTCATCATGTACACCATGGCCGTGCAGGCGATGAAAGCCACCGCCAGGGCCACCATGGTTATGATCTTCCAGATGTTTTTCTTCTTCGATGCTTCGTTCATGGTCTCAAATGTCCTTTCTGTTTCGACGGATGCGCTTGCGGCTGGAGGAGATGGCCCCCTGGGGGCAGACCAGCACGCACAAGTGGCAACCCACGCATTTCTTGCCGTTCAGCTGAGGCCGCCGGTCCTTATCCAGGCGGATGGCCTGGTGGCCGCCGTCAGCGCAGGAGATGGCGCAGCGGCCGCAGCCTATGCACTTCTCCCGGTGGAACTTGGGGAAGATGACCGTGTCCCGCTCCAGCACGTCCGTGGTGTGGCTGACGGAACCGAGGGCCAGACCCCGGGCCTCGTTCACGCTGGAAAAGCCCTTCTCCGCCAGGTAATAGGCAAGGCCCGCCTTGAGATCGTCCACGATCCGATACCCGTACTGCATGACGGCGGTGGTGATCTGAATGCTGCCGCCGCCCAGGAGGATGAACTCGAGGGCGTCCCGCCAGGTCTCGATGCCGCCCATGGCGGAGAGGTGCATGCCCTGCAGGTTCAGATTCTGCCCCAGCTCCGCGATGAACCGGAGGGCGATGGGCTTTACGGCGTTGCCGCTGTAACCGCCCACGGCGGACATGCCGTGGACCGCGGGGGCGGACACGTAGGTGTGGGGATTCACGCCGATGATGCTTTTGATGGTGTTGATGGCGGCGATGCCGTCGGCCCCGCCCCGCCGGGCTGCCTCCGCCGCCGGGGACATGGCGGCCACGTTGGGGGTGAGCTTGGCCAGGATCGGTATCTTCGCCCCCCGCCGGGCGGCGGCGGTGAACCGCTCCACCAGCTCCGGCACCTGGCCGATGTCGGACCCAAGGCCCCCGTCCATCATGTTGGGGCAGGAGAAGTTGAGCTCGATGGCGTCGGCCCCGTTCTCCTCGCAGAGGCGGCTGAGCTCCTCCCACTCCTCCTCGTTCTGGCCCATGATGGAGGCCAGGATGAACTTGGTGGGGTAGTTCTGCTTGAGCCGCCGGAAGATATCCATGTTCTCGGCCACGCTGTGGTCGGAGAGCTGCTCCACGTTTTTGAAGCCCAGGATGGTCCCGTTGTCCCCGGTGATGGCAGAGAAGCGGGGGGAGGCCTCATGGATGTCGAAGGAGCAGATGGTCTTGAAGCAGGCCCCGGCCCAGCCCGCCTCGAAAGCCCGGGCGCACATGTCGTAGGTGCTGGCTACCACGGAGGAGGACAGGAGGAAGGGGTTCTCGAGAGGCACGCCGCACAGATCCGTCCGCAGGATGTCCTCGTTTTCCGGCAAGGGTATCTCCAACTCCGGCCTGACCTCGTCGTACAGCCGCAGCATCAGCGCCCGGATGGGGACCTGACGGGCGCGAACGCAGGCCGCCTCGCAGGGGGCATCGCAGCCGAGACAGGGATTTTCTTCCGGCAGCCGGGCTGCGGCCACCTTCTCGTCGTCGAACCAGATGCTTCGAAGCAGCGCCGCCGGATCCAGCTTCCCGCAGGCGGCGGTACAGGACGCATCATGGCACAGGGCACAGCGGATCATATCCTTCCGGTGGATGGTCCTTTCAAAGAGCATAGGCGTTCCTCCTGTAGCGATGATTTCAGGCCACGTCCGTCAGCTTCAGGTTCTTGACCTTCCTGAGAGCGATGACGTTGACGATCACGGTGAAGAGCACGGTCATGGCCGCCGCGTACCCCCAGGCGGGGAAGCACACGCCCCGCTCCAGCTGGATGAAGGACTGCTCCATGGCGCGGACGATCCGATAGCCCACGTAGGAGCCGGCCGCAAGGCCCAGCAGGATGCCCAGGATGGTGGTGAACACCGTCTCCCGGGTCACGTAGGCGATGACCTCCTTCGTGGTGAAGCCGTTGATCCGCATGACGGTCAGCTCCCGCTTCTTTTGTAAAATATAGATGTTGGTCAGGTTCATGAGCACCACCCCGGCCATGACCGCCGCCATGAGGATGAACAGGATCACCACGATGTTGATGACGGAGGTGGCGGCCCGGAACATGGCTTTGCCTTCATCGGAAGGCGTGTAATCCTCGAATCCGACGAGCTGCTTCAACTCCGTCAGGAGCTTTTCTTCCCCCGCGTCGCCAAAGCGCAGGAAAAAGGAGTTGTTCGTGGGCTCCTTTCCGAACAGGGATTCGAAATAGGCGGGGCTCATGACCATGAGCCGGCCGATGTAGTTTTCAAAGATGCCGGCCACCTGCACCGTGGCGGGCTGGGTCCCGCCCAGGGTGATCTCAAAGGTGCTCCCTATGGACAGATCGTATTTTTCCGCCAGCCGCCGCTGGATCAGGATGCCCTCGTCCGCGGGGGCAAGGGGCTCTCCCGTCTGCCAGTCGTTCAGACGGTGCATGCGCTCGATGGCGGCGATGTCCCCCACATACAGCTCGCCCACGTCCATATCCTGGATGCGGAAGGTAATATTGTCGTCGTACAGCAGGACGTGATCCACCCCGGCTTCCTTCAGATACTGCTCGATATCCCCCGGATATCCGCAGCGGACTCGCCCGTCGTAGTGTACGATGCCGTCATACTGGTTCACCACGGCCTGATCGATGGCATATTTGAGGGTGAAGCCGATGACCACCAGGGCGCAGCAGCCCGCCACGCTCACTACGGTCACCAGCACCCGCTTGATATCCGTGCGGATATTCAGCAGCACCAGTCGGGAATACAGGGACAGCAGATGCTTTCCGCCGCCCTTCGCCTTCTTCTGGCCCTTGGGCACCGGCGCCTGCATGAGCTGGATGGCGGGGGTCCGCACCAGCCGGAGGCAGGCGAAGGTCACCGCCGCCGTAGCTAGCGCCACACCGCCTGCCACCACGATCAGGGTGGGCCAGCCCACCAGGATGGCGCGGCCGAGATCGATGGTGAAATAAAGGCTATAGCTGCTGAGGATGAATTTCTCTATGCCGAACCGGGCCAGCAGGATACCAAGGACCGTCCCCAGGATGGTGGCGGACAGGCCGAAGGTCAGGTATTTGGCGAAGATCTCCCGATTGAAGAACCCCAGGGCCTTGGTGGCGCCCACCAGCGTCCGCTGCTCGTCCACCATCTTGCTGACCGTGGCGTAGATGACCAGGGCGCCGATGATCACGAACAGAAGGGAGAAGGTCATCTGCAGGCTGGACAGGTTGTCGCTGCTCACCTTGAGCTGGACGAAGCTGGCGTTGCCCCGGCCGTCCAGGACGATCCAGCGGCCCGGCTCCATGGCCTGCAGCTGCTCCACCGCCCCGTCCCGCATCTGGATGCCCATTTCGTATTGGGCCAGGCCATCCGCATACTGCTGCTCCCCGTCCTCCAACTCCTGGCGCTTGGCGGCGATCTCCGCTCGTCCCGTCTCCAGGTCCTGGAGGCCCTGCTCATAAGCTTCCTTTCCGGCGTTGAACTGGGCGAGCCCGTCCTCATAGGCGGCCAAGCTCTCAGCATACTGGCTCTCGCTCTCCAGGTAAGCAGCCATGGATTCGTCAAACTGCTGCTTGCTGACCCGATAAGCACTGGCGCCCAGCAGATACTGGTTGCGTCCGTCATCCCACTGGATACAGCCGTTCACCAGCTGGGTATAGCCCACGGCCGATTCATCCATCCTGGCCGAAGCCTTGTCCGCCAGCAGCGTCCGTATAGCCTCCGGATCGTACGTCGGCGCGTCGGGATCGTTCGCATACAGGGCGTCATAAACGCTGCGCAGGACGCTGTCGGGGATGTCGGCGGCATTGATCGCCTGCACCGCCACGCCGTTCAAAGTTTCGTCCAGATCCACCTTCACATCGTCGGTGAGCCACAGCTCCTTGGCCGTGGCGTTAAGATCATATACGTTGACGGACTTAGGCTCAGCCCAGTCGATCCAGGTGTCCGTGTCTCCGCCGATGGCCGTCTCCATGGCCCCGCGCACCGAGTCGCGAACGGTGCCCTTGGCCTCCTCCAGGGAGTTCCAGCTTTCCTGCAGCTGATACTCGGCGTAATAGAGCTGATTGCGGCCCTCCGTCAGGGCCTGTTCGCCCTGATCGAGCTGCGCCTTGGCGTCGTCCAGCTGGGTCCGGGCTTCGCTCAACTGCTGTTCCGCTTCCGCCAGCTCCTGTTCGCTCTCGTCCAGCTGGGCCTTGGCGTCCTGGAGTTCCTGCTCGCCGTCCAAAAGCTGCTGTTCCCCTTCCTGGAGCTTCTGCCAGCCGTCGTCCAGCTGACTGCGAGCGTCATCCAAGGCCTGCTTCGCCTCCTCCAGGGTGGCGCTGCTCTCGTCGATCTGCGCCTGGGCCTGCGCTTTCAGCTGCTCGTCCCGCAGAGCGACCTGCGTCGGGGCCAGCGCTTCGATCCGGTCGGAAACCTGGGTCACGGCATCGTTGTAGGCCGCGCTGAACCGATTGGCGTTCGCCACGCCCTCCACGGCGATGAGCGCCCTCATGCAGCACCCGTCCAGAGCCTCGTGGTCGAAGGTGTCTCGGGTGACCAGCACATAGGGGACGTTCGGCACGTTCCGGTTGACGTGGTCGGGACTGGTTATGATGCCCGTGATCAAAAGGTCGACCGGGCTGAGGAAGTATTGGCCGGTAGCCTCCGTCATCTCCAGCCATTCCATCGTATCCCCCACCTGCAGGCCCATCTTCTCCGCCAGCTGCTTCTCGATGGCGCATTCCGACGCGTTTTGGGGCAGTCGGCCCTCCTGCACGTTGGGCTTGCTCAATCGCTCGGTCACGGTGATGACCACGGCACTTTCCCGCGCCCCGTTCCCATAGGCGTTGGCGCCGGTCTGCCACAGGGGTTCCACGTCCACGACGCCCGCCATGTTTTTCAGGGCGTCCAGGTCCTCCTCCGACAGCAGGTGGGTGGAAACGACCTCGATGTCCCGGAAGTCCAGCCCGTTGTACGCCTCCGAGCCGTTGAGCTTCATGGCCGCGGCGGCATAGCAGATGCCCAGAAAGGCGGTCACCCCCATGAGGGCGATGATCACGATGGACAGGTAGGACACCTTCTGCTTCCCTATGTTCCGCAAAGCGTCTTTTCGTTGGGTCCTTTTCATTTCGTTTCCTTATGTCATGCTACGTCTGTGAGTTTCAAATGCTTCACCTTGCGCAGGGCGACGGCGTTGACGACCACGGTGAAGAACACGGTCATGGCCACGCCGATGAGCCATGCACTTATGCTGACGCTGCGGTCGAACTGGATGAACGGCTGCTCCATGGTGCGCACAATGGCATAGCCCAACAGGGCACCCAGGCTGACCCCCAGCAGGACGCCCAAGGCGGTGGTGGCTACCGTCTCCCGAAGGACATAGTCGATGGTCTCCCTGGTGGTAAAGCCGTTCACACGCATGACGGTCAGCTCCCGCTTCTTCTGCAGGATGTAGATGCTGGTCAGATTCATGAGCACCACGCCGGCCATGACCGCCGCCATGAAGATGAACAGGACGACCACTGCGTTTATCACGGACGTGGCCGTCTGGAAGAGTTTGCGGAAGGCGTCAGAAGCCGTATAGCCTTCATACCCGTTCATCTCGGTGAACCGCCGGTTCAGGGCGTCGGCGTCGGCGCCATGGAGCTGCACCAGAAGAGCGTTGCTCTCCGGCTCCCGGGAGAACAGGGACTCGAAGCATTCCCGGCTCATGAACATGATCCGGTTCATGTAGTTGTTGAACACGCCTGCCACAGGCACCGTGACGGTCTCCGTGGCGTTGATGGTGATCGTCAGCGGATCGCCCGCCCGGACGCCAAAATACTCGGAGAAGCGCTTGGGGATATAGACGCCCTGGCGAGAAGGCGTGATGGGTTCTCCCGTTCGGGCATCGCGGAGCCGAAACATATGACAGAGCCTGTCCAAATCTCCGCAGTACAGCTCCTCCACGTCCAGGTTCCTGACCTGAACGGTGGCGTACATGGTCGTGGCCGGGCAGGTTTCACCCCCTGCTTCCTGCAAAGCGCGGTCGATCTGGCTCTCGATCGTGAAGTTGACGGAGGGATCGAACCGAAAGACGCCGTCATACTGGACCACATCGGTGAACTGGTGCTCCACGGCGCCATTCACCGCATGGCGAAGGGTAAAGCCCACCACCACCAGGGCGCAGCAGCCGGCCACGCTGACGACGGTAACGATCACCCGCCTAAGGTCCGAACGGATATTCCGCAGGATCAGCCGGGAATAGAGAGGCAAAAGAGACCTCTTCCCGGACGCCTTGTTCCTGCCCTTGGGCGTCGAAGCTTGCAAAAGGGCCACCGCCGGCATCTTCAGCAACCGCCGGCAGGCGAACCAGACGGCGCAAACCGACAGCAGCGTGCCCACGCCGACGACGATCAGAGTGGGGACGACGGTCAGCGTGGAACGGGAGATGTTCGCCCGGTAATACATCTGATAGCCCCGCAGGATGAAAGGCTCCACCCCGAAGCGGGCGATCAGCACGCCCAGCAGGGTGCCCAGCAAGGTGCCGGAAACGCCGAACAGCAGGAATTTGGCAAATATCTCCCGGGGATAGAATCCCAGGGCCTTGGCGGCACCCACCAACGAGCGCTGCTCGTCGATCATTTTGCTGACCGTGGCATAGATCACCAGGGCGCCCACCACCACGAACAGGAGCGAGAAGGTCATCTCCAGCCGGGCGATGCTGTCCCGAGAGGAATCCAGCTGCACGAAGCTCATGTTGCCGCTGGTATCGGTGACGATCCATCGGCAGACGCCGGGCAGGCCGATCTTCTCCCACAGGGTCCCGTCCAGATAGCTCTCATGGGTCTCATCCCAAAGGACGCAGGAACTGGCCAGCTCCACATATTTTTCGTCATACGCTTCGAGGCCGATCATGATCTTGTCTGCCAGCAGATCGATGGCTTCTTCCGGGGCATACTCCCCTTCGCCCCCCAGATAGACGAACGCGCCTTGCAGGACCAGATCCGGCGGTTCCAGCGACGCAAGCATATTCTCCACGTTCTCCCGCAGGGACAGCCGCAGATTCGCCTGTATCGTTTCTGTCAGCCAAAAGGTCACGGCCTCTGTGTGGGGGTCGTCCAGATCCACCGCCTGCTTGGAAGCCCACAGGATGGCGTCGGTGTATTCCGCGCCCAGGGTCTCCGTGAGCTTGTCCCGGATGAGCTTGCGTACCCCTTCCTTCGCTTCCTCCAACCGCTCCCAGCCGGAGAGAAGATTCTCCTGGGCGGCCTGGTCGATCTGGCGGTCCACCTCCTCCTGACGGATAGAGGCGCGCTCTTCGCTGATAGCGTCGATCTTGTTCTTTACCTCGGTCACGGCAGCGCGATACCCGTCGTCGAACCGCCCGTCCTCCCGCGGCGCATCCACCATCAGCTCAGCCTTCATATAGCTGCCGGCGAAGATGTCCAGATCGAAAGCTTCCGGTGTCAACAGGATGTACAGGGTGTCGGGCACGCTGTCGCAAACGTGGTCCGGGTGATCGACGAGACCTGTGATGAGGAATTGGCGATCCTTCAGGAACAGAGCCTGCTTGCCTTCCGAGTCGGTGATTTCGACCCTGTCCCCCACCTTCCATCCCATTTGCTGGGCCAGGTTCTCCTCCACGGCGCAGGATCCCGCTTCATGAGGCAGCTGTCCTTCCACGATCATGGGGCAGTTGATACGTTGGGAGTAGGTGGTGGCGATCACGTTCTTGCGGCTGGTCCCGCTGACCGCCTTGGCTTGGGTCATCACGACGCCCTCCACGTCCCGCACACCCTCTATTCCCCGCAGGATATCCATATCCTCCTGGGACAGAAGACGGGTGGAAACGATCTCGATATCGCGGAAATGGACGTCGTTGTAGAAATCCGTGCCGTTTTTGCCGATAGCCGCAGCGCTGTAATTCATGCCGAGAAACATGGTCACGCCCAGAAGGGCGATGACCACGATGGACAGATAGGACACCTTCTGTCTTCCTATGTTCCGCAAGGCGTCTTTTCGCTGGGTCCTCTTCATCACGGTTTACCAGACCAGTTCTTCCGCGTGGACCGGGTGCAGGTTCTTCTTGATGCTGGCGATCCGGCCGCCCCTGACCTTCACCACCCGATCCGCCATCTTGGCGATCTCCACGTTATGGGTGACCATCATGACGGTGGCCCCCTGGTTCTTCACGATGTCCTCGATGACGCTCAACACCTCGATGCTGGTGGTGTAGTCCAGGGCCGCCGTGGGCTCGTCCGCCAAGATCAGCTTGGGCTTCTTCACGATGGCCCGGGCGATGGACACCCGCTGCTGCTGGCCGCCGGACATTTGGCCGGGGTAGTTGTTGGCCCGGGCGCTCAATCCCACCTTGTCGATGGCCTCCGCGGCGTCCATGGGGTCCTTCACCAGCTCCGCGATAAACTGCACGTTCTCCAGGGCCGTCAAATTGGGCATCAGGTTGTAGGCCTGGAAGATGAAGCCGATGTACTCCCGCCGATACTTGGTGAGCTCCGCGTCCGTGGGATGGGAGAAGTCCTTTCCTTCGATGGTCAGGGTACCGTCGGTCAAAAAGTCCATGCCGCCCACGATATTCATCATGGTGGACTTGCCGCAGCCGGACTCGCCCAGGACCACCACGAACTCGTTCTTGTAGATGTCCAGGTTGATGCCCTTCAACACCTTCAGCACGCCGTCGCCGGAGGGGAACTCCTTGGTCACGTTCTTCAGCGTGGCCAGGACCTCCTTCTGCTCCCCCAGGTCCACGATGAGCCCCTTCTCGTCGATGGTGATGGCGGCCAGGGCGGCCATGCGCTCGCAGAGCTGCAGCTCTTCCTCGTCGTACAGGCTCCCGTCCTTCTTATTGACGATCTGGACGCAGCCGATCACGTCGTGAAGGTTGTTGAGGGGCACGCAGATCATGGTCTTGGTGACGAGACCGTTGTCGTCGAAGACGGTGCCGTCGAACCGGGCGTCCGAGGCCGCGTCCGCGACCATGACGGATTTGCCCGTCTTCGTCACTATCCCCTCGATGCCCAGACCGTTCTCCACCGTGATGTTGGATACGTCCGCCGGACCCATATGGAACAGGGGGCTCAGCCGGTCCGTCTTGGGGTCCAGGAGCCAGATGGCCCCGGCCTCGCTGTTCAGGGTGTTGACGATGATCTCCAGGCTCCCGGAGAGGGCGTCGTCGAGACTCTCCACTTCCAAAAGCTGCTCCATGATCTGCCAGGTCGCTTTGGCGAATCGTTTTTCCTCTGCCATGGTCTTGTGTCTCCTTATGGGTCAATATACTTTGTTCGTTCAGGGGGTCACATGCCGAGGAGGGCGTACACGTTGGGCAGCCCCTTCATCTGCGCCCGGGACAGGCCCAGGATCTCCCCCAGCTGATAGACGGCGAACCAGTCGTCCTTCAAAAACACCTCCACCGAGGGCTGGATGTCGAAGCAATAGTTGCCGATGAGCCGGGCGTGGTAGCCCTGCTGCTGCTCGTAGATGGCGGCCAAGGCGTTGTAGAGGGCCTGGCCCCACCGCTGATGGTAGGAGGAAGTGACGATGGTCATGGACTCGATCCCCTGCTCTTTCATGATGGCGAAGGTGTTCACGGCGTTCTCCGCCGTGGTCATAGCCCGCTCGTCCGTGAAGATGCGGCTTTCCTCGATGCCGCAGACCTCCACCAGGTACTGCTTCATGAGCCCGGCCTCCGTGTGCCTCTCCGGGTTGTTGGGACCGGTGGCGCCGCCGGAGCAGACCAGGATGGCGTTGGGGAAGGACCGGGCCGCCGCGGCCGCCGCCTGGCAGCGCCCCTTCAGCTCCTCGGTCATCTCCCCGTCCTGCAGCTCGTAGCCTAGGACCACGAAAGCGTGGGTCCTTTCGTCGGGGATGCCCGCGTCGGTGAGCTCTGGGGCCAGATCCCCCTCCCCGTGGCAGCACAGGGCGTAGGCCGGGTCCAGATAGACCTGCCGCCAGTGGTCCGCGATGGCCTTAGCTACGGGATAGTCCGCCGCGCTGACCGATCGGACGGCGGAGAGATCCGCCTCTATATGGGCCTTGTCCTCCGACCCGGGCTGCTCGTAGGCCGTCAGCAGGTCCGCCAACAGCTGGCAGAGGACTTCCCCCCGCCGGGCCTCAAAGTAGGCCGCCACCCGGTCGGAAAGGTTTTGTTTCAGGTTCATGAAGAAGAACAGGTAGTCGTACACATGGTAGGCCCCCGCCGGGAACAGGTCCAGGCCCGGAGGATAGTCCCCCGCCGCCACGTCCGTCACCACCAGCTGGCCCCGGTCGCCGATGTACGCGCCGCACAGGGCCGGGATGGGCTCTGTCCCGGTGCTCATGACCGCGCCCAAGTTTTCTGAGCGGTCCGCCTTTGTCCCGTCCGTCCTCCAGTTCAGAGGGTTGATGGACCGGGTCTTCACCCCCGCCGGGAGGATGATGGTCTCGGTCAGGGACCCGTCCTCGCAGTCGAAGCTCACCACCGTGCCCAGGTCCTTTTCTCCCTGGGCGGGCACGATCTGGGGATAGGCTTGGGTATCCGCTTCCGTCACCCGCCAGCCGATGGCGAACACGGTGACGAGCCGCGCCCGAAGGGCCTCGCCCTCCGCCGTGTCCCCGAAGAACTCCTTCAGCAGCTCCAAACACATCTCGGAGCCCTGGGAGAACCCGGCCAGGACCAGGGGCCTGCCGCCGTTCTCGTGATCGAGATACCAGCGGAAGGCGGCGGAAACGTCGGCGTAGGCCACGGCCTTGGTCTTCTCCCGCTCCGCCTCGGGGAGCCGGTAGGCGCCGGCGGACATCTGGCGATAGTAGGGGGAGTAGAGCCGCCCCACGTCCTCATAGATGCCCTTCTCCATGTCCAGGGCACTGACGAACCGGCCCTTGAGCTTGTCGTTCAGGTCGTAGGCGTTTCGCTCGCTCCGGGTGTCCACCAGGGGGCAGACGAGGAACACGTCCACGTCCTTGTCCTCGCCCAGGGCGAAGTAGGCCCAGGACGCGGGGTCGCCGTAGTCGGGCCCCGCCGGCTCCGCCGTGGGCGCGGGCTCGGTCTTCGTTTCCGCCGGTTTGGGCGGTTCCGTGACCGCCGCAGGCGCGGAAGGAACGGCCGCGACAGCCGTCCCTCCCCGATACTCTCGATATACGCTGACGCCGATGGCCGCCACCAGGGCGACGGCCAGGATCAGCAGGCCTATCCGCTTTCCTGTCTTCATAATCCCTTCCAGCTCGTTAGTTGTACAGCATCATATCCGTCCTGCCGATGGCGAAGGCGGTCAAAAAGATAGCGTCCAGGTACTTTTCCCTGGTCCAGATGCGGAAGAACCCGGGGGCAGGCATCTTGGAGAGGACGCCGCTTTCGTCCTCCTCGTGGACCTTCCGACCGGTGCTGACGATACGGGCGATCTCCTCTTCGTCCCGATAGAGGGTGTAGGCCCACTTGAGGCCGTCGAGGCCCGTCTCGATCCGGATGCCGTTCCTGTGAAGGGTCTTCCATACGTCCTTGCCGTCCAGGGGGAAGGAGGAGTGGTTGTCCAGGGCAAAGAGGCCGTCGGAGCTCTGGGTCAGGGTCTTGCCCACGGAATACTGCTTCTCAGCGCCGTGCTCCCGGTCCCTAAAGGTATACAGGGAGTCCCCCACCAGGGAGAACTTGTCGCACACCGCCTCGTAGAGGAGGTTCCGGTCCCCGTCCTCCAGGCGGCAGGTGCCCTTGGCCGTACCCAGGTCGGTGAGGAAGTAGACCTCCCGCTCCTCCGCAAGCTTATGGGAGGGCCGGAACAGGGGCTGAGGTACGCCGTCCACGGCCTTGTCCGCCTTCACCTCGCTGCGCTGCTGGCCATTCTTCACCATGGTGAAGACGGAGACGGCAATCAGCGCCGCGCCGATGAGGATGAGGTAGAGGGAGAAGCCCAGAGAGGCGTCCCGCACGGTGGCGGGATCGGCGGGGTCGTATTTGACCTTGACCGCCTTGCCCACCTCGTAGCTGGGGGAATAGCTGTCCAGGGCTTCGGTGTACGCCTTGCCGTCCACCGTGTAGGTCACGTAAGCGATATAGTGCTTGTCGTTGGGGTCGGCGCTGACGAAGGTCTCGTCCTCCTCGATGCGCTCGATGGTGGCGGTGGTGCTTTTAAAACCCTTGGTGGCGAAGAAGCCCGTGTACACGCCCGCCCCAAGCGCCGCCAGGGCGAGAATCATCAGCAGGGCCGCCAGCACCTTGGGAGGCAGGATCAGCCAGGGCTTGAAGATCCGGGTATTGTCCTTCATGTCGAACCTCCCTCGTCAATAGGCCAGGTCCGGATCGGAGCAGATCTCCGAAAGCTGGAAGAACTCCACCTTGGCCACGGTCAGGCCCTGCATGATCTCGTCCAGCGCCTCGTCGTAGTCCTCCCGTTCCGGCACGGTCTCGTTGAAATAGAAGTGATACTCGCAGAGATCCTTCACGAGATACATCTCCGCCTTGTCGAAGAAGCTATAGCCGCTGCCGTACGCGAAGCCCATGTCCAGCAGCTCCTGGCCGGTCATGCCCACCAGGGCGTCCAGCTCCTCCTGGGCGGGGATGACGGCGGACAGGTCCGCCACCCGGGTGACGGGCAGGGGGCCCAACAGAGCCTCGTACTTCTCGTCCCGCTTCTCGTCGAAAAAGTCGATGACGTTCAGCTGGGCCGTTACGTCCTCGGGGATCTCCGCCTCCACCCGGTAGTAGGCGCCCTCCTTGTCGAAGGCGATGATGTACATGGTGTCGGTGATGGCGGAGCTGTAGGCCGGGGTTTCGTCCGCCTCGTCCGTATCGTTCAGGACGGCAAAGACGTCGGCCAGGATCTGAAAGGGGCTGTCCGCCAGGGGGATCTCGGGGATGGCGTAGAAGGCCGCCTGGTCCTCCTCGTCGAACTGGGCCTCGTACTCCGCCAGGGTCCGCCCGCCCCTGAGGTCGAAGTCGTACTCCGTGCAATAGTCGGAGACCGAGCTAAAGGCGGCGTCCTTCACCGTGAGGGGCCGGATGACCTCCGCCACGTCGGGATCGTCCTCCTCCACAAGCACCTGCTCCACGAAGTTGAACTCATAGCTGAAGGGCCCCTTATCCAAGGAAGCCCAGGACGATTCCTCGCCGAAGCCGTAGCTGCCCTGGGGCACGAACCCCATATCCAGCAGCTCCTGGCCGGTCTTGCCCGCCAGGGCGTCCAGCTCCGCCTGGGAGAGCAGCGCTTCCGACAGGACGAACGTCTGCTTCACGGGCACCTCCCCCAGCAGGTCCCTGGTCTTCTGCGCCTTGTCCGGGTCGAAGAAGTCCAAGTCGAACAGCTTTTGGAAGATATCCTCCGTAATATCGGCCTCCACCCGGTAGAACACGCCGTCCTTCTCGAAGATGTGGACGTACAGGTCCTCGTAGCAGGAGGAAGCGGGGGATTCATAGCTCAGCACCTCGCCCAGGGTCTTGAACTGGACCGGTTCGGCGTCGGAGGCCGCCGGGGCGGTGGTCGGAGCGTCGGAGAGCGTCGGAGGCCGCCGGGGCGGGCGTCTCCGCTTCCTTCTTGGCGCAGGCCGCAGCGCCCAAAATCAGCAGGGCGGCCAGCAGGATACTCATCAGTTTTTTCATAGCAATCCTTCCTTATATCCTCTTTTGTATGGTCAAAACGTTCTGATTGTGCCGGTATTCGTAGGCCACGTGGTCCATGGTCTTCTTCACCAGGTAGACGCCCAGGCCCCCGATGGGCCGGTCCTCGGCGCTCAAACTCACGTCCGGGTCCTCCTTTTGGAGGGGGTCATAGGGCATGCCCTTGTCGAGGAAGGTCAGCGTCACCGTCCTGGTCCCCTCCTCGAAGGCGAACCGCAGGGTGACGGGGCCGGTCCCGGGCGCATAGGCGTACTGGGCGATGTTGGCCATGATCTCGTCGATGGCCATGGTGAGCTGCATCTTCGCCTTCATGGGACATGCCACCGCGTCCAGCTCCGCCTCCGCGAACTCGATCGCCGACGGGATGTTCCCCACCGCGGCGTCCACGGTCAGCTCCCGGGGGGGCTGGGCCTGGGGCCCCTTGTACTCGAGGCACAGCATGGTCAAATCATCGAACTGCTCCGCCTCCTCCACGAAATCGTCCACGGCCCGGCGCACGTTCTTCAGGATGCCCTCGGGCCCGGCGCACGCGTCCTCGTTCAGGGCGGCGATCATCCGCTCCATGCCGAAGAGCTCGTTCCGGGCGTTGTTCGCCTCGGGCACCCCGTCCGTGTACACGAAGATCTTGTCGCCGGGGGCCATCTGCAGCTCGTACTCCCGGTACCGGACGCCGCCCATGGCTCCGACGACCAGGCCGTGCCTGTCCTTGTACAGCTCGAAGCCGCCCTCCGCTCGCTTCACCACCGGGTACTCGTGGCCGGCGTTGGCCGCCGTGAGCTTGCCGGTGGAGATCTCCAATATGCCCAGCCACACGGTGACGAACATCTGCTCCTGGTTGTTGGAACAGATGGCCTCGTTGGTCTTGGTCAGGATGGCGGCGGGCCCGTGGCCCAGCATGGCGCAGCTCTGCAGGATGATCTTGGAGGCCATCATGAACAGGGCCGCCGGCACGCCCTTGCCGGACACGTCCGCCATGACCAGGCCCAGATGATCCTCGTCGATGAGGAAGAAGTCGTAGAAGTCGCCTCCCACCTCCTTGGCGGGATCCATGGTGGCATAGAGGCTGAACTCGGGCCGGTCGGGGAAGGGCGGGAACAGGTGGGGAATGAAGGCCGCCTGGATCCGGGTGGCCAAGGAGAGCTCCGTGCTGATGCGCTCCCGCTCGGCGGTGATCCGGGTGATGTCCGTGATGTAGGTCTCGATCTGCTCCTCCATGCGGTCCACGGAGTCGGCCAGCTGGCCGATCTCGTCCTTGTTGCGGATGACCTCCCTAAGCTTATGGGCCGCGGCCCTGTTCTCCCGGGAGAAGCGGGCCGCCTCCTCCGTGATCAGGTTGAGGGGCCGCAGCAGCACCCGGTGCAGGTACACCGCCTGGCCCGCGATGACCAGGAGCAGCAGGCCCACCAGGGCTATGGCGACCTTGTTAAGGAAGGTGTTGCGCTCCGCGGCCAGCACGTCCATCTGCCGCTGGACGCAGAGGATCCCCTTCACCTGGCCGTCGGACCCCTTCAGGCCGATCATGGCGGTGATGTGGGAATCGGTCTCGATGTTGCCCTTGTCCCGGATCACCAGCTCCCGATCCGCCGCGAGGTCGTAGAGGGCCCTGTACTTCTCCCGGTACTCGTCGTTGGTGGTCTCCCGCACGAAGCCGAAATCGTACTTGGTGTAGGAGCTGTCATGGTCGATGGTGGAGAAGAGGAAGGTGATGTGGCCGTAATCCGACCGGTCGGGCACGATCACATAGATGAAGGTGGACCCGGAGGTGTTGCACAGATGGTCCATCCGGTTCCAAACGTCCATATACGCCGGGGTGGTCCCGCCGCTTTGGGCGTATTCGTCCAACCGGTCCGCGTCGACCAGCTCGGCGGCCGTCTGGGCCGTGAGAAAGGCGCCCTCCGCGTACTGGTCCAGCAGCGCGTTGGTGAAGGTCCGGTAGCCGATGACGCTGACGATAGCCGAAAACAGCACCAGCAGCAGCACCATGCCCGCTATGCTCTTGAAGGTCACGTGTTGGCGCAGCCGTTTCATGGGATCGTTCCTCTCCTTCCGGGGCGCGAGGACCTTATTCGATGGTCAGGATGTCGCAGAAGCCGGTGACCTCGAAGATCTCCAGGATCATCTCGTTGGCGTTCTTCACCTTCATGGTCCCCTGCTTGTTCATGGTCTTCTGGGCGCTCAGCAGCACCCGGAGGCCGGCGGAAGAGATATAGTCCAGCTTTTCAAGATCGAAGGTCAGCGCTTCCACCCCGGGCAGGGCTTCCTTCAGCGCCGCCTCCAGCTGGGGCGCGGTCATGGTGTCCAAACGGCCCTCCAGGGCCAGCACCAGGGCGTTTCCGTTCTTGTTCTGATCGATAATCATATGGGTATCTCCTTTCAAAACGTTTTCTCTATGACCATCTCCACGGTGTTCCCGCGGATGAATACCTTGACCTCGTCGGCGAGGCGGGCGGTGATGGATTTCTCCAGCTCGTCCCACTTCTCCGGCTCCTCCGCCCGATGCTCCTCCAGGCTGCTCCTGTACTCCTTCATGGACCAGCCGTAGAGCAGGCCGTGGGTGGTGACGCCCATGGAGGCGTCGAAGCTGGACACGTCCACGTAGGAGAAGCCGTACTCCTTGGGGTCCATGGTGGCGCCGTCCGGCTCGGAAAGCTGGGTGAAGATGTCCCGGATCCGGCCCATGAAGCCCTTCACGGCCGCGTTCTTCCCCGAGGTGGCGGTCTTCAACAGATCGTCCCTGAGATCCGCGTTCATCCGCACCCCGGCCATCAGGTGCAGCGAAAAGGCCTTCTCCTCCGCCTCCACCCAGAAGCTGGACTTGCCCTCGCCCACGATGGTCCGCAGCATCCCCATCAGCTCCTCGCCCAGGAGCTGCAGCCGCAGGCTCTCCTTGGGGGTCAGGCCCCGGTAGGCCGCCGCCCGTTCGATCTCCTTCAGCGCTTCCGCCATGCCCTCGCCCAGAGGGCTGATCGCGATCACGTCCGTTTTCATGTCTCTCTTTCCTTTCGTTGTATTGTTCAAAGGTTGTCCGTGGTTTCGTCCATCTCCGGGTGCTCCATGCGCCGTATCCGCTCCGCGTAGGCGATGATCTTCTCCTTCCAGTCGTCGTCCTGGGCGTTCAGCAGATAGGTGTGGAAGCCGTACTCCCTTCCCCAGGAGGCGATGACCGCCTCGTCGTCCACGTGCAGGGAGATCCGATACCGGCTGGGGACCTTCTGGGGCAGCCGCTCCCGGCGGTTCCCCTGGACCTCCCGCAGATGCCGTTCCGCGTTGACGATCCCGTCCAGCTCCACCCCGTAGCGCCGAAACAGCCGCCGGATATACCGTTCCGATCGCTCGGAGGAGGTGTAGATCCACACCTGGTAGCCCGCCGCCTGCAGGGAACGGATCAGCTCCGGGGTGCCCAGGCGCAGCCGTTCCGGAAAGATCCTGTCCCAGGGGAACGGGGGGGCCGGCTCCGTTCTATGGGTCCGAGGCGACACGAAGAGCACCTCGTCCAGATCGAAGGACACGCGCATCATGGGCGCCGAAGGGCTCCTATCCATGGCGCTCGAAGGTCTCCATCTCGTCTATGACCCGCTTGGACCAGGCTTCCGGCCCCTGGCCCAGGCCGTATTCCTCCACCTGCTTCGTCCGGCTGAAGATGCGCAGCACCGCCTCGTCGTCGATATGGACGGTCTCGGGGTACTTGGCGGTGATCAGCGCCTCCAGCTCCTTCCGGACCGCGCCGGCGTCGCCGGTCTTGCGGCCGGTGCCCGTGACGGCGCCGGTGACGTGGACGCCGTACTTGCGGAACAGGCGCTGGATATAGTCGGCGGAGTAGTACCCGACGGTGTACACCCAGATGTCGTATCCCTTTTTGTTCAGATAGTGGAACAGGGCCGGGATGCCCAGCCGCAGCCGCTGCTTGTAGATGTTGCGCAGGGGGAAGGGCAGGGGCTTCTCCATCCCATCGTCCCCCTCCGGGCGGAACACCACCTCGTCCAGATCCAGGGTGACCCGCTTGTCGTGCTTGGACCCCTGGAGGATGGCCTTGATGTCCGTCTCCTGGGTCAGGTCCACGATCTCCACGGGGATCCTGCTGAATCCCAGCCGCAGGGCCGCCGCCCACCGGTGGTGGCCGTTCAGGATCAGATACCCGTCGGGCCGGATCTTCTCCACGATCAGCGGCTCCTCGCAGTACTGCTTGGAGTGATGCCGCTCCAGGCGGAAGCTGTTCATGTACTCCGAGATGATCCGATAGTTGGGGCCCACCTTGGGGGAGCAGAACTCGTCGTCCGGGTTGGGGTGGAGGCTGTCGCAGGGGGCCCAGCGGATGAGGGCGCGCCGCAGTATCCCGGCCTTCACAGGAGCGTACACGCCCTTGTACTTTTTGACCTCGTCCGCGATGAACTGGTCGAATGCCGTGTTGCCGCCTGCCATAGGGTCCGTCTCCTTCTAAAATCGTCGTATATGCGTATGCGTCCGGTGGGGTCCCGGGGGCCTACAGGACCAGCGTCAGGTTGTTGAGGCCCAGGGAGTTCACGTAGTTGGCGCTCTTGACCATCTTCATGACCATGCGGATACCCATGTGGGCCGCTGGGTCGTCGGTCTCGTGGAGCTTCAGGTACTCCACCGGATCGAAGTTCACGCAGTTGTCCCGGATGCGGATGATCCGGCTGCTGCCCTTGAAAAGGATGCGCACGTCCACGCTCTGGTCCTTCCGCTCCTTCTTGAACCCGTGGGTCACGATGTTGTTGACCATCTCCTCCACGCAAAGGGAGATGAGCATGCTCCTGCGGGCGCTCTCCCCGTGGGCCTTGCAGAATTCCGCCGCCTTTATGGAGGCCTCCTCCGCCTCCCCCAGGGACCGGACGGTCATCTCCAAGGTGTCCTCCTCCTTCACGCCGAAGAGCCGGGGCAGCAGGGCGAAGGTCTCCGCGTTCAGGGCGGGCTTGCTGGTCTTCTTCCAGACCACCGTCCAGATGAAGGCCATGGTCAGCAGCTCCCCGCCCAGGAAGGACAGCCACACGCCGGTGATCCCGAACAGCCACCTGAGCAGCAGAGCGCACAGCACCGGGAAGGTCACGTTCTGCAGGAGGGAGATGACCTCGGTGAACCGGGTCCGGTTCACGCCCTGATAGTAGTTCTTGAAGGTGGTGTTCAGCGAGCAGGGCAGCAGCGAAAAGCTGAACAGCCGCAGGCCCTGGACCGTCATGGTCCGGGCCGCGGGGTCGGTCAAGAACAGGCCCGCCAGCGCCGGGGCCAGGAGCAGCACCACCAGGACCAAAGCTGCGTCCAGGACCAGGGCGTACCAGGTCTGGGTTTTGACCAGGGTGTAGATGGCGGTCCGATCCTCGTCGCTGTAGAAGATGGCGGCCAGCAGCAGCGATACCGACGCCACGCCGGAGCCGAAGCAGTAGCAGATGTTCCCCACGGTGGAGATGACGGAGTAGGCCGCCACGGCCATGTTCCCGCCCGCACCCAGCAGGATCTTGTTGAGGGCGAACACCAGCGCCACCATGGCCAGGGAGTTGATGACGGTGGGAACGCCGCCGGCAAAGAGCTCCCTGCAGACCTTCCTTGTCACCGCCTTCAGCTTCAGCTTGAACATGCAGTCCTTTTTGAAGAAGTAGGCGAGGCCTACGATCAAAGCGAGGTAGTAGCTGCAGCTGGAGGCGAGGCCCATGCCCAAGGTGCCGCCGTGAAAGACGAACACGTTCAACAGGTCGAAGGCTACGTCGCTGACGGTCATGATCACCACCGCCAGGGCCAGCCGCAGCCGGTTCCCCGAGATCTGCAGAAAGGGCACCATGATCTGGGCCACGATGAAGGCCGGTGCGCCTACGATGAAGCCCCGAAGGTAGTCCCGGGTGAGATAGAAGACCGGGTTGTCCGGCCCGGGTCGTCCCGCGCCTAAAAGGGTGCAGACCGGGCCCACCAGCGCCAGGATCAGCACCATGCCCACCAGGGAAACGCTGAGGGCCAGCACCGCCGAGGCGGAGAAGCAGGCGTCGGTCCCCTCCCGATCCCCTGCGCCCATGGTCTTCCCGCACATGACCTGGATGCCCGCGGAGAGCATGGCCCCGTAGGCGGCGAAGACGAGCAGCACCGGGTTCGCCAAACCGTAGGCGGTCATGGCGTCCACGCCCAAAAAGCGGCCGATCATCATGCTATCCACCAGCATGCAGAGCATGACCGTCATGGCGGACAATATCTGCGTCACCAGCATCTGCCGAAAAATCTTGCGTATCATACCACAGGTCCTATATTACGTATTTTTAATAGTATATCATGCTTATCCTGTGGACACAACCCCAGCAACGCCCAAACAAAAGTAAGTCTGTTTCGATTTGAAATAAGAATCAGGATCTATGTGTTCGTGAGATAAGACAAACCCGACCGGGGAAGGGTCGGGTTTGTTCAGGGACAGGTTTGACGAAGTCAGAACTCCAGGTTTTTCTCGGTCTCCTTGCTGAACACGTGGGCCACCTTGCCGGTGAAGGAGAAGTGGACCGTGTCGCCCATCTCGTAGTTGCCGGTCATGTCCACCGTGGGCACGATGATGATGACGTCGTGACCGTCAGCGTTCACGTGCAG
>ONNZ01000004.1 GCA_900319345.1 uncultured Eubacteriales bacterium
GAGCGTCCGCAAGAACGCCGCGGCCGCCGGGCTGGAGGATCAGACGGTGGAAGGCTCCAGCTGCAAGAACCCCAAGTTCGAGGTCTACAAGGACAAGGCAGGCGAGTTCCGCTTCCGTCTCAGGGCCGCCAACGGCGAGATCATTCTCACCGGCGAGAGCTACAAGGCCAAGGCCGGCTGCCTCAAGGGCATCGAGAGCATCCGCAACAACGCCCCCGAGTCCCCGGTGGTCGTGGAGTAAACGAAGGAACGAATGGAAGAAAGGAACGGCGACGCCGTTCCTTTTTTCTTTTGGCCCTTTTTCTTTTCAGGTGAAAAGAAAAAGTCGCCCAAAAAGAGAAGCGCAGGAAGAATAAAGGGAAGTACAGCCTAAGCCATACTTCCCAATTGTGTTCTTTTGCGCCGCTTTTCTTACCAAGAAAAGCGGCAAGCTTTCAATCCTTCCTATTGAGCAAGGAACTTCAGCGCCGAGGTCACCATGACCTCCATGCCGATGGGGAAGGCCTCCTCCATGGGCGCGAAGCCGCCGTTGTGGATGGGCACCAGCTTCTCGAGGGGCATCTTCGGATCCCGGCAGCCCAGCCAGATGAAGGCGCTGGGCACCTTCTCGCAGTAGAAGGAGAAGTCCTCGCCGCCAAGAGCGGAGGAGGCGGGGATGACGAGAGCGTCCTCGCCCTGGGTCTCTTTGATGGCGTCGCAGACCAACTCGAACTGCTTCGGGTCGTTGACGGTGGGGGAGTAGCCCATGAAGTACTGGAACTCGTAGCTGCCGCCCATGCCCTCGCTGACGCCCTTGACGATGTTCTCGATCCGGGCGGGCATCTGCTTGCGGACAGCGGGGTTCAAATTCCGGCAGGTGCCCTCCATCTTCACCGTGTCCGCGATCACGTTGTACCGGTTCCCGCCGGTGATCTTGCCGATGGTCACCACCGCGCTGTCGAGAGGGCTCACGTTTCGGGACACGATGTTCTGCAGGGCGGAGATCACCTGGGCGGAGATGGCGATGGCGTCGATGCCGTTCTCCGGCGCGGAGCCGTGGCTGCTCTTGCCCTTCACGGTGATGAAGAACCGGTCGGAGGAGGCCATCATGGCCCCGTTGCGGACGGCCACCTTACCCACCTCGTACTGGGGCCACACGTGCTGGCCGAAGACACCGTCCACGTGGGGGTTCTCCAGCACGCCCGCCTCGATCATCTTCTTGGCGCCGCTGGCCATGGGGTCCTCCTCGGCGGGCTGGAAGATCAGCTTCACGGTGCCGTCGAACTGGTCCCGAAGTTCGTTGAGCACGTAGGCCGCGCCCAGCAGCATGGCCGCATGGGTGTCGTGGCCGCAGGAGTGGGCCACGCCCGGGTTCTGGGACGCGAAGGGGAGCCCCGTGCACTCGGTCAGGGGCAGGGCGTCGATGTCCGCCCGCAGGCCCACCACCTTGCCGGGGTTCTTGCCCTCGATGAGCGCCACCACGCCGTAGCCGCCCACGTTCTCCACGGGCTTCAAGCCCATGTCGCGGAGCACCTGGGCGATATAGGCGGCGGTCTCCTTCTCCTGGCCGGTGAGCTCGGGATGGGCGTGGATGTGACGGCGATGCTCCAGGACCTGGGGCAGATACTTTTGGATCAACTCTTTCACTTCAGCCATGATGTATATTCCTCCTTGATATGCAATGAAACAGGCCGGAAAAGATCCGGCCCAAGGCTTTTATTTCTGTATAGGATCGCTGGACACGCTGAGCACCAGGGCCGCGAAGATCCGCGCCGCCAGGGGGATCACCTTCTCGTCCACGTCGAAGCACCCGTTGTGATGGGGCGCCTTCAGGGGCATGCAGAACACCAGCTCCGTGGCCATGCCGCCGTGGGCTTGCACGTCCGCCATCATGGTGGTCACGTCCTCGCCGCCGCCGAAATCCACGTCGGGCAGCACCTTGGTGACCCCGGGGACGGTGTTCAGCACGTCGATGACCCGGTCCACCAGAGGCTTGTCGCAGACCACGTTCCCCGCGCCGCCCATGTAGACGGTCTCGGCGGTGCAGCCGTACATCTGGGCCGCCGCTTCGCAGACGCGCTTGGCCGCCGCCTCCATGTACTCGTTGATGGCCGTGGTCTTGCCCCGGGTCTCCACCCGCATCTCCGCCTCGGCGGGGATCACGTTCCGGCCGGTGCCCGCGTTCAGGGTGCCGATGTTGATGCGGCTGGCCCCCTGGCTGGTCCGGGAGATGGCCAGCATGTTGGTCACCGCCGCAGCCGCCGCCGCCAGGGCGTTGCAGCCCAGCTCCGGGGACGCGCCCGCGTGGGCGGGAACGCCGTGGATGAACACGTCGAACTTGGTGCTGGCCAAAAAGTCGTGGCCGCTGGCCGCCACCTGGCCCACAGGCCCGTCGATGAGGCCCACGTGGCCGCCGAAGAAGTAGTCGCACTGGGAGAAGTGCCCCCGGGCCGTCAGGCTGGCCGCGCCGCGCAGGCCCTCCTCACCGGGCTGGAACACCAGTATGACCTTGCCGCAAAGCTCTTCCCGCAGGGCGCACAGCACCTTGGCGAGGCCCAGACCGATGGCGGCGTGGGCGTCGTGGCCGCAGCCGTGCATGCACCCGGGATGGACGGACCGGAACCCCTCCGCCACGGGCACGTGCTCCGGCTTGTCGGTCTCCTCGAGATCGTTGCAGTCGATGTCCACCCGGACGCCCACGGTGGGGCCGGGCTTGGCGCCCACGATCTCGGTGATGCAGCCGGTGAACCCGCCCTTCATCCTCTCCACCAGCTCTGGCCGGTCGGTCTCGGCAAGGGCCCGCTGATAGCAGGCCTCCATGACAGCGGGCTTGGGCAGGCCGAACATCTTCTCTGGCGTGTGTATCTCGGGGCCGAACTTCACGGGCAGCCCCAGCTTTTCGAGCTCCGTGATGATCCGGGCCGTGGTCCGATACTCGGTCCAGGCGCTTTCGGCGTACTTGTGGAAATCCCGGCGGAAGGCGATGAGCTCCCGGCCCAGGGCTTCGAAATCTATCCTGTCGAGTGTGCTCATGGTGGCTCCTTATTCCGCGGTCAACAGCTGGAAGGCCAGCTCGGCGATGTTGTTCAAATTCTCGATCTTCAAAATCTCCTCGGTGGTGTGGACCTTGGTCATGCCGGTGCCCAGCACCACGACCTCGATGCCGTTCCGGTTGAAGATGTTGGCGTCGCTCCCGCCGCCGCCCAGGGCGGTGAAGCCCTTCACGCCCACACGCTTAGCGGCGTCCAGCACCATCTTCACGGTCTCGCTGTCCTCGGGCACCCGATAGGACACGTAGTTGGTCCTGAGCTCGATCTCCAGCTGGGCCCCCGCCTCGTCGCAGGCCGCCTGCAGGCAGCCCTTCATGTGGGCGGCCTGGGCGTTCAGCTTGTCAAAGTTGCGGCTGCGGACCTCGGCGACGAGGCTCACCCGATCGGGCACGATGTTGGTGGCGTATTCGGCTTTGATGGTGCCGATGTTGCAGGTGGTCTCCTCGTCGATGCGGAGGAGGTTCATCCGGGCGATGCCCTTAGCGGCCACCTGGATGGCGCTGATGCCCTGCTCGGGGGCGAGTCCGGCGTGGGCCCGCTTGCCCACCACGTCGGCGAAGATCTTGATCTGGCCGGGGGCCCCTACGATCACCTTGCCCACGTCGCCGGAGGAATCCAGCACGAAGGCCCGCTTGCTTTGAAGCTGGCTCATGTCGAAGGCCTTGGCGCCCCGCATGCCGCCCTCCTCGCCGATGGAGAAGACCACCTCCGCGGTGCGGTGGGGGATGCCCTTCTCGAGGATGGTGGTGATGGCTTCCAGGATCCCGCAGATGCCGGACTTGTCGTCCCCGCCCAGGATGGTGTCGGGGCCGCTCTTGATGATCCCGTCCTCGATGAAGGGCTTTATGCCCTTGCCGGGGACCACGGTGTCCATGTGGGCGGAGAGCACGAAGGGGTCTCCAGGCAGGGTGCCGGGGAAGCGGAAGAACACGTTGAATCCGTCGGAACCGAAGGTCTCGCCGGCCTTGTCGGTGATGGGATCGAGGCCCAGGGCCTTCACGTCCCGGACCAGGGTCTCGCCCATGACCTTCTCGTGGCCGCTTTCGGAATCGATCTGGACGTAGCGGAGAAAGGTGTCGAGCAGTCGTTCAGCGTTGATCATGTGGTTTTCCTCCTAAATCAAAATGTATTGTATCCGAAATGGGGAGAAAATTCGATCACTTGGCAGGGCCGTTGGGGAGCATGGCCTCCTCCAGCAGGGCGCAGACCTTGTCCACGTCGAAGAACAGGCGGCGGGCCAGGGGGAACTTCCGCCGCCAGGCGCCCAGGTATTTGTAGGTGTAGATGGAGGTGAACCCGTCGATCTTGAAGCGGGGCGTCTCGTAGGTGTCGGCGCAGATGACCAGGGGCTCCACCATGATCTCCTCGAACCCCTTGGCGGAGAGGTAGGGGAGGAGGGCCCGCCGCTGGTTCTCCAAGGCGGGCAGGGGGTTCTTCATGGTGTCGTTGACGCTGCCGCCCAGCCGCCAGGTGCTGCCCGTGCTGGAACCGGCGATGCGGGTGCCCTGGGGGATGACCTTGACCACGTACATCTTGTCCCGGGCCACCCACAGCATCTCGAAGGGGGTATCCCCGGCGAAGGTGCGCAGCGTGAAGTTGGTATAGACCCGGCTGCCCTTGCCGCCCAGGCGCTTGAGGCGGCGGGCCACCCGCTTCATGGCCACGTCCGGCCGGCGATTGTGGTTGATGCGGCGGATGACCAGGAAGAAGATGAGCACGCCCAAAAGGATGAGCAGCACATAGAAGATCAGATCCCCCAGGGTGTGGATCTTCCACACGTTGATGCCGTCGAACCAGCCGTTCACTCTCATTTCTCCACGCTCCTTGCCTGCATAAAATATTGCATAATCAATCAAAAAATACAGCGCGTATTTTTCTATTAATCATAATACCACGGATCGTGCCAAATGAAAAGAAGAAAAATGCGCCAAATAATATATAAAAATAGCTGGAAGCGCCAAAAACTTGATATTTTTTGCAAAAAACATTTGACAACAATGTGAAATTGTCTTAAACTTTTACCATAGGAGCATTCTCCGGACAAATGGCGAATATTCAATAAAAGCGAATAAACTCCAAATTTTCGAAGGAAGCTCCGGCTCACCGTTCTCCACGCAAGAGTGGAAGTATCCCCAATCATTCCCTAACTAATTTTTTTCAGGAGGAAAATTTCATGGGAAAGAACAACAAGCAAGAAGGGGCCGTCAAGCAAGGCTGGTTTGACAAGTTCCTGTCGGGCCTGGAGCGTGCCTGTAACAAGCTGCCGCCTCCGGCGATCCTGTTCATCTACTTGTTCGTGATCGTCGCCATCCTGGGCTGCATCTTCAACCTGCTGGGCGTCTCCGTCATCAACCCGGCGAAGAACGAGCCTGTGTATGCCAAGAACCTGTTCACCAGCGAGGGCTTGATCTGGTTGATCTCCAACATGGTCAAGAACTTCACCGGCTTCGCGCCTCTGGGCCTGGTGCTCACCATGACGCTGGCCATCGGCATGTGCGAGGAGTCCGGCCTCATCCGGGCCCTGCTCACCGATAAGATGAAGAACATCCCGCCGGTGATCCTGCCCTTCGTGATCGCCTTCGTCGGTACCTGCGGCAACCTGGCCTCCGATACCGCCATGGTCGTCATCCCGCCCATCGCCGCCATCCTGTACCTGGCCGCGGGCAAGCACCCGGTCGTCGGTATGATCTGCGGCTACGCGGGCGCCCAGGCTGGCTTCTCCGCCAACCTGATGATCGCGGGCACGGACTCCCTGCTCCAGGGCATCACCAACACCGCGTTGGACGGCTTCCTGGGTGAGGGTGTCTACAAGGTGGACGTCACCTGTAACTGGATCTTCATGTTCGCCTCCACCTTCATGTGCGCCCTGGTCATCGGCTGGGTCTGCAACTGGATCGTGGATAAGCGGTTCGGCAAGTACGAGCCCACCGAAGAGGTGAAGGCTGAGATGTCCCTCGATGAGATCTCCGCCGACGAGAAGAAGGGCCTGCGTTGGGCCGGCATCTCCTGCCTGATCTACCTGGCGCTCATCCTGGTGCTGTTCTTCTTCGGGCCTCTGGCCAAGATCAACGACGCTGGCAAGCGCCTGCTGGTCGGCTCCCCCCTCATCTCCAACCTGATCCCCATCCTGTTCTTCTTCTTCGTGATCCCCGGCCTGGTGTTCGGCTTCGTGTCCAAGAAGTTCAAGGAGAGCAAGGACATCGTCAAGGGTATGAACCATCAGATGTCCGCCATGGGCAGCTACGTGGTGTTCTGCTTCTTCTGCGGCCAGTTCAACGCCCTGTTTAACTGGACCAACCTGGGCACCATCATCGCCGTCGCCGGCGCCAACCTGCTGAAGGCCGCTGGCTTCACCGGTATCGGCATGATCATCGCGTTCATCCTGCTCACCGGTCTCATCAACCTGTTGGTGCCCTCCGGCTCCGCCAAGTGGGCCATCCTGGCGCCCGTGTTCGTGCCCATGCTGATGCTGCTCAACTATCACCCCGGCTTCATCCAGCTGATGTACCGCTTGGGCGACTCCCCCACCAACGCCTTCACGCCGCTGTCCCCGTACCTCTGGGTTACCCTGGGCGTGGCGCAGGTCAAGTACGACAAGGATCTGAAGATCGGTACTCTGGCCGCCGGCTTGTTCCCCATCGGCATCGTGCTCCAGATCGCCTGGATCATCTTCCTGGTCATCTGGATGCTGATCGGCATCAACATCGGACCTGGCGTCGGCATCCATCTGCCGGAAGAGCTGGCCTACCTGATCGGCTAAGTTACGCTGCAGCGTAGAACGGTGACCTAACGAAAAACGCCCCGCAATCGCGGGGCGTTTTCGTATGCTTTTGTGCAGCCGGCAAAGTGTTATTTGTGGGCTTTGCGCTCCTTCTTTTTGTCGTCGCCCATGTGGAGGAGGGGGGAGATGCGCTTATAGAGGAGCATGGTGAGGAGGGAGACGACGACGCCCTTCAGCAGGTTGAAGGGGACCACGGCGAAGAGGACCAGGGTGGACACGCTGGTGATGGCGGCGTTCACCTTGGTGCCCATGCCCACGATCACGTCCAGGGGCATGCCGAACAGGGCAGCGAACTTGGGCAGCAGGTAGACGGCGTTGAAGGCGCTGCCGAAGACGGTCATGACCAGGGTGCCCACGACCAGGCCCAGGATGGCCCGCTTGCGGCTGGGCTCGCTGTGGTAGACGATGCTGGCCGGGAGCACGAAGGAGCAGCCCACGGCGAAGTTGGCGAAGTCGCCCACGAAGGCGGTGGTGGTGCCCTTCAAGATCAGCTTGATCGTCACCTTGAGAAGCTCGCTGACCACTCCGGCCAAGGGCCCCAGGTAGAAGGTGCAGATCAGCACCGGCAGCTCGCTTAAATCCAGCTTATAGAAGCTGGGCGCAAAGAACAGCGGGATCTCGAACAACATCAGCACCCCGGCCACGGCGGAGAGGATGGCGGTGTAGGTGATGTAGTGGGTGTCGCTGAGTTTCTTGCGCTCCTTCACCAGGAGCTTTTCGAACCACAGGGCCAGCAGGAACAGCCCGGCGAAGATGGCGAGACAGACCAGAATGAACTTGATGTTTTCCATAGGAGACCTCCCGACAAAAATTCCTGAAGCCGTGCAGCCTCAGGAATCCGTGGAGCGTCATGATCGAATCATAGCGCGAACGTCTTTTCCCATCCGGACTGTACCGTCGGTCCCGGAATCGCACCGGGTCGGCCTCATCAGAGGTTCATGGACTTTCACCATCGGTCGGGAGTTGCACCCTGCCCCAAAGACTGTCTATTCGCTTCGTAGGGCAGTATAGCATAGGATGGATGGATATGTCAAATTATCTTTTGCCGCTTTTTTCTCTTCGGTGAAGAGAAAAAAAGCGGCGGAAAAAGAGAAACACAAGAATAATAATGGGAAGTACAGCGTATGCCTTACTTCCCATTTGCGTTTCTTTTGGGTACCTTTTCTTTACAAAGAAAAGGTACATATTCTTTCAATCCATTCCTCTACAGCTGCGCGCTGTCCAGGGGGTCGTCGCTCATGATGTCCCGGGTCAGGTGGCCCTCGGTGATGGCGGAGCTGGGGAGCACCATCTTGCCCGCCTCCACGGAGTGGGTGAGCCACACGCTGCCGCCGATGACGCAGTCGCTGCCGATCCGAGTCCGGCCCCCCAGGATGGTGGCCCCGGCGTAGATGACCACCCTATCCCCGATGTCCGGGTGCCGCTTGATGCCCTTCACCGGGTTCCCGTCGGGACCCAGTTCGAAGCTCTTGGCGCCCAACGTCACGTGCTGGTACAGCTTCACGTGCTCCCCGATGGTGGTGGTCTCGCCGATGACCACGCCGGTACCGTGGTCGATGAAGAAGGAGTCGCCGATGGTGGCGCCGGGGTGGATGTCGATGCCCGTGGTCCTATGGGCGTACTCCGTCATCATCCGGGGCAGCAGGGGCACCTTTTCGAGGTACAGCACGTGGGCCAGCCGGTAGGCGGCGATGGCGGGGAAGGCGGGGTAGCAGAGGATGATCTCGTCCACGCTGGCGGCGGCCGGGTCCCCCTCGTAGGCGGCGGCCAGGTCCGTCTGCAGCTGGCGCTGGACCTCCGGCAGGGCGGCGAACAGGGCGCCCGCCACAGCCTCCGGGTCGCGCCCCACGGGCAGCACCCTATCCAGGCACTCGATCAGCAGCTCCGACGCCTCCAGCAGCGCGCTTTCCCGGGAGAGGGAAGCGGCGGCGTAGGAGGGGAACATAGCGGAAATGAGCCGATCCGTCAGCTGCTCCGTGTTCTGCCGAAACCCCCGGAAGCTCCGCCCCTCTTCGGCCTGCGCGTTCCTTGCCAAGGTCCGGGCGGCCTCGGCCACGCGCTCCATCATCGACACGCTCATTTCAGGCTCCATACATGGGCGTAGAAAGGTATCTGTCCCCGGTGTCGGGGAGCAAGGCCACGATGGTCTTCCCAGCGTTTTCAGGGCGTTTAGCGAGCTCTACGGCGGCCCACAGGGCGGCCCCGGAGCTGATGCCCACCAGCACGCCTTCGCTCCGGCCCATGCGGCGGCCGGTGGAGAGGGCGTTCTCGTTGGTCACGGGGACGATCTCGTCGTAGACGCCCGTGTCCAGTACCTCCGGCACGAAGCCCGCGCCGATGCCCTGGATCATATGGGCCCCGGACCGGCCCTCAGAGAGGACAGGGGAGGAGGCGGGCTCCACGGCGACCACCTTCACCGCCGGGTTCTGTTCCTTCAGGTATTGGCCCACACCGGTGATGGTGCCGCCGGTGCCCACGCCCGCCACGAACACGTCCACCTGTCCGTCGGTGTCGGCCCAGATCTCGGGGCCGGTGGCGGCGTAGTGGGCGGCCGGGTTGGCCGGGTTCACGAACTGGCCGGGGATGAAGGCGCCGGGGATCTCCTTCGCCAGCTCGTCGGCCTTGGCGATGGCCCCCTTCATGCCCTTGCTGCCCTCGGAGAGCACCAGCTCCGCCCCGTAGGCCTTCATGAGCTGCCGGCGCTCCACGCTCATGGTCTCCGGCATGACGATGATGATCCGATACCCCCGGGCGGCCGCCACGGACGCAAGGCCGATACCCGTGTTGCCGGAGGTGGGCTCGATGATGACGGAGCCGGGCTTCAGCAGCCCCTTCTCCTCCGCGTCGTCGATCATGGCTTTAGCCACCCGGTCCTTCACGGACCCGGCGGGGTTGAAATATTCCAGCTTCACCAGGACGCGGGCCTTCAGGCCCTCCTCCCGTTCGATGTTTCTGACCTCCAAAAGGGGCGTGCTGCCGATGAGCTCGTCGGCGGAAGAATAGATGCGGGACATGGGAAATACCTCCTCCATATGATATGAAAATCGAACCGCGGATGACAAACAAAAACGGAGAGCCCCATCAGGGCCCTCCGGCAAGCGCTTCTCCTCCGGGAACTCTACATGGGCATGGCAAGGCGTCCGTGAACCACGGTACAACAACAGATGTAGCTGCCGGTCGCCTTCCTCATGGGAGTTCTCCGTTCATTTTCCTATCGGTTTAGTATGTTTATACCACAAGTCCGGCACCCTGTCAAGAAGGAATATATAATTTAAGGAGCTGGGCGGTTTGCCCAGCTCCCATTTTCCTTTTCTTCTGCCTGCCTCAGGCGGGTTTCGGTTCGGGTTTGCCCTTCTTATTGAAGATGAACTTCTGCCCCAGGAGGATGATGGCCAGGCACCCAAGGCCCGCCAGGTCGGTCACGAGGCCGGAGTCGATCAGCAGGAACGCGCCCACGCCCGCCAGCACCCGCATGGGGATGTTCAGGCGGCCCATGAGGTATCCTTCCGCTGCGGCGGCGATGAGCACCACGCCGGTGCAGGCGGTGATGACCACCTGGAGACCGGAGAGGAGCGTCACGTTCTCTAAGAGCAGCGGCGGGTTATAGACGAACATGAACGGCACGATGAACCCGGCTAAGGCCAATCGCACCGATTGCCAGCCCGTCTTCATGGGGCTGCCGCCCGAGAGACCGGCCGCCGCAAAGGAGGCCAGGGCCACCGGCGGGGTCAGGTTGGCGAACATGGCGAAGTAGAAGCAGAACATGTGGGCCGCGATCTCGGGCTGGCCCAGCTCCACCAAAGCGGGGGCCGCGATGGTGGCGGTGATCAAGTAGGAGGGGATAGAGGGGAGGCCCATGCCCAGGATCATGCAGGTGATCATGGTGAAGAGCAGCGTCAACATGAGGCTGTGCTCGCCGATGCTGATGATGGCGTGGGCCACGTTCAGGGCAAAGCCGGTCATGCCGCAGACGCCCACGATGATGCCCACGCAGGCGCAGGCCATGGCCACGGAGACCGTGGACTTAGCGCCCTGGACGAAGGCGTCGCAGATGTCCTTCAGGCTCATGCGGCTCACGGGCCGAAGCTCCGCCACCACGATGGTCACGATGATGGTCCAGAAGGCGCCGCGGATGACGGTGACGCCGCTGAAGATCAGCATGTACAGGAGGAACAGGATGGGGATCAGCAGGTGGCCCCGCTCCTTCATCACGTCCTTCACCTTGGGCATCTGATCCTTGGGCAGGCCGTTCAGGTTATCCTTGGTGGCACGCATCTGGACCTGGATGATGATGCCCAGGTAGTAGATCAGGGCCGGGATCACGGCGGCCTTGATGATGGCGCCGTACTTCACGCCCAGGGTCTCCGCCATGACGAAGGCCGCCGCGCCCATGATGGGGGGCAGCAGCTGCCCGCCTACGGAGGCCGTGGCCTCCACTGATCCGGCGAACTCTTTCGAATAGCCCGTCTTCTTCATGAGGGGGATGGTGAAGGTGCCGGTGGTCACCACGTTGGCCACGGCGGAGCCGTTGATGGAGCCGAGGAAGCCGGAGGCCAAAACCGCCACCTTGGCGGGGCCGCCCTTGGTGTGACCGGCGATGGCGTTGGCGATGTCATTGAAGAACTGGCCCATGCCGCACTTGTTCATGACCTCGCCGAAGATGATGAACAGCACGATATAGGTGGCCGACACCTTGATGGACGTGCCGTAGATGCCGTAGATATCGGTGGTCAGGTAGGTGACGATCCTGTGCCAGGTGTAGCCCCGGTGCTTGAAGATGCCCGGGAAGGACCGGCCGAACAGGGCGTACAGCAGGAAGACGATGGACAGGATCGGCAGGGCCCAGCCGCTGAGCCGCCGGGAGGCCACCAGCACCAGTACGATCAGGATGGTGCCCAGGATGATGTCGATGTTCTCGCCGGAGAAGCCGGTGGAGATGAACACCGGGTAGCGGATGAACACGTAGATGGGCATGATCACCGACAGGGCGATGAAGATCCAATCGTACCAGGCCATCTTCTTGCGGCTGGATTTCTTGAAAGCCGGGTAGAGGGCGAAGCCCAGGACCAGGATCAGGCCCACGTGGATGGCGTGGTGCTTGATGTTGACCATCTGCAGCAGCCGGATGCCGGACGCATAGGCCAGATGGTACAGCGTGAAGGCCAGGCACAGGAAGTAGATGACCTTCTTGAGCCAGGGCTTCTCAAAATTGCGGGTGCGGGATTCCTTTTCGAATTTCTCCATGACCTCCGCGCCCTTGGCGGCATCCAGCGGCGCTGCATCCACGGGATGCTCAGCCACCGGCTCCGTCGTCAGGTTGTTCTTTTCGTTATCGGACACCTGATAGATACCCCCTTACTGTGATGATTTTTCCCCGTATCCTGCTGGCGTCGGGCAGGCTCCGGAAGTCGAAGACCTCTTCTCCGTTGATCTCAAGACCCTTCATATAGGTGGCGGACGTGATCCAGGAGAACTCAGGGAAGACGCTGTTGATCTCCTCCATCCACACGAGACCGCCCTCCACGTGGGTGGGCACGTCCATCTCCGCCGGTATCCCCGCGCCATAGCCCGCCACAGCGATGGCGTCCAGATTGAATTGATCGTCCTCCCGGACGGTGTAGAACTCGTACCAGGGGATGTGCTCAAAGGAATGCTCGATCTCCAGCCGGAGCTTGTCCCCGGCATGGATGGGGGCGGAGAAGACCACCGTCTTTCGCTGGCGGTCGTAAAGCTGGAACGCCTTGCCCACGGGGGCGAAGAACCCCCACCAAACAAAGGCGCCCAGCAGGACGATGGCCAAAGCCAGGGCCCAAATGCCACGCTTCTTACCGTTCATTGCTTGTCCCACAATAAACCAAAGCCGCGGAAGGCGCGATGGCCTCCCGCGGGGCATTGAGCTTACAGATTATTTGATGTAACCGTTGTCCTTCCAGAACTCCTCGGCACCGGGATGCAGGGGGAGCTGGATGTCATCGACACCGAAGGTAATGTCGATGTTCTTGTTAGCGGCGTTGTGAGACGCCTTGATGGTGGAGATGTTCTCAAAGATGCCTACCAGCAGATCGTAGACCATCTCGTCGGGCAGATCCTTGCGGACCAGCATGATGTTGTATACGAAGACGCCTTCCACGTCCTCCTTGTTGTTGTAGGTGTTGGCGGGGATGACGCTCTTGGCGTAGTAGGGGTACTCGCTGACCAGCTTCTCACGGCCCTCGCCGTCGATGGGCACGACCACCATGTCGTAGCTCACGCCCAGCTCCATGACCGTGGCGTTGGGAAGACCAGAGGTCACGAACACCGCGTCGCACTGGCCGTTCTTCATGTTGTCGATGGCTTCGCCGTAAGCGAGGTAGTCAGGGGTGATGTCGTCGTAGGTGATGCCGTAGGCGGCCAGGATCATGCGGGCGTTGATCTCCACGCCGGAGTTGGCGGCACCCACGCCCACGCGCTTGCCGCGCAGGTCCTCTACGCTCTTGATGCCGGTGTTGGCGGTGGTGACCAGCTGCACGTAGTTGGGCCAGAGGCGCATGAGGGCGCGCAGATCGGAAGCGGGCTCCTTGCCCTCGTAGGCGCCGGAGGCGGTGTAGGCCTGCATGACGGCATCCTGCATGGCGATGGCGATCTCGCAGTCGCCCTTGAGGATGTTCTGGATGTTCTGACCGGTGGCGTTGGTGGCCTCAGCGGAGGTCTGGTAGCCGTAGTCCTTCAGTGCGGTGGCAAAGGCGCCGCCGATGGGGAAGTAGATGCCCGAGGTGGGGCCGGTGCCCACGGTGAGGAACTGGTTCTTCCGATCGAAGTTGGCAGCCTTCTCCTTCAGGGTCTGGCCGGCAGCGTCAGACTTGTTGTCCGCCCCGGTGGCAGCGTCCTTGCTGCCGCAGGCAGCGACGGCGACGACCATGCACAGGACCAGTACGATGGCAAGCAGTTTCTTCATAGCGATTCTCCTTTTTTTTATTTGTTGCGCCAGGGATGATGGCAACAATATGAGAGTATTGTAAAGCAAACGTGAATTGTTTGCAATATATTTCCTTCATTTTTTCATAGTTATTTCTTCGGGACCAAGTTTCAGGGTATATTTCTGCAGGATTTTATTCGTTTTGATTCTTTTTTTTGCAAAGCGCCCTTCATTTTTGATAATATCGAAGAAGTATTCTCAAAGGGGTTGACAAAGGGGGAAGAGCCTGCTATACTGTGCGCTATGTTGTTTGTATATAATATATTGTCCCGGGAAGCGATACGCCGGGAACCCAAAACAGCGTGCCATCTGCGGCACAGGAACGATGAACGCAAGGGCGTCCGTCTGTAGGGGAAACTCCCCTCGGACAGGCGCCCTTCCCCTTTTATAATTAGGAAGAAGGAGAGCAGGATGAAGCACATTTTCGTGACCGGTGGCGTGGTCTCGGGCCTGGGAAAAGGCATCACCGCGGCCTCCCTGGGGCGGCTGCTGAAGGCCCGGGGGTACAAGGTGGCCTCCCAGAAGCTGGACCCCTACATCAACGTGGATCCAGGCACCATGTCCCCCTACCAGCACGGGGAGGTCTACGTGACCGAGGACGGGGCGGAGACCGACCTGGATCTCGGGCACTACGAGCGGTTCATCGACGAGGATCTGAACCGGTACTCCAACCTGACCACCGGCAAGGTGTACGCCAACGTCCTTCGGCGGGAGCGCCAGGGCGGGTATCTGGGCAAGACCGTCCAGACCATCCCCCACATCACCGACGAGATAAAGCGCTTCATCTACCGGGTGGGGGAGCACAGCGACGCGGACATCGTCATCACCGAGATCGGTGGCACCATCGGCGACATCGAGAGCCAGCCCTTCCTGGAGGCTATCCGCCAGGTGGGCCGGGAGGTGGGCCGCAATAACGCCCTCTACATCCACGTGACGTTGGTGCCCTACCTGAAGGCCAGCGGCGAGCATAAGTCCAAGCCCACCCAGCACTCCGTCAAGGAGCTCCAGGGCATGGGCATCTTCCCGGACATCATCGTGCTCAGGACCGACGAACCTATTATAGATGAAAGCATCTTCGACAAGATCGCCAACTTCTGCAACGTGGACCGGGCGGCGGTCATCGAAAATCTGACCCTGCCCGTGCTCTACGAAGCCCCCCTCTATTTAGAACAGGCGCATTTCTCCGAGATCGTCTGTCAAAAACTGGACCTGCCCGCCCGGGACATCGACCTCTCCTCCTGGCGGGCGATGGTGGACCGCATCCATGCCTCCCACGAGGAGGTGACCATCGCCCTGGTGGGCAAGTATACCCAGCTCCACGACGCTTATCTCTCCATCGTGGAGGCCCTGCACCACGCCGGGTACGCCCGGGGCGTCCAGGTCAAGATCCGCTGGATCGACTCGGAAGCCTTCGTCCCGACGGACCTGGCGGGTGTGGACGGGGTGCTGGTGCCCGGGGGCTTCGGCAGCCGGGGCATCGAGGGCATGATCGAGGCGGTCCGCTGCGCCCGGGAGAGGGACCTACCGTATCTCGGCATCTGTCTTGGCATGCAGGTCATGTGCATCGAATATGCTCGAAATGTGGTGGGCTGGCCGGACGCCAACTCCGGGGAGTTCGACCCGGAGAGCCCCCACAAGGTCATCGACTTCATGCCGGGCCAGAGCGACGAGGTGGACAAGGGCGGCACCCTGCGCCTCGGCAGCTATCCCTGCGAGGTCCAGCCCGGCACCACGCTCCATAGGTATTACGCCCTGGATTCTATCGCGGAGCGGCACCGGCACCGGTACGAGCTCAACAACGAATTCCGACAGCAACTTTTGGATGCCGGGCTCACCTTCTCGGGCCTATCTCCGGACGGGCGGCTGGTGGAGGCCGCGGAGCTCACCGATCGGCCCTTCTTCGTAGGGGTCCAGTACCATCCCGAATTCAAGAGCCGGCCCACCAAGCCCCATCCCCTGTTCCTGGGATTGATGGAAGCGGCCCAGGAACATAAGCAGAACGCCAAATAAGAAAGGAGCATCCCCATGAAATACACCAAGGAAGACATCGTCCGCATCGTCAACGAAGAGGATATCGAGTTCATCCGCCTCCAGTTCACCGACATCTTCGGCCAGCTCAAGAACGTGGCCGTCACCAAGTCCCAGATCGAGAAGGTGGTCAGCGACCAGATCATGATCGACGGCAGCTCCATCGAGGGCTTCACCCGCATCCACGAGAGCGACCAGTACCTGCATCCGGACCTGTCCACCTTCGCGGTGCTGCCCTGGATGCCCGCCAAGCGCAAGACCGCCCGGCTCATTTGCAACGTCTATAACCCGGACGGCACCCCCTTCGTGGGCGATCCCCGGTACGTGCTGCGGCGGGCCCTTGAGCGGGCGGAAAAGCTGGGCTACACCTTCAACGTGGGGCCGGAGATGGAGTTCTTCCTCTTCGAGGCCGACGAGAAGGGGCTCCCCACCACCCGGACCGCTGACGCCGCCAGCTACTTCGACATGGCCCCCATCGACCACGGCGGCGACGTGCGGCGGGAGATCTGCCTCATGCTGGAGGAGATGGGCTTTGAGATTGAGGCGAGCCACCACGAGGTGGCCGAGGGCCAGCACGAGATCGACTTCAAATACGCCGATGCCCTCACCGCCGCGGACAACATCAGCACCTTCCGCATGGCGGTGAAGACCATCGCCCAGGCCCACGGCCTCCACGCCACCTTCATGCCCAAGCCCGTCTTCGGCATCAACGGCAGCGGCATGCACGTGAACATGTCCCTCAGTAAGGACGGCAAGAACATCTTCTTCGATCCCAAGGGGGAGCGGGGCCTCTCCAAGGAAGCCTACAGCTTCATCGCTGGCATTTTGGAGCACGTGCGCCACTTCGCCGCCATCACCAACCCCCTGGTGAACTCCTATAAGCGCCTGGTGCCCGGCTACGAGGCCCCCTGCTATCTCGCCTGGAGCGCCTCCAACCGGTCCGCCCTCATCCGCATCCCCGCCGCCCGGGGCAACAGCACCCGGGTGGAGCTCCGCTGCCCCGACCCGGCCTGCAACCCCTACCTCGCCTTGGCGGTGTGCCTGACGGCGGGCCTGGACGGCATCGAAAAGGGGCTCACGCCCCCGGCGGAGATCACGGAGAACATCTACACCATGACCGAGAAGGAGCGCAAGGCCCACGGCATCGCCAGCCTGCCCGGAAACCTGCTGGAGGCCGTGGAGCTGCTGGAGCAGGATAAGCTCATCACGGACGCCCTGGGCGACCACGTGTTCAAGAGCTACGTCTCCGGCAAGCGGGCCGAGTGGGACGAGTATCGGACCCGGGTCACCGACTGGGAGACCAAGCGGTACATGATCGTTTACTGACGAGGAACGGGCGAACGGGAGGGCGGAGAATTGCGGTTCACCAAGATGCAGGGCCTGGGCAACGATTTCATGCTTGTTCGCGGCCAGGTCCCCGGGGATGTATCGTCCCTATGCCGGCGGCTGTGCGACCGCCATTTCGGCATAGGCGCGGACGGCGTGATCTTCGTCTCTCCCTCCCGGGTCGCCGACGGTTCCATGCGTATCTTCAACGCCGACGGCAGCGAGGCCAGGATGTGCGGCAACGGCATCCGCTGCGTGGGCAAGTATCTGTATGAACAGGGCCTGGTCCCTAAGGATCGGATGATGGTCGATACCCTGTCCGGGGTCAAGACCCTGACCCTGAGGGTGGAGGATAACCGGGTCAAGAGCGTATCCGTGGACATGGGCCGGGCCGTCCTGGAGCAGGCGAAGGTGCCCCTGTTTGAGGATATGGGCCCGGGGATGCTGATCTCGGTGGGGAACCCCCATCTGGTGATCCTTTCTCCCAGCGTTGATGATCTGCCCCTGTCCCTGTGGGGGCCCCGGATCGAGAGCGATCCCCGGTTCCCCGGGGGCGTCAACGTGGAGTTCGCCCAGGTCCTGTCTCCCGAACAGCTCCGCATGCGGGTCTGGGAGCGGGGCTGCGGCGTCACCCTGGCCTGCGGCACCGGAGCCTGCGCGTCCGCCTTCGCCGCAGTGCAGGCGGGGCTTTGCCCTGCGGGGCGGCCCATCAAGATAGTTTTGGACGGCGGGAGCCTGCGCGTCACCGTGAGCGCCGAGGGCGATCTGTCCATGGCCGGGCCCGCCGTCACCGTATTCGAGGGGGAGGTGGACCTATGAAGCTCAACGCCGCCTACGGGCAGCTGCCCCCCGCCTTCTTCTTCACGGAGATAGGGGCGCGGGTGGCCGCATATCGGGCCGATCATCCCCACGAAAAGCTGCTGCGGCTGGGGGTGGGGGACGTGACAGGCCCCCTGTCGCCCGTCGTCATCGAGGCCCTGCGCCGGGCCGTCGGCGAGCAGAGCCGGGCGGAGACCTTCCACGGGTATCTGCCGGAGACCGGCACAGACTTCATGAAGGCGGCGGTGGTTTCGTACTACGGGCGGCGGGGCGTGGCCCTGTCCCCGGAGGAGATCTTCATCTCCAGCGGCGCTGCGGACGATCTGGGCGCCATCGGGAACCTCTTTTCCACCGACAGCAGGGTGCTGGTGGCGGAGCCCGCCTATCCCGCCTACGTGGACACCAGCCGCATGGCGGGGCGAAGGGTCCTGCCCCTTCTGGGGACCCGGGAGAACGGCTTTCTGCCCCTGCCCGGGGACGACCTGGACGGGGATCTGATCTATCTTTGCTCCCCCAACAACCCCACGGGCACGGCCTATACCAGGCTCCAGCTTCAGCGGTGGGTGGACTGGGCCAACGAGCGCCAGGCGGTGATCGTCTTCGACGCCGCCTACGAGGCCTTCGTCCAGGACGGGGACGTACCCCACAGCATATACGAGCTCCCCGGCGCCGAGACCTGCACCGTCGAGATCTGCTCCCTGTCCAAGACGGCCGGGTTCACCGGCATGCGCCTTGGCTACACCGTGGTGCCCCAGGCCCTGACGCGGGAAGGCTGCTCCCTTCACGATATGTGGACCCAGGATCGGACCACCCGGACCAACGGCGTCAGCTACGTGATCCAGCGAGCGGGGGAGGCGGCCCTGTCCCCGGCGGGCCTCCGATACAACCGGGAGGCCATCGCCGTCTACCAGGAGAACGGACGCATCCTCGCCGACGCCCTCACAAAGGCGGGTCTTTGGTTCACCGGCGGCCGCAACGCCCCCTACCTGTGGCTGCCCTGTCCGGAGGGCATGACCGGCTGGGCGTTCTTCGAGCGCCTGCTCCGGGAGGCCCAGATCGTGGTCACCCCCGGGGAGGGCTTCGACGCAGGCGGCGCCGGCCATGTGCGGCTCTCCTGCTTCGGCAGCCGGGAGGACACGGCGGAAGCCGCCCGGCGGCTGCGGACAGTCTTTTGATATCCTATTGCACTATCGGGAGGAAGGTATGGAACGGGAAATGATCGTGATCCTGGATTTCGGCGGCCAGTACAAGCAGCTCATCGCCCGGCGGGTCCGGGCCTGCCATGTGTATTGCGAGATCCGCCCCTGCACCACGCCTTTAGAGGAGCTGCGGGCCCTTGCGCCCAAGGGCATCATCCTCACCGGCGGCCCCGGCAGCGTGTATGCGCCGGATGCGCCTCTCTGTGATCCGGGGCTGTTTTCCCTGGGGGTGCCCGTGCTGGGCATCTGCTACGGCGCTCAGCTCATGGCCCACCTGTTGGGCGGGCAGGTGAGATCGGCAGAGATCTCGGAATATGGGCGCACACAGCTGTGGATCGACGGGCCCGGTTCGCCCTTGTTCCAGCAGGTGCCTCGGGAGACGACCTGCTGGATGAGCCATCGGGACTATATCGCCGCCCTACCTGCGGGCTTTATCGCCACGGCTCATACGCCCGCCTGCCCTACCGCCGCCATGGAGGACACCTGTCGGAACTTCTATGCCCTGCAGTTCCATCCGGAGGTCCTGCACACCCCCGAGGGGACGGAGATGCTGCGGCGGTTCGTGTGGGACGTCTGCGGCTGTGGGGAGAGCTGGGTCATGGATTCCTATATCGAGGAGCAGGTGGCGGCCGTCCGCGCCCAGGTGGGGACCGGCCGAGTGCTGCTGGCCCTGTCCGGCGGGGTGGATTCCTCGGTGGCGGCGGCCCTGCTGTCCAGGGCTGTGGGCAAACAGCTCGTCTGCGTGTTCGTGGACCACGGCCTCATGCGCAAGGGCGAGGCGGACAAGGTCAAGGCCGTCTTCGGCCCCGGCGGCTTCGATCTCACCTTCCGCCCGGTGGATGCCGGGGAACGGTTTTTTGCGGCCCTCAAGGGCGTGACGGATCCGGAGCAGAAGCGCCGGATAATCGGCGAGCAGTTCATCCGCACCTTCGAGGCGGAGGCAAGGGCCCTGGGGGAGGTGGATTTCCTGGCCCAGGGCACCATCTACCCCGACGTGGTGGAAAGCGGCACGGGCAGCGCCGGAGCCGTCATCAAGTCCCATCACAACGTGGGAGGCCTGCCCAAGGACCTTTCCTTCTCCGGCCTGGTGGAGCCCCTGCGGCCCCTGTTCAAGGACGAGGTGCGGGAGCTGGGCCGGAAGCTGGGCCTGCCGGAAAGTATCATCCGCCGCCAGCCCTTCCCGGGGCCTGGATTGGCCGTGCGGATCGTGGGTGAGGTGACGCCGGACAAGGTGCGCATCGTCCAGGAGGCCGACGCCATCTTCCAGGAGGAGCTGCAGCGGTTCGACGTCGACACCGGATCGGGCCAGTTCTTCGCCGCCCTGTCCAACCTGCGCTCCGTGGGCGTCATGGGCGACGGCCGCACCTACGAGTATGCCGTGGTGCTGCGGGCGGTATCCACCGAGGATTTCATGACCGCCACGGCGGCGCGCCTGCCCTATGAGCTCCTGGACAGATGCATGAATCGGATCATCAACGAGGTGGACGGCGTGAATCGGGTGCTGTACGATCTGACCAGCAAACCGCCCGCTACCATCGAGCTCGAATAGGTTGCTCAACGCGAAAAAAGAGCGTATAATCGAGAACGGAAAAATTGGACACAAAGGAGATAGCGTATGTGCGGTATCGTTGGATTCACCGGTCATAGGGCAGCGGCGCCCATCCTGCTCAACGGATTGAGCATGTTGGAGTATCGGGGCTATGACTCCGCGGGCCTGGCCGTGCGAGACGGGGCGGAACCCACAGCGGTGGTGAAGGCTACGGGAAAGCTCAAGAACCTGGTGGAGAAAACGGACGCGGGAAAGACCATGCCCGGTTGCTGCGGCATCGGCCACACCCGCTGGGCCACCCACGGCCAGCCCAACGAGACCAACGCCCATCCCCACATCAGTGCCAACGACATGGACGAGATGGGCTCCGAGGTGGTGGGCGTCCACAACGGCATCATCGAGAACTACGCGGAGATCAAGCAGAAGCTGTTGAAGAACGGCTACCGCTTTTACAGCGGTACGGACACCGAGGTGGCCATCAAGCTGGTGGACTACTACTACCGCAAGTATAAGATCGGCCCCATCGACGCCATCAACCGCATGATGGTCCGAGTCCGGGGCAGCTACGCCCTGGCCCTCATGTTCAAGGACTACCCGGGGGAGATCTACGCCGCCCGGAAGGACAGCCCCCTGGTCATCGGCGTCGCCGACGGGGAGACCTTCCTGGCCTCCGACGTGCCCGCCCTTCTGCAGCACACCCGGGACGTATACTACATCGACAACCATCAGTCCGCCCGGCTTTTGCCCGGCGAAGCTCACTTCTTCGACCTGAACGGGGACGAGGTGCAGCTCCCCCTGACCCACGTGACCTGGAGCACCGAGGCGGCCCAGAAGGGCGGCTACGCCCACTTCATGATCAAGGAGATCCACGAGCAGCCCAAAGCCGTCCGGGACACGCTGAACAGCATCGTCCATGACGGACGGATCGACCTTTCCGCCGTGGGCGTCACGAAGGAGGAACTGGCCGCCGTTCAGAGCATCCAGATCGTGGCCTGCGGCTCCGCCTGGCACGTGGGCATGGCGGCGCAATACGTCATCGAGGATCTGGCCGAAGTGCCCGTGCGGGTGGAGCTGGCCAGCGAGTTCCGGTATCGGAAGCGCCTTTTGGGCCCCGGGTCGTTGGTGATCGTCATCTCCCAGTCCGGGGAGACCGCGGACAGCCTGGCCGCCCTCCGGGCGGCGAAAGCCATGGGCGTGCCCACGCTGGCGGTGGTCAACGTGCTGGGCTCCTCCATCGCCCGGGAGGCGGACCACGTGCTCTACACCCTGGCGGGGCCGGAGATCGCCGTGGCCACCACCAAGGCCTACAGCGCCCAGCTCAGCGCCCTCTACGCCTTCGCGGTGGAGCTGGCCTTGGTGAAGGGGAAGATGGGGGAGGAACGGTATGCCGCCCTGATCGGCGAGCTTCTGTCCCTGCCCGATAAGATGGAGCTCGCTTTGAAGGACAAGGCCCGCATCCAGTGGTTCGCGTCCCGTCACGCCAACGCCCGGGACATCTTCTTCATCGGTCGGGGCCTCGACTACGCCATCTGCCTGGAGGGGAGCCTGAAGATGAAGGAGATCTCCTACATCCACAGCGAGGCTTACGCCGCCGGCGAGCTGAAGCACGGCACCATCAGCCTGGTGGAGGACGGGACCCTGATCGTGGGAGCCCTGACCCAGCGGGACGTGCTGGAGAAGACCGTCAGCAACATGGCCGAGTGCCGTGCCCGGGGCGCATATCTCGTGAGCCTGGCCGGGGAGGGCAGCCGGAAGGAAAGCGGCTTCGCCGATTTCTCCCTCTTCGTGCCCGAAACGGACCCCCATTTCATGGCCTCCCTCGCCATCATCCCCCTGCAATTCCTGGCCTACTATACCAGCGTTTCCAAGGGTTTGGACGTAGATAAGCCCCGGAACCTTGCTAAGAGCGTCACCGTGGAGTAAATCGAGAACAGGCGTTTGATCGCAACAAAAAAAGGGCATGCACGGGATATCCCATGCATGCCCTTTGGGTATTCCTTACGGCTGGATCACCCGGATGGTGAAACGGCTGCCGTCGGCAGAGATGGTCTTGACCAGGGCGAAGCCGCTATCGAGGGGCAGCGTCAGCTTGGTGCCGGCCCCGTCGGGTTCCGTCGTAGCGGCGTTGAGGTCGTAGCCCAGGCCCAGCCGGGCGGCCATGTCCCCAAGGCCCAGCAGGGGCGCGTCCTGGGGATAGAGCACGGCGGACTCCATCAGGGGCTGGCCCGTGCGGCTGTCCAGGTACACGGTCAGGGAGAAGGCGTCCCCAGAGCTCAGATCCATCCAGGCCTGGGCGCACCAGAGGGAGTAGCGGCTGCCGTCGGCGGTGAGATAGTCCCGCAGGGTGGCGCCGGTGCGGACCTCCTGGGCGGCGGCGCTGACGGCGGCCTGCAACTCCGGGTCCTGGCCCGCGGCGGCCATCATGTCCGCGAACAGCCTGTCCCAGGCGGACCCGACCAGGGCATTGGCTTCATTTTCCGTCAGCTCGTCGGGCAGGGGGTACCGCTGGGGCCCCTCGGTCTCCCCGGCGTTGAAGAGGGCCACCCGGGTGGAGAGGGACAAGGGCGCGCCCACGGCGATGCCGCTTTCCAAGGTGAAGGGCTCGAAGGCGGCCTTGTCGTAGAGGCTTCGCTCCTCCGCCTTCAGGAGGAGGCTGCTGATCAGCACGCACAAAAAGGCGCCCGCCGCCGTGCCCACGCAGATGAGCACGTAGAGGAGGGTGGTCTTATCCTTGCGGGTCAACTTCCTCATGGCTGGCCTCCTTTCCGCGCTTGTCCTTGGGCATGGGCAGGTCGAACCAGACGCTGGTGCCCTGGCCCACCTTGCTTTCAAAATGGAGCTCGCTGCCGTGGAGCTGGGCGATCTTGTTCCCGATGGCCAATCCAAGGCCCGCCCCGTGCTGGGCCCGGGACCGGGACTTATCCACCATGAAGAAGGCCTCCGTGATCCGGTTCAGCTCCTCCTCGGGGATGCCGATGCCGTGGTCTGTGACGGTGATCCTGTACCGGCCCTCCTGCTTGCGGCCCGTGAGCTCGATGGTCTTCCCGGGCTCCGAGGCCTTGCGGGCGTTGTCGATGAGGTTGGTGATGAGGGTCAGCAGCAGGTCCTTCTCATAGAGGATCTGATACTGCTCGATGCTGGTCTCCAATGTGAGCCCGTGCTGCTCCAGCATGGGGGTCACCACGGCGATCACGTGGCCCAGGACCCGGCGGGCGTAGCCCCGGGTCAGCTCGAATTCGTTCTTGTCCAGGACCACCAGATCCATGAGCTTCAAACTCAGGGCTTCCAGCCGCTTCCCCTCGGAGAAGATGAAGTTGGAGGCCATGAAGGCGTCCTCCTCGTCCAGCTCCGCCGAGCGCAGCATGTCCGCATAGCCGATGATGGAGGTCATGGGGGTCTTGAGTTCGTGGGAGAAATTGGCCACGAAGTCCTTCTGCTGCTTGGCGTAGCCCTCGAGGGCCGTGACCTTCTGCTCGATGGCCTCGGCCATGGTGTTGAAGCTGATGGCCAGGTCCCCGATCTCGTCCAGGGACTTCACGTCGGCCCGCACGTCGTACTGGCCCTCCTCGATGCGCTTGGTGGCCTCCGTCAGGGTACGGACGGGCCGGGACACGAAGTAGGAGATGAGGAGCATGGCCCCGATGCACACGGCCACGGTGATGAGGTGCAGCGTGACGAACACCGCCACCTCCCCCCGGCGGGCGTTGAACAGGTCGTCGGCGGGGAAGCGGACCGAGAGAAAGTACCGGTCCATGCCCACGGGCACACAGGCCGCCGTGTCCAGCTGGGAGCCTCCGTCCCTTTCGATGAGGGAGTAGACGAACCGCTTCTCCGTCAGCTCCTGGTAGGCGAGCCGCTCCGGGAATCCCTCCTCCGTGGCCACCAGGAGCCGGCGGCCCTCGTCATAGAGGGCGATGGCGGCCCCGTTCAGGTTGGCGGCCTTGGAGGATCGGTCCAGCACCTCCCGGAGCATCCGGGGACTGGTGCTCTGATAATACACGTTGAGGACGGAGATCTCCGCCTCCAGGGAGGAGGCCAGGCCCGAGTAGGCCGCCTCCGCCTCCCTGACCCGGAAGGACAGGGCGGCGTTGAAGCTCCGGGCGATGAGGGCGTGGCCGAAGGCAGCAAACAGCACCGCCACGATAAGGACGGTGCAGACGCTGATCTTCAAAGCGAATCTCACTTAGCTTCCCTCCCGTTCAGGATGGTTCATCCCTGGGGCTGTTCCTCGGCATGGAGCTCCTCCTCGGAGATCTCCAGCCGGTACCCCACCCGGTGGACAGTCTTGATCCGATCCGTCCAGTTGAGCTTGCGCCGAAGCCGCTGCACGTGGGAGTCCAGGGTGCGGCTTTCGCCGATATAGTCCGTCTCCCAGATGCGCTCGAACAAGGTCTCCCGGAACAGGGCCGTGTTGGGGTTCTGGCAGAAGATCACCAGCAGGTCGAACTCCTTCCGGGTCAGGTCCACCCGCTGGCCGTTCTGGTATACCTCCCGGGCCTCCGGGTCGATGGTCACGTCCAGGATCTGCAATATGCCCTGGCTCTTGTTGTACCGGCGCAGGACCACCTCGATCCGGGCCAGCAGCTCCACGATCTCGAAAGGCTTTACGATGTAGTCCTCGGCCCCCAGCTTAAGCCCCTTGACCCGGTCCATCACGTCCGCCTTGGCCGTGAGGAAGATCACCGGGATGCCCAGAGGGCGGATGAAGGAGAGCAGGTCGTAGCCGTCGAACTTGGGCAGCATGATGTCCAGCAGCACCAGATCGAAGGTGTTGTTTTCCAGCAGGTCGGCAGCCTCCTGGCCGTCGTAGGCGCAGGTGACCGCGTAGCCCTGGCGGGCCAGGTTCATGCGGATCAGGTTGGCGATGGGCAGCTCGTCGTCCACCACAAGGATCTTGATCATAGTCTCACCTCAGCATTTTCGGGCGCACCCGTATCGGTATGGAGGCAGTATACCACCCAAATTCGGACAAATTGTAAAATCCTATGGGGGAAATGATGATTTTTACAACTTTTTTTGCTTTTTCTGAAAGAAGGTGAGCCGCTTTTTCCGATCCGCTTCCTCGGGCAGCGGTATCTTCCGCTTGGGGAACAGGGTGATGACCCCGTCCCGCTCGAGCCCCACCAGCACCGCGCACAGGATGGGCAGGCCCAGGAGCCCCAGGCCGCCGAAGATGCGAAGGCCCACGAACATGCACATGAGGGTCAGCAGCGGGTGGAGCCCCACGTGGTCCCCCACGATCCGAGGCTCGATGATCTGCCGGATCACGGTGATGATCACGTACAGGATCAGCAGCCCCACGCCCCGCTTGATGTCCCCGGTGATCAGGGAGATCACCGCCCAGGGGAGCATGATTGTGCCGCTGCCCACCACGGGCAGGATGTCGAACACGGCGATGGCCATGGCGATGAGGACGGAGTATTCCACCCCCAGGATGGTGAGGCCGATGGCCTGCTCCAGGAAGGTGATGAACATGATGAGCACGTAGGAGCGGAGCATACGGCCCACGGTGGTCTTGCAGTAGTCGAGGCCGGCGATGATCTTGTTGTAGTCCTCCTCCTTGATCCGCCGGGCCACGGCCCACTTGAGGAGGCCGAAGTCCAGGGAGATGAAGTAGGTGGCGATGATCATGAACAGCACGTTCAAAAAGCTGGAGGGCAGGGAGGACATGATGCCCGTCACCAGCCGGGTGGATATCTCCGCCACCTTGGACCTAAGGGACAGCAGCACGCTGTTCACCAGCCCCTCCAGCACGCTGACCGCGTTGGGGTCCAGGCGGCTGGTCCACCGGGAGGCCATCTCGGTGAGGCTCTCCACCGTGGGGATGATGACCGTGTTGAACTGGGACACGGAGGTCCGGGCGAAGGTGAACAGCTCCGACCCGATGAACAGCGCCAGCACCGCCAGCAGGATGAACAGCAGCGTCACCAAAATGGTGGTCACCAACCGCCGGTTGATCTTCAGCTTCTTCGACAGGAACTCCGCGGGGGAGCGCAGCAGCACCGAGAAGACGAACGCCAGCAAAAAGGGCATGAGCAGGGGCAACACGTACTTGAACCCCAAAAAGATGAGGCCCAGGATCACCGCCGCGTAGGCGAACTTTATGAGGAATTGTGTCATGCGCTCCTTCGTCATACATCGTTAGTATACCAGCATTCCCCTCGCTCGTCAAAGAGAAAGAACGGAAAGAGCCCAGATTCTTTTTCGCGGCGGGGAAAGGGGGCCGATACTTGTGAAAAAGGTGAAACTTTTGTCAGGCCCCGGCTTGAATATGGCGGCTGGATGAGTATAATGAAATCATGTATTTTCAGCATGACTCGTTGGACATAACCTATCGCCGTCCCCAGGGCGCCGTGAAGGCGGGCCAGGAAGTGGAGCTATCCGTCCGGGCCGCCGACATCTACGGCGAGGTGTTCCTGCTGCTGCAGGATCGGGCGGGGGAGCGGCTGGTGCCCCTGTGGCCCGCGGGGGCGGAGCGGTTCGTGGTGCGCTTTCGGGCCATGGACGAGCCGGGGCTCATGTTCTACGGGTTCCTGATCCGGCAGGACGGCCGGGACTGGTACTACTGCGGCAGGTCCGGCCGGGGCGAGCTGCGGGAGGATCGGGGAGAGCTCTGGCAGATCACCGTCTATGCCGCCGAGTTCGAGACCCCCGCCTGGTTCCGCCGGTCCGTGGCCTATCAGATATTTCCCGATAGGTTTTGCCGCAGCGAGCACGCGCCCATGGCCGCCGGGGCCGCCTACCATCAGCGCATGGGGCGGAAGGTGTACCTGCATAAAAACTGGACGGAGGAGCCCCTCTACGGGCCCCACGGCGGCAGCCGGAACTACGCCCCGGACGACTACTACGGCGGCGACCTCAACGGCATCCGGGAGAAGCTCCCGTACCTGGAGGAGCTGGGCATCACCTGCATCTATCTCAACCCCATCTTCGAGGCGGACAGCAACCACCGCTACAACACGGCGGACTACAAGCGCGTCGACCCCCTGCTGGGCACGGAGGAGGACTTCAAGGCCCTCTGCGCCGAGGCACGGGAGCGGGGCATCCGCATCATATTGGATGGGGTCTTTTCCCACACGGGCTCCGACAGCCGGTATTTCGACAAGCGCAACCGGTACGGCAACGGGGCCTACCACCACACCGATTCCCCCTACTTCTCCTGGTACAGGTTCTCCCGCTGGCCCGAACGGTACGAGTGCTGGTGGGGCTTCGACACCCTGCCCAACGTGGAGGAGAAGGAGCCCAGCTACGGCTATTTCATCAACGGTCCCCAGGGGGTGCTCCACAAGTGGCTGGAGGCCGGGGCCTCCGGCTGGCGGCTGGACGTGGCGGACGAGCTGCCGGACTGCTTCATCCGGGACGTGCGGTCCCGGGTGAAGGAGGAGGATAAGGAGAACGTGCTCATCGGCGAGGTCTGGGAGGACTGCTCCAACAAGCAGGGCCCCGAAGGCCGCCGGGGGTACGTGGACGGGTACGAGCTGGACTCCGCCATGAACTATCCTCTGCGCACGGGCATCCTGCGGTTTTTACGGGGGGAGGAGAGCGCCTTCGATCTGGAGCGTAGGCTCTGGTCCCTGTTCGAGAATTATCCCAAGCCCTTCCGGGACGCCTGTTTGAACCTGCTCTCGTCCCACGACGAGACCCGGGCCATCACCTTCCTCGCCGGGGGGCCGGACCGGTTCACCGCCACCCGGGCGGAGCAGGCAGCCTTCCATCCCGACGGCCCCACTCTGGCCCGGGCCAAGCGCCTGTTCCTGGCCGGCACCGCCCTGCAGCTCATGCTCCCCGGGGTCCCCTGCATCTACTACGGGGACGAGGTGGGCCTCTTCGGCGGGGGCGACCCCTTCAACCGGCGGCCCTATCCCTGGAGCCGGGAGGACCTGGTCATGCGGGACACCGTCCGCACCCTCATCGGCCTTCGACAGGGGAGCGAAGCCATCCGGCAGGGCCATCTCAGGATGGGCGCTGTGTCCGGCAAGTGCTTCGCCCTGGTCCGCTATCAGGGGGAGGAGTGCGTGGTGCTGCTGGTGAACCAGAGCGCCGTGCCCGTATCCGCGGCCATCTATCCGTCCCTCCTCTATAAGGGGGAGGACGGGGACGCGCCCGTGCCCCTCAGCGGCCAGTATACCGAGCTCTTTACCGGGGAAAGCCTGAAGGTGCGCAGCGTGCTCAGCGCCCTGGTCCCCGCGGAAGGATACTGCATCTATCGGAAGGAAACGAACCTATGAGACCCAAACTCCAGCTGGACGAACTGAACAAAGCCCTGCTCATCGCCTGCGGCGTGTGCTACCTGCTGAGCTTCGTGCTGAACAAGTATGCCGGGGCCGTCACCGTGTTCCGCCTGCTGTTCGCGGCGGCCGCCGTCTTCCTGGGCATCCGCCTCTTTTCCAAGGACCCGGCCAAGCGGAACAACGAGAACATGAAGTTTCTGGCGGGTCTGACGGCGGTGAAGGAGTTCTTCCAAAAGCCCTTCCGTCATGGGGGCAGCACCCAGGGGCACGCTTCCGCCCAGCCTTCCGGCGGCCTGCTGGACAAATGGAAGCGCCAGTGGCGGGAGTATCGGACCTACCGGTACCTCATCTGCCCCCAGTGCTCCCAGCGGCTCCGGGTCCCCCGGGGCAAGGGCAAGATCCGGGTCACCTGCACCAAATGCCGCAATCAGTTCATTGCCAAAAGCTGAAAACCGGCGTATACTATAAGCAACAACGAAAAGGAGATACAACCATGAAGCAAGTCACTAAGGATATGAACATCCGGGAAATGGTCATGATGGACGAGGGCATCGCCGAGATCCTCATGGGCGCGGGCATGCACTGCCTGGGCTGCATGATGTCCCACTTCGAGAACCTGGAGCAGGCCTGCGCCGTCCACGGCATCGACGCCGACGCCCTGGTGGACCAGATCAACGAGTACCTGGAGGCCCAGGGCGAGTGAGCCCGGCCCCTCTATAGGCGTTCTCTCGGGCGGAGCTTCGGACCAAAAGATTGCCGAAGCTCCCTCTTTATACAAAAAATGCACGTTTTTCCATGTAATTTCGTTGACGAGACGCGGAAAAAGATATATACTTAAAAAAACAAAAGTATTTTCCGTAATGGGGGTGAGCTTATGTTAACTGAGTCACTGTCCCGGGTCATGCTGCGCATGCGGCTGGGATTCATGCGGAAGATGTTCATCACCGTCCGTGAGGAGAGCAAGGATCTGACGCCCATGGAGATCTTCTGCCTGGAGGGCATCGAGACCATGGAGCGGCCCACCATCTCCCAGTTCGCCCGGTTCGCCGGCATCTCCCAAAGCAACGCCACCTACCGGGTCAACTGCCTGATCCGCAAAGGGTACGTGAACCGGGTCCCCTCCGACAAGGACAGGCGGGAGTTCCATCTGGAGCTGACGGACAAGTTCAGGGGCTGCGGCCCGGCCTTCGAGCAGAGCTGCCGGGTGCTCGCCAAGCGCATCGCCCTCCATATGACCCGGGAGGAGACGGAGAAGCTCACCGCCGTCCTGGACGATTCCCTGGACAAGTGGAACGCCCTCATGGAGAAGGACGATCTGTTGAAAGGGTAAGGCGCCGCCCCTACAGGGCGCCGAATACAAGGAGAACCTATGATCAATCACACTGCCGTATCAGAATTCACCAGCTTCCAGAACATCGAGGTCTGGAACTTCGTCATCATGCTGGCCATCCTTTCCGGAGCCCTGCTGTTGGCGGGGGCCCTTCGGCGGATGATCCCCCTGCTGAGAAAGTCCCTGCTGCCCGGCGCGGTGCTGGCGGGCTTTCTGCTGCTGGTGGGCGACGGCATCTACCGGGCCATCACCGGCGTCAGCTTCTTCAGAAGCGGCAACAACCTCATCACCCTGGAGGCCATGACCTACCACGGCCTGGGCCTCGGCGTGGTGGCCATGTCCCTGAAGCAGAGCCAGCGGGCCAGGAACCAGCACCGGAATCGAGAGATCTTCCACTCCGGCGCCATCACCGTCTGCGGCTACCTCATCCAGGGCGTGGTGGGCCTGCTCATCACCCTGGCCTTCTTCTACCTATTTAAAGGCAAGGCCTTTGCCTCCAGCGGCATCCTGCTGCCCCTGGGCTATGGCCAGGGCCCGGGCCAGGCCTTCAACTGGGGCCTCACCTTCGAGAACAGCTACGGCTTCGTCAACGGCTCCAGCTTCGGCCTCACCGTGGCGGCCATGGGCTTCGTGTCCGCCAGCGTGGGCGGCGTGCTGTACATGAACGTCATGCAGCGGAAGGGGAAGCTGAAGATGCACGAGAACGCCGACGAGGCGGAGGATTTGACCGCCGAAGCCATCACCGGCAAGGGGGAGATCGCCCTCTCCGAGAGCATGGACAAGTTCACCGTCCAGGCGGCCCTCATCCTGGTCACCTACATCCTGGCCTACGGCATCATGAAGGGCATCGATACCGCCTTTGGCTCTATCCCCTTCTATGTGAAGACCCTCCAGTCCACCATCTGGGGCTTCAACTTCCTGTTTGGCCTGCTGGCCTGCGTCATCGTGAAGGCTCTGCTGAAGAGCTTCAAAAAGGCGGGCTGGATGCAGCGGGAGTATCGGAACACCTTCCTCCTGAACCGGATCTCCGGCTGGATGTTCGACATCATGGTGGTGGCCTCCATCGCCTCCATCGACCTCACGGCCTTCGCTCATCCGGAGTTCATCGTGCCGCTGGTGCTCATCTGCGCGGCGGGCGCCTTCGCCACCTTCTTCTTCGTCCGCTTTGCCAGCCAGAAGCTGTTCCCGGACTACGTCCACGAGCAGTTCCTCTGCTTCTACGGCATGCTTACCGGCACCGTGAGCACGGGCCTGATCCTCTGCCGGGAGATCGACCCCCTCTTCGAGACTCCCGCGGCGGAGAACCTGATCTTCCAGAATCTCTACGCCGTGCTTCTGGGCGCGCCTTTCCTCCTGGTCCTGGGCCTCATCGCCCAGAACCAGCCCGCCACCACCTGGCTGGTCTTCGGGATCCTCGCCGTCTACTTCCTGGTCCTCTGCGGGGTGCTGTTCGGAAAGCTCCTCTTCGGGAAGAAGAAAGCGGAATAAACCATGCAAGGCGGGCCCTGTGCCCGCCTTTTTCTATGCGCAACAGCAGGTTGCTTGCCAATCTGCCAGCTCCCTGTATACTAATGGTATCGACATCAGGAGGAACGAACTATGGAACCCTATGAGATCTTGAAGACCCTGCGGGAGAAGCGGGGGCTGACCCAGGAGCAGCTGGCGGAGAAGGTGCTGGTGACGAGGCAGGCGGTGAGCCGGTGGGAAACGGGGGAGACCCAGCCCAATACGGACACCCTCAAGCTCCTGTCCCGAGAATTCGACGTGTCCATCAACACCCTGCTGGGCTCGCCTCGGACCCTGTACTGCCAGTGCTGCGGCATGCCCCTCACGGAGGACGGCATGATCAGCAAGGAGCCGGACGGAAGTTTCAACGAGGACTACTGCACCTGGTGCTATGCGAACGGCACCTTCGTCTATGCCTCCAAGGAGGCCCTGCTGGATTTCCTGCTCCAGCACGCCCCCAACCCGGACGATCAGCCCGAGCCCCAGCGCCGGGCCCTGTACGACGGATACCTCTCCCAGCTCAAGCACTGGCGATAAACGAACGGCGTGAACGCTCCATAGAAAATGCAGGTACCCTCCTTCAGGATTTGAAGGAGGGTACTTCAACGGTTGAAGGACAGATTATAATAGAGTATTTATAATAGACGCTCCTTACAGTCGCAGTCCGTCAGTAGACGGGACGGACCGTGACGACGACGGGGCGCTTACAGCCCCAGGTCCTCCTTCACGATCAGCACGTGGAAGGCCTTCACAGGGCGGGTGGGGGCCTCCAGGATGAAGGTCACGTTGCACATCCGGGCGGCGGTGCGGCAGTCGTGGCACTGGCCCGTCCTGGCGCAGGGGGTGTCCAGACCCAGCCGCCGGGCGTTGGTGGGGCAGGCGTCCCGCTTGATCCGGTCCATGGCCTCGTCGAGACCGGTGACGATCTTGTTTTGGCCCACGATCACCACCACCTCATGGGGCCCGTAGATGAGGCCCGCGGCCCGGTTGCCCGTGCCGTCGATGTTGACGAGCCGCCCGTCCGTGGTCAGGGCGTTGCTGGAGCACATGTACACGTCTGCGCCCAGGGCCTTGTCCCGGGCGGCCTGCTTGGCTTCCTTGGCCGCCAGCCAGTGCCAGTAGACCTCGTTCCCGTTAGCTTGCAGGGCTTCCGCCAGGCCCATGTCCCGAACGGTGGCGCTGCCGCCGATGCCAACGCTCTTGGTGCCGATGATTTCAAGGGCAGCCGCCTTGGCCTCCGCCGCGGTGTCGAAGACCTCTGGCAGGAACCGGCGGGCCTTCAGAGCCTTTACCAAACCTTCGTAGTCGATGTTTTCCATAGCTCCTCCTTATTTCGAATAGGTGAAGAATCCCTGGCCGGACTTGACGCCCAGCAGGCCGCCCCGGACCATCTTTTTGAGCAGGGGATGGGGCCGGTACTTGGGGTCCCCGGTCTCGGATTGCAGCACCTCCATGATGGCCAGCACCACGTCCAGGCCGATCATATCCCCCAGGGCCAGGGGGCCGATGGGATGGTTGGCGCCCAGCTTCATGGCGGTGTCGATGTCCTCCGCGCTGGCCACGCCCTCGGCGTAGACGCCCACGGCCTCGTTGATCATGGGGATCAGGATGCGATTCACCACGAACCCGGCGGCCTCGTTCACCTCCACGGGGGTCTTGCCCAGGCTCACCGCGATGGCCTTGACCTGGTCCACCAGCTCCCGGGGGGTGTTGATGCCTGCGATGACCTCAACGAGCTTCATGACCGGGGCAGGGTTGAAGAAGTGCATGCCCACGAGGGGCCTATCGAGCTTCGCTCCGATCTCCGTGATGGACAGGGACGAGGTGTTGGAGGCGAAGATGCAGGTGGGCTTGGCGATGGCTTGAAGCTCCTCAAAGGTCTGTTTCTTCACGTCCATGCTCTCGAAGGCGGCCTCCACGATGAGATCGCAATCCGAGCAGATGTCCTTGGTGCCGGTGGCGATCCTGTTCAGGATGGCCTCTGCCGCCGCAGCGTTCATCTTGCCCTTTTGGACCCGCTTCGTGAGCTGTTTTTCGATGCGGCCCTTGCCACGGAGGGCCAGCTCCGCGGTGATGTCGCAGAGCCGCACCTCGAATCCCTCGCACTGGGCGAAGGCCTGGGCGATGCCGGACCCCATGGTCCCCGCGCCGATGATGCCAACGATCATAGTAACCTCCTATTTATTGTAAAACTCGATGTTCTTTTGCTTGTTCAAAAAAGCCTGCATGCCCCGCTTCTGGTCTTCGGTCGCAAAACACCCGGAGAACTCCCGGACCTCCGCGTCCAGGGCCTCGTCCATGTCAAGGTTCATGCCCTCGTTCATGGCGGCCTTGCAGGCCCGCACGGCGATGGGGGCGTTTTTAGCGATCCGGGCAGCCAGCTTCCGGGCGGCGGGGAGGAGCTCCTCGGCGGGATAGACGGCGTTGACCAGGCCCATGGCCAAAGCCTCCGGGGCCTTCACGGTCCGGGCGGAGAAGATCAGCTCCTTGGCCCTGCCCATGCCGATGAGGCGCATGAGCCGCTGGGTGCCCCCGAAGCCCGGGGTGATGCCCAACGTGACCTCCGGCTGGCCGAAAAGTGCGTTTTCACTGCAGAGCCGGATATCGCAGGCCATGGAAAGTTCGCAGCCGCCTCCCAGGGCGTAGCCGTTGACGGCGGCGATGGTGGGGCAGGGGAAGGTCTCGATCCGGCGGAACACTTCATTGCCGTGCCGGGAGAAGGCGGCGGCCGCCTCGGGGCCCATGTCCGCCATGGCGGCGATGTCCGCCCCGGCGGCGAAGGCTTTTTCCCCTGAACCGGTGAGGATGATGCAGCGGACGGTACTAAGATCGACCCCGTCCAGCGCCGCGGAAAGATCGTCCAGGACCTGCTGGTTCAGGGCGTTCAGCGCCTCCGGCCGATCCAACGTCAATGTCAGGACGGCCCCCTCCTGTTGAGATTTCACAAAGGACATAGGCGCTTCCTCAATTCCGTTCTACGATGGCGGCGCAGCCCATGCCCCCGCCGATGCACAGTGTAGCGAGACCCTTCTTAGCGTCCCGCTTTTGCATCTCGTGAAGCAGGGTCACCAGGATCCGGCAGCCCGACGCGCCCACGGGGTGCCCAAGAGCGATGGCGCCGCCGTTCACGTTCAACTTCTCGGGGTCGAAGTGGAGCTCCCGGGCCACGGCCACGGACTGGGCCGCGAAGGCCTCGTTGGCCTCGATCAGGTCGAAATCTGCCACGGTGAGGCCGGCCTTCGCCATGGCCTTTTGACTGGCGGCCACTGGCCCCACGCCCATGACGGCCGGGTCCACACCCGCCAAAGCCCCCGCCACGAACCGGGCCATGGGCGTAACGCCCAGCTCCCGGGCCTTCTCCTCGGAGAGCAGCACCACCGCGGCGGCCCCGTCGTTGATGCCGGAGCTGTTGCCCGCGGTGACCACGCCATCAGGCTTGAAGGCGGGCTTGAGCTTCGAAAGGATCTCCACGGTGGTGGTGGGGCGAGGCCCCTCGTCCGTGTCCACCACCACGGTCTGCTTCTTCTGCTTCACGGTGACGGGCACGATCTCGTCCTTAAACCGGCCGGCCTCCATGGCCCTGGCGCATTTCTGCTGGGAGGCGGCGGAGAATTCGTCCAGCTCCTGGCGGCTGATGCACCAGCGCTCGGCTACGTTCTCGGCGGTGATGCCCATGTGGTAGTCGTTGAAGGCGTCCCACAGGGCGTCGTTGACCATGGTGTCCACCAGCGTGCCGTTGTTCATCCGGTACCCAAACCGGGCCTTGGGCAGGGCGAAGGGGGCGTTGCTCATGCTCTCCGTGCCGCCGGCCACCACGATATCCGCATCGTCGCTGGCGATCAGGGCCGCGCCCATATTCACCGCCGCGAGACCGGAGCCGCACACCACGTTCAGCGTCATGGCGGGGGTCTCCACAGGAAGCCCCGCCTTCAGGGCGCACTGCCGGGCCACGTTCTGCCCCAGGGCCGCCTGGATGACGCAGCCCATGTAGACCATGTCCACCTCGCTGGCGGGCACGCCCGCCCGCTTCAACGCTTCCGAAATGACCAGGGTGCCCAGCTCCACGGCGGATTTGCTGCTCAACGCGCCGCCCATGGTGCCGATGGGGGTCCGGCACGCGCCGGCAAGGACCACGTTCCTCATGTGCAATGGATTCCTTTCCATAATACTCTAACCCTATCATACACCATTTTGCCCCGGAGGGAAAGGGGAGAGCGGAAAAATACGCGCACAAAAAAGGAGAAGTCCTTGGACTCCTCCTTGCTTCTTTTGCTGTTCAGCTCAATACTTGCGCTTGCGGGCGGCTTCGGCCTTCTTCTTGCGCTTCACACTGGGCTTCTCGTAGTGCTCACGACGACGGACCTCGGCGAGGACGCCACTGCGGGCGCACTTGCGCTTCCAACGCTTGAGAGCGCTTTCCAGGGATTCGTTTTCTCCGACTCTGACTTCCATTTTTTTCCCTCCCCTCCTGAGCCAACATAGGTGGAAAAATCACCAGCACACCGTGAGATTATAAACGAATGTGATGCATTCGTCAACCCCTTTTTTCGTTTTTGACAATCTAAGAGATTCAGGCTATACTGGGGCTATCACAGGAGAGGAATTTCTCATATGGCAAAGCTGTATTTCCGGTACGGGGCCATGGGCTCCAGCAAATCCGCCAACGCCCTCATGGTGCGGTATAACTACCTGGAGCGGGGCAAGAGCGTTCTGCTCATGAAGCCCTCCACCGACACACGGGACGGAGTGCACCGCATCCTTTCCCGCTGCGGTCTCGAGGCGGAGTGCACGCTGGTGGAGGACATGGACCTCAAGGCGGTGGAAGCGGGGAAGTATGACTGCATCATCGTGGACGAGGCCCAGTTCCTCACCAAGGAGCAGGTGGAGACCTTCGCCTACATCTGCGACATGTACGACGTGCCCGTGATCTGCTACGGCCTCAAGACCGACTTTCAGGGCAACTTCTTCGAGGGGAGCCATTGGCTCCTGGCCCGTGCGGACGCCATCGAGGAGGTCAAGACCATCTGCTGGTGCGGCAAGAAGGCCACCCAGAACGCCCGGCTGGACGGCAAGGGCGGCATCACCAAGGAGGGCGACCAGGTGGTCCTGGGCGCCAACGACACCTATATCGGCCTGTGCCGGAAGCACTGGCGGCTGGGGGACCCGGGACCGGGCCTCAGGGCGGAGGACCTGAAACGAAAAGCGGAAGAGAAAAACTGAAGCGGGGCGGCCTGTTCGCGGGGGCCTTCGGCACCGTCGCCTTTTTGGCGGTAGGGGCCTGTTTGTGCGCCCTGTTCCTGCTGGTCTACCCTGCAGGTGAGATGAACCGGCTGTTCGAATACGCCCTGGTGATCCTGTGCTTCGCCTTCGCTTGCGGCCGGAGACGGGGGAATCTGGACGGGTTTTTGGCCCTGCTGGCCCTGCTGTTCACCGTGGGGGCGGACTTCTTTCTGGTGGCCCTGAAGGAGGAGCAATGGCTCCCCGGCATGGGCCTCTTCTGCTGCGCCCAGCTCTGCTGGGCCCTGCGGCTCTGGGGGATGGAGGACGGGCGGCGGCGGCTTTCCCACGCCCTGGTCTGGGCCTGCGCCTGCGGGACGCTCCTGGTGGTGGCGGTGATCCTGGCCCGAGGGGCGGACCCGGTGCTGCTTATGGGGGCGGTGTACGCCTCCTTCCTCGTCACCACCGTCTTCTTCAGCTATCTCACCCCCCGGAACCTTCTCTTCACCCTGGGCATGACCCTGTTCTTGGGCTGCGACCTGTTCGTGGCGGTGAACAACGCCGCCCTCTATCTGGACCTCTCCGCCTATCCCGCCCTGAAGGCCCTTCACGATATCCCCTTCAACATGATGTGGGCCTTCTACGGCCCCAGCCAGATGTTGCTCTCCCTGTCCTCCGCAGGCGGGAAGCGCTGATTTTTCACCCTTCATCTTGCGTTTTCGCCGCCAAAAAGGTATACTATATTGAATCATGGCATGAAAAGGAGCGATTCGATCCATGGAAAACAAACGGCCAACCGGTCACGGTAAAAAAGTCGGTTCCGGCTCCGCCCACGTGGAGAAGGGGGAGAAGGTATCCTCCCGTCCCGTAGGCACGGGGTCCGGACGCACGGGCAGCTTCGATCAGCGCCCCGGGGTGAACCGGGACGGGGAACGGTCCACCGCCGGCAAGCTGGGGCTTCTCGCGCTGCTGCTGGTGCTGCCCAAGAAGTATCGCCGCATCCTGCTCATCGTCATCGCCGTGGTGGCGGTGCTGGGCATGCTTGGAAAGTGCGGCGGCGCCTTCTCCGGCAACGACGTATCCTACTACCCGGAGACGAACCAGCTCTCCCAGGCAACCGATGCGCCTTACTATACCTATGCGCCCGTGGTCACGGAAGCCCCCGTCTATACCGAGGCCCCGGTGATCACCCCGGCCCCCGTCGTCACCGAGGCTCCCGTGGTCACCGCCGCCCCCGTGGTGGGGGAAGCAAGGGCCAAGCGGGTCGTCCCCAAGGGCAACGGCAAGGACACCGTCACCGTCATGATCTACATGTGCGGCACGGACCTTGAATCGAAGTACGGCATGGGCACCAGCGACCTGGGCGAGATGGTGAAGGCCACCATCGACCACAAGGTGAACGTGATCGTGGAGACCGGCGGCTGCCGGGCCTGGAAGAACAACATCGTCTCCAGCTCCGTGAACCAGATCTACCAGGTCCAGACCGGGGGCCTTCGGCGGCTCGAAAGCGACTTCGGCAAGAGCTACATGACGGACCCGGACAACCTGGCGTCCTTCATCCAGTACTGCACGAAGAACTTCCCGGCGGATCGGAACATCCTGATTTTCTGGGATCACGGCGGCGGCTCCCTCTCCGGCTACGGCTACGACGAGAAGCAGGGCAGCGGCTTCGGCGTGTCCGCGGACACCATGACCCTGCCCGAGATCGACGCGGCCCTGAAGAAGGGCGGCTGCGTCTTCGACTGGATCGGCTTCGACGCCTGCCTCATGGCCACGTTGGAGACCGCCATGGTCTGCAACAACTACGCGGACTACATGATCGCCTCCGAGGAATCGGAGCCCGGCACCGGCTGGTACTATACCGACTGGCTCACTCAGCTGTCGAAGAACACCTCCGTTTCCACGGAGAGCATCGGCAAGACCATCGTGGACACCTTCGTCACCGCCAGCCAGCGGGCCCAGGCCAACGCTCAGGTGACCTTGAGCGTGCTGGATCTCGCGAAGATGCAGGGCACCGTGCCCCAGGCCCTTCGGAACTTCTCCACCTCCACCACCAACCTCATCAAGGGCAACAACTACAAGCAGGTGGCCGACGCCCGGGCCAACGCCCGTCAGTTCGCCCGCCAGAGCCGGATCAATCAGGTGGACTTCATCGACCTGTGTGACAAGATCGGGACCGCGGAAGCCAAGACCCTGGCCGCCGCTTTACGGGGCTGTGTGTCCTATCAGAACGGCAACATCAGCCGGGCCAACGGCGTATCCGTCTACTTCCCCTATGAGACTCTGAGCGGCGTGAAGAACGCCATCAACACCTACAACAACCTGGGCATCGATTCGGAGTATACGAAGTGCATCCAGAGCTTCGCCAGCGTGGGCCAGGGCGGCCAGTTCGCCTCCTCCGCGTCCCAGCAGGGCTACGGTTCCTATTCCTCCGGCGGAGACCTCCTTAGCACCCTCCTGGGCGGCTTCATGGACAGCGGCTCCTACGGCAGCTCCGGCAGCGGCTACGGCAGCTCCCCCTACGGCTCCTCCTCGCCCCTGGGCTCCCTGCTGGGGGACTACACCACCAGCTCCGGCTCCGGCTCCTACTCCGCCGGCAACAGCGTGGACGCCTCCACCATCTATGACCTGCTGAACGCCTTCTCCGGCCGGTCCATGCCCGCCGCCCTCGACTGGGTGGATACGGGCCTGGTGGCCAGCAAGGCCCTGGACATCGCCGAGAACCGCCTGGATCCCGCCCGGATCACGATCACCGACAAGAACGGCGTGCCGACCCTGGTGCTGACCGACGCGGAATGGGCCCTCATAGATACCGCCGCCGTGAATGTGTTCGTGGACGACGAGGAGGGCTTCATCGACCTGGGATATGACAACTATCTCGAGTACGATCAGGACAACGACCTCATCCTGGGCTTCGACGGCACCTGGCTCTGCGTGGACGGCCACGTGGCGGCCTTCTACATGACGGAGGCCGAGGAAGACGGAACCTACGGCCGCATCCCCGCCAAGATCACCGGAAAGCGGGACCGCAATGCGGATAAGGACGGTGTCCTGAAGGTGGATGGTGCCCTGAGCGGTGAGAAGGTGTCCGGGTCCGAGACCGTGGAGATGATGGTGAACCTACTGGTGCACATCGTTGACGACGACGTGGAGATCCTGGGCGCCTATCCTCTCTACGACGGGACGGTCGATACGGAAGCCAAGGGCCTCATCCCCATTCTGAAGGGCGACAAGATCCAGCTCCTCTGCGACTACTACACCTACGACAACGCCTACGAGGGCAGCTATGAGCTGGGCAAGGCCTTCACCGTCGGCAGCAGCCTGACAGTGGAGTATCTGGTCTTGGACAACACCGAGCTTACGGTCAGCTACCGCCTCACCGACGTGTACGGCAACGTGTACTGGACGCCGGCGGTCGTCTACTAAGATACGGATCGAAAACGAGCGCTCCTTTTTGAGGGGCGCTCGTTTTAGAAAGGAAAACCTATGGAATTCGTTTGCAGCGTCTGCGGAAAGCGGGAGAGCGCCGCCACCCGAAAGCCAAAGTGCGGCTGCGGGGGCCTCTGGAAGCTGGACTTCACGCCGCCCAAATTCGATTTAGCTGAGGTGGACCGGGACGAGTGGAGCCAGTTCCGGTATCGGAAGTTCATGGCTCTGGAGGGGGAGACCTGGCGGGGTATCTCCCTGGGCGAAGGCTTGACGCCTGTGGTGCGCCTCGACGAGAACGTGCTCCTGAAGATGGACTACATGATGCCCACCCTGTCCTTCAAGGATCGGGGCGCGGCGGTGCTGGTGGCCCACGCCAAGGCCATCGGGGTGGACAAGGTGGTTCAGGATTCCAGCGGCAACGCGGGCAACGCCGTGGCGGCCTACTGCGCCCGGGCGGGCATCGGCTGCGAGATCTTCGTGCCCGAGGGCACCAGCCCCAAGAAGATCGACATGATCCGCGCCCACGGAGCCACCTGCACCGTGGTGCCCGGCAGCCGGGACCACTGCGCCGACGTGTGCCGGGCCAAGGTGGAAACCGAGGGGCTCTACTACGCCAACCACGTGTACAACCCCTTCTTCTACGAGGGCACCAAGACCTATATCTACGAGGTCTACGAGCAGCTCCATCGCATCCCGGCGAATCTGGTGATACCCGTGGGCAACGGCACCCTGTTCCTGGGGGCCATGAAGGCCCTGGAGGAGCTCTTGGCCGCGGGCTGCATCGAGACCTTCCCCCAGATCATCGCCCTGCAGAGCGAGAACTGCGACCCGCTGCTTAAGGCGGCGGACCTGGGCCTGGACGATCCGGCACCCGTCAAGCCGACGCCCACCCTGGCGGAGGGCATCGCCATCGGCCAGCCTATGCGGGGAGAGGAGATATTGGCCTACGCGAAAAAGCACGGCGTCCGCTTCGTCCACGCCCCAGAGGATAAAATACTGGAGGCCCGGGCCTTCCTGGCCCGCCAGGGCGTGTACGTGGAGCACACCACCGCTGCCAACTACGCGGCCTATCGGCGCTACTGCGAGCTCTACGGCCCCACTCCCGACACCCTCATCACCATGTGCGGCGCAGGGCTCAAATCGGATCATTGATACGACTTTTCTCTTCGGTGAAGAGAAAAGTCGCCCAAAAGAGAAGCTTAAGAAGATAATCGGTGATCTATCGGGATCAATCATCTCTTCTTAAGCTTCTCTTTTTTCCGCCGCTTTTTACCCATGGGCAAAACATAGTCGAAACCTGCGCATAGCTTGGTTTCTCGTTGTTTTGCCCGTGCTCCGCTTCGCTGTATCTGCCACAGGCAGCGCTCAGCTTCGCACCCCTTCACTGAAAAGAAAAAGCGGCAAAACAAAACTTCTCTTATCTCCGTTTCAACCCCACTTCGCTTTCCGGCTGGCCGTCCAACGTAGCGCCCTCCAGGTGGACCATCTTCTCCGTCAGGAGTTTGGAAAAGCCGGAGACGATGGCGGAGGAGTAGATGAGCCGCTCCACGTCCACGCTCTGGGCGGCGGGGCTGTGGAGCACGTCGTCCCCGGCGGCCCGGACCAGCTGGATGAAGGCCAGGCACACGTCGTGATGGGTCTTCACGTACTCCTCATAGATGCGGCGGACCTCGCTTTCGGGCAGGCCCAGGGGCAGCATCTTCTGGATGTAGGGGATGTTCACGCTCTGCTTCAGGGAGCAGACCATGATGAGGTAGGCCATGTGGACCCGGGTGTACTTCTTCTTCACCGGCGGGGGCATGATCTTCAGCCGCACATAGTTGTTGATGATGCTGGCGGTGATGGCGGCGTTGCCGTGCTCGTCCTCCGGCAAGAAATTCAGATACCGCTGCAGCAGCATGACCACCTGATCCATATACAGGTCCATGTCCGGCAGCTCGTCCCACTGGGGCAGGTGAAAGTTGTTGAGATAGTTCTCCCATCGGCGGAGCTTGGCGCCGATCAGCTTCACATCATAAGCCATATGTACGTCTCCTAATATGATATATCAGTATACTCCCTTCCGATCCGTTTGACAAGAGTGAACGAATTATGGCAAATGAAACATTTTTATGAATTAGTTGACAGAATTATTAGAATGGTTTAATATAATAACAGATATTAGATCAAGGAGACGGACCATATGGCATATCATATTTGGACGGACACCTCGGCGAACCTGCCCGCGCCCCTGTGCAAGAAGTTGGGCATCGGGGTGCTGCCCTTTCATTTCATCCACAACGGCGGGGCGGAGCAGTGCTGCCTGGACACGGACGCCTTCCCCTACGACGCCTATTACGAGGATCTGAAGAACGGCGGCGTCGCCACCACCTCCATGATCAATTCCGAGGCCTATCGGGAGATCTTCGAGCGGGAGGCCGCGGCGGGGAACGACGTGCTGTATATCGGCATGTCCTCCGGCATCAGCGGGGCCTACGGCGCTTCCGCTTTGGCGGCCCGGGAGGCGGGGGAAAGGTACCCCCAACACCGCTTCGAGGTCTTCGACACCAAGGGCGCGTCCCTGGGGGAGGGATTGTTGGTGCTGGCGGCCCAGAAGCTCCAGAAGGCGGGGGCGGACCTCCAGAAGGTTCTGCGGGAGCTGGACCGGCTAAGGACCCACATGATGCAGATCTTCACCGTGGACGACCTCATGTACCTGAAGCGGGGCGGCCGCATCTCCCGCATGAAGGCGGTCATCGCCTCTGTCCTCAACATCAAGCCCATCCTGCGGGGGGACGAGGAGGGCCGGATCGTGGTCACCAACAAGACCGTGGGCCGCAAGGCCTCCATCCGCACCCTGGCGGACGACCTCATCGAGAACATCGACGAACAGGACGCCTGCGGGGTGGGCATCGCCCAGGCGGGATGCGCCGCCGACGCCCAGGCCCTGATCGCCCGCATCCGCGCCAAGTTCCCCAGCCTGCCCATCCTGACGGTCCCCTACGAGCCCGTCACCGGCAGCCACGTGGGCCCCGGGGCCCTGGCCCTGTTCTACATCAGCCGGACGGAACGAGCCGTATAGCGAAGGACGAAAAAAAGGAGCTGCCCTCGAGCAGCTCCTTTTGCATATGGCGGTTACGGATTGGCGGGAGTGACGGCGTTGGTGCCGCCCTGCTCGTTGGCAGCAGCCCGCTTGGCGCAGAAGCTGCACAGCTCGCCCCGGTTGTTCTCCCAGGCTTCCTGCAGAGAGGTATGGTGCAGGTTCTCCTCGGAGGTGTTGGTCAGGGCCTGGCAGTCGCCATAGAGGTGATACTTCTTGCCGTAGGTGGTCCAGAAGCAGCCGTCGGGGTCCTGAGCGTCGATGTTGAACTCCTGGGTGACCTTGTCCACCTCGTCCTGGGTCACGGGATGGTAGTCGGCGGAGACGCCGCCCACCAGCAGCGTGATGGCGGCCAGGGCCGCGATGGCGATCTTCTTGGTCTTGGCGTCCAGCTTGTCGTTCTTCAGGATCAGCACGAGACCGATGACGAAGAAGATCAGGAAGGCCATGATGAGGCCCAGCTGGTTCCAGATGAACTGGGCGACCTTGTTGTGGGACTTGATGGGATGGATGTGGTTGGCCTTCTTCCACAGCAGGGCGGCGCCGATGCACAGGGCCACGGCCACCACGATGTCGATGATCATGGGCGTGTAGTTCTTCAGCACCAGCATCCGCATGGCGCCGAAGGGCAGCTCCAGATCCCCAAGCTGGGGCAGATACATGGCCACGATGGCCAGGGCCCACATGACGAAGGCCAGCACCCGCCACAGGACGGTGTTCTTCTTCTTGCCGGTCTCCTGCTCCTCCATCTGGGCGAGAGCCGCCTTCAACGCGGCGGCGGAGGGCTTCTTCGCTTCCGCGGGCTCAGCCTTCTTGGCGGGGGCCTTCTTGGCCGGCTCCTTCTTTTCTTCCGCCTTGGCGGTCTTTACTTTCTTTTCCTCTTCCAAAGTTGAGTTCCCCCTTTTGAAAATGCACCATATATACTATGGATGAAAGCAGTATACCACAAGGTATGGTAGGTTGCAACGGATTCCGAAACAAAATCTGCGATTTTTTTCGTCTCCTGCATTGATATTCCCTCGGGAATGTGGTATTTTTATGCTATCTTGGAAAGGAGTGTAAACATATGGAATCCATTCGCGGTCTGTTGGATGATAGTACCCTGCAAAGCATCGCCAAAACGGCGGGCAAGGGGGTCACCGAAAAGCAGGTGGAGGACGTGCTCAACGCCGTCCTGCCCGCCATCGAAAAGGACAACGCCTCCGGCACCTTGGTCACCCGCACCAATGCGGCCGTGGCCGAACAGCAGGCCGTCACCCGCAGCGGCGGCACCCGGGCGGGCGGCCTGGACCTTCTGTCCCTGCTGCTGGGCGGGAACACCTCCACGGCCACCCAAACCGCGGCCACCAACGCCCACGTGTCCAACGGGCAGGCCAGCAGCATCCTGAAGATCGCCGCGCCCATATTGCTGTTCCTGCTGTTGAAGAACAAGCTGGGCGGCAGTTCCAACAGCGGCGGCGGCCTACTGGGGTCCCTCCTGGGCGGCGGCAGCTCCAACGGGAGCCTGCTGGGAAGCCTCTTGGGCGGCGGCAGCGCCCAGCCCGTGCAACAGCAGAGCAGCGCCAACGATTCCCTGCTGGGCATGCTCCTGGGCGGCGGCAACGACGCGGACACCAGCGCGGGCAGCAGCCTGCTGGGGTCCCTGCTCAGCGACAGCACCCCGGCCCAGCCCGTGCAGCAGCAGAGCGGCGGCGGTTCCCTGTTGGGGAGCCTGCTGGGCGGCGGTTCCAGCCAGCAGAGCGGCGGCGGTTCCCTGTTGGGGAGCCTGTTGGGCGGCAGCGCCCAGCCGGCCCAGCAGCAGAGCAGCGGCGGCGGCAGCCTCTTAGGGTCCCTGGTGTCCCTGCTGGGGGACGACACGCCGGCCCAGGCCACCACCTCCACGGGCAAGAAAAAGAAGACCTCCACCACCGCCGGTAAGAAGAAGACCTCCACCGCCGGCAAGACCTCCTCCACGGCGAAGAAGACCTCCACCACCGCCAAGAAGACTTCCACGGCGGCCAAGAAGACCACCACAAAGAAGACCACCTCCACCAAAAAGACCGAGAAGTAAGGGAGGCGTTTCATGGCAGGTCCGGGCGGGCACATGAGCCCCAGAGGCTTCCTCACCGAGGAAGAAAAACAAAACATGCCCCGGGTCACCGGGGCTTTGATAAAGCGCATCCTGGGCTATCTCAAGCCCTACTGGATCCAGTTCGTGCTGGTATTCGTCACCATCCTGCTGTCCTCCGTGGTGGGGCTGCTGCCCTCCATCATCACGGGGCGGATCGTGGACGAGGCCCTCATCGGCCGGGACATGAAGCTGCTGATCCAGCTGCTCCTCATGGCCCTGGGCACCCTGGCCGTGTCCCAGGTGGTCAACGTGCTCTCCGGGTATATCTCTGCCTGGATCAGCCGCCGCATCATCTTCGACATGAAGAACCAGATGTACGACCATCTGCAGCACATGCCCCATGCCTTCTTCACCTCGGAGAAGCAGGGTGACATCATCACCCGCATGAACAGCGACATCAGCGGCGTGTCCTCCGTGATCTCCGGGACCTTGACCAGCATCGTCAGCAACGTGGCTACCGTGGTCACCACCCTGGTGGCTCTGTTTTCCATGAGCTGGCAGCTGGCGTGCGTGGGCATCCTGGTGATCCCGCTGCTGATCATTCCCACCCGCAGCGTGGGCCGGACTCGCTGGAAGCTGCTCACCGAAAGCCAGGCCAAGAACGACGAGATGAACCAGCTCATCAACGAGACCCTGTCCGTCTCGGGCTCCCTGCTGGTCAAGCTCTTCACCCGGGAAAAGCAGGAGTACGAGCGGTTCGTGGCCGTCAACGAGGAGGTCACCCAGCTGGCTCTCAAAGAGGAGCGCAGCGGCCGCTGGTTCCGGGTGGTCATGGGCATGTTCACCCAGATCGGGCCCCTGCTCATCTACTTCGCCGGCGGCTGGTTCATCATCAACAATCTGGACGCCACGCTGACCGTCGGTACCGTCACCGCTACGGTGGCCCTCATCAACCGGCTCTATCGGCCCGTGGAATCCCTCTTGAACATCCAGGTGGACTTCACCCGGTCGTTGGCCCTGTTCTCCCGTATCTTCGACTACTTCGATCGGGAGATCGCCATCAGCACCCCGGAGAATACGCTGACCCCCGATTTCATCGATGCCGAGATCCGCTTTGAGCACGTGCGCTTTGGGTACGACCCGGAGAAGGTGATCCTGAAGGACATCGACTTCATGGTCCCCGCCGGCAAGATGTACGCCATCGTGGGCCCCTCCGGCAGCGGCAAGTCCACCATCATCAACCTGATCCCCCGGCTCTACGACGTGTGGGATGGCCGTGTTTTCATCGACGGGGTGGACGTGCGGGACATGGACCTGACCTGCCTCAGGAGCCAGATCGGCATGGTGACCCAGGACACCTATCTCTTCAACGGCACCATAAAGGAGAACCTGCTATACGCCAAAGAGGATGCCACCGACGAGGAGATCGAGGCGGCCTGCAAGGCGGCCAGCATCCACGACTTCATCCTCAAACAGCCCGACGGCTACGAGACCGTGGTGGGCAACCGGGGGTTGAAGCTCTCCGGCGGCGAGAAGCAGCGGCTGAGCATCGCCCGGGTCATCCTGAAGGACCCCAAGATATTGATCCTGGACGAGGCCACGTCGGCCCTGGACTCCATCTCCGAAAGCGCCATCCAGGAGGCCCTGGAGACCTTGATGGCGGGCCGGACCAGCATCGTCATCGCCCACCGGCTCTCCACCATCCTGGCGGCGGACGAGATCATGGTCCTGTCGGGCGGCGTCATCGCCGAACGGGGCACCCACGATTCCCTGCTCGCCCAGGGCGGCGTCTACAAGGAGCTCTACGAGACCCAGTTCAAGCTGGTGCTGGATCGGGAGCTGGAGAAGCAGAAGGCGGAGGAACAGGCCAAGAAATAAACCCATCTAAAACGAACGTCCGGCGCACCCGAGGGCACGCCGGACGATTTTTTTGTTCCGTCAGATATCCGCAATGGCAGGTTCCAATATCCGGGCGAAGGCTTCGAGGCCCGCTTTATCCGCCTCGGTGAAGCGGTGCAGCAGGGGGGAGTCGATGTCCAGCACGCCGAAGACCCGGCCGTCCCTGTGCAGGGGCACCACGATCTCCGACCGGGAGGCGGAGTCGCAGGCGATGTGGCCCGGAAAGGCGTGGACGTCCGGCACCAGCTGGGTCGAATCCAGCCGGGCGGCAGCCCCGCAGACCCCCTTGGTCAGCGGTATCTCAATGCAGGCGGTCTTGCCCATGAAGGGCCCCAGCACCAGCTTGTCCCCCTGCATGAGGTAGAACCCAGCCCAGTTGATGCCGCCAAGATGCTCCCAGAGCAGGGCGGCGGCGTTGGACAGGTTGGCCAGGGAATGGGGCACCCCATCCACCAGGGAGGCGAGCTGGGCGTTCATGGTGTCGTAGTCCGCCGCCTCGGGCTGCAGGAACCCCATGGCGTCCATGGCCCGGGCGATGATGTGGGCGTGGTCGAAGGCCAGGCCCCCCGTGTCCAGGATGGAGAAGGCGTAGCTGCCGTCTCGGATCAGCTTCGCTTCGAAGCGTTCAGGCCCGGTGAAGGACAGGGTCAGCACCCTCTGGGCCCAGCGGCTGTTCACGGCGAACCAGGCCGTCTCCCGGGCGTCGTCCCCGGCCTGGGGCTCCTGTCCATCCTCCGGTAGAAGGGTGGCGAAGCCCTCCGACATGGTCCAGGCCCGCTTATCCCGGCCGGGCAGGGAGAAGAAGCCCACGGGGGTCAGAGGAAGATCGGACAGCCCCGTCTCCTCCCGCAGCTCCCGGACTGCGGCCCCGTCCACGGTCTCCCCAGGCTCCGAGAAGCCTCCTGGCAGGGCCCACTTGCCCAGGAAGGGGTGGCCCCCCCGGCGGATGAGCAGCAGCTCGCAGCCGGCGGGCGTCTCCCGGAACACGGCCACGTCCGCCGTCACCGAGGGCCGTTCGTAGTCCCCAGCCCGATAGCTGGCCAGATATTCCGCCTCGGTCAACCCGTTCTTATCCAAAAGCTCCATAGACGATCCACCTTCCTTTTGCGCCTATTCTACCACGGCCCCGCCTCCAACACAATGCCGGGGACAAAAAAGAACTGCCGCATCGTTTGCGGCAGTTCAGGGGGGAGAGAGGGGGATTCGTCACTTGAAGAGTTTGCGCATGATCCAGATCAGGAGGCAGGAGCCGCCGATCCCGATCAGGATGCTGGTGATCCAGCTGGTGGGTTCCACGCCGATCAGGCTCCCCAGCCAGCCGCCCAGGGCGCCGCCCAAGAGGCCCAGCACGATGTTCCGGATAAGTCCGCCCTTGCTGTGCATGATCTTCCCGGCCAGCCAGCCCACCAGAGCGCCGATCAACAGAGAAACAAGGATATGCATAGCTTTTTACCTCCTTTGCTTTGTTGCCCGCATTGTAAACCTGGGGGCCCCCCTTGTCAATCGGTCCACAAAAATGTCACATCCTGGCCCCACTGTGGAAATAATCAGGCGGCGCCTCGGGCTTATTGACAAATCCACGGCCCGAAATTACACTGAAATCATCCTGGGAAAGGTGACATAAAACCATGCTTTGGCACGCGAAGAACGGGCAGGTCCCCCTGGACGGGGGCACCATGCCCTACGTATCCTTCGGCAGCGGGCCGAAGAAACTGGCGATCCTGCCGGGGCTCTCCGACGGCCTCGCTACGGTGGCGGGGAAGGCCCTGCTGCTGGTTGGCCCCTACAAGCCCTATCTGAACGACTTTACCGTCTATCTGTTCAGCCGCCGGGACCCCCTGCCCCAGGGCACCTCCATCCGGGACATGGCCGCGGACCAGGCGGCGGCCCTGAAGGCCCTGGGCATCGAAAGGGCCAACCTCCTGGGTGTGTCGGAGGGCGGCCTGATCGCCCAGTATCTGGCCATCGACCACCCGGAGCTGGTGGAGAAGCTGGTCCTGGCCTTCACCGCCCCCTGCGTGAACGACGTGATCCTCAGCTGCATACCCGGCTGGATGGACATGGCCCGGCGGGGGGACCACAAGGCGTTGATGATCGACACGGCGGAGCGGAGCTACTCCCCGTCCTACCTCAAGAAGTATCGGAAGATGTACCCCTTCCTCCGCTTCGTGGGCAAGCCCGAAACCTACGACCGGTTCCTGGTCAACGCCCAGGCCATCCTCTCTTTCGACGCCTCGGCGGAGCTTTCCAACATCGCCTGCCCCACCCTGATCCTGGGCGGGGCGGAGGACCGCATCGTGGGCGCCGACGGTTCCCGGGCTCTGGCTGCCCGCATCCCCGGCAGTGCCCTCTATCTCTATCCGGGCCTGGGCCACGCCGCCTACGAGGAGGCCGGGGACTTCTACGAGCGGGTGTTCCGCTTTCTATAATAATGCGTGGGCCAGACTTGACCCGTTGCCTTTTTCCCCGAAAGATGGTACAGTTTACCTAATCCTGTGAAACACAGAGGAGGATATATGGAACAAGCTAAACGCGACAGACAGAACCTGATTATGTTCCCCCTGGGCACCGTGGGCCGGGACATGGTCTACACCCTGGTGACCAACTTCTTGCTGACCTTCGTGCTCTTCACCCGGCAGCTCACCACGGGCCAGTTTGCCACCATCACGGCCATCATGTTCGGCGCCCGGATCTTCGACGCTTTGAACGACCCCATCATGGGCAACATCATCGAGCGCACCCGGGGCAAGCACGGCAAGTTCAAGCCCTGGATACTGGCGGGCATGATCTCCACCTCCCTGGTCATCTATTCCACCTTTAACACCAAGCTCCAGGGGTGGCCCTTCGTGTGGTTCTTCGGCCTCATGTACTTCCTCTTCAGCATCACCTACACCATGGGCGACATCTCCTACTGGGGCATGATCCCCTCTTTGAGCTCCGACGGCGACGCCCGCAACACCTTCACCGCCCGCACCACCCTCTTTGCGGGCATCGGCGGCGTCACGGCCAGCATCCTGATCCCCATGCTGACCACCGGCAAGAGCGCCCTGGGCGGCAGCGCCACCGTGGCCTACGGGTACATCGGCCTGGCTATCGCCATCCTGTGTCCCCTGTTCCTGTGTTTCGTGCTCTTCGGCGTCCATGAGGACCGGTCCTATAACGCGGAGCCCGTGCCCCCTGTCAGCTTCAAGAAGATCTGGGGCACCATCACGGGCAACAAGCAGCTCCTGTGGATCGCCCTCATCTTCCTGGTCCACGAGGTGGGCAACACCATCGTGGTCTCCGGCATCGGCTCCACCTATATCTACTTCGAATTCGGCTACGAGGGCGGGCTCTACAGCCTCTTCACCACCATCGGCATGTCCGTGACGGCCCTGTTGATGATCTTCTATCCGGCCATCTCCCGGAAGGTGCCCCGCAAGAAGTTCATGCTGATGCTGCTCAAGATATCCATCGCGGGCTATATCCTCATGTCCATCGCCGGCATCGCCATGAAGGCCGGCACCGTCATGCTGGGCGGCATGGACCTTAAGTTCCTTCTCGTCACCATCGGCTACATGGTGGCCAACTTCGGCCAGTACGGCTACTACCTGATCCTCATGATCTCCATCATCAACACCGTGGAATACAACGAGTACATCCACGGCACCCGGGACGAGAGCATCATCACCTCCATGCGGCCCTTCCTGACCAAGATGGCCTCCGCGTTGACCGTGGTGATCACCTCCGTCACCTACATGGCGATCGGGGTGACGAAGTACACCAAGGAGATCTCCGATCTCGAGAACCAGGCCGCCGCCAGCCAGATCACCGAGGCGGACAAGCTCGCTAAGATACACGATCTGCTGCAGAACGTGACCCACGGCCAGGCCCTGGGTCTGCTGCTGGTAATGATCGTGCTGCCCCTCGCTTTGATGGCTTTGAGCTACGTGCTGTACGTAAAGCACTACACCCTGGACGAGCCGGAGTACGACCGCATCTGCGCCGAGCTGAAGGCCCGCCGGGAAGCGAAGCAAGCATGAGCCTGACCCGCCTCGCCCTGCGCTTCGCCGCCCCGCCGCCTCGGGTGGAAGCTTTCGACCGGTACCTGTTCCTGGGCCCCCATCCCGACGACATCGAGATCGGCGCGGGGGCCACGGCTGCAAAGCTGACCGCCGCTGGGAAGCAGGTCTGCTTCCTCATCTGCACCGACGGCCGCTACGGCCTGGAGCACGCCCCCCAGGGCACCACGCCGGAGGAGCTGATCCACCTTCGCCAGACGGAAGCCTGGGCTTCCGCTAAGACCCTGGGCGTCACCGACGTGCGGTTCCTCGATTTCAGCGACGGCGGGTTCTACGACTTCGAGGATTTGGTAAAGGCCGTGGCCCGTGTGGTAGGCGACTTCCGGCCCCAGATGATCCTGGCCCCGGACCCGGATGTGAAGAGCGAATGCCATGTGGACCATCGAAGGGTGGGGGAGGCGGCCAAGCGCCTGGCTTTCTTTGGGCCCTTCCCCCAGATCATGGAAAAGTACGGGGCCACCGACGCCCCCGTAGAGGCCCTGGCCTTCTACATGACGGCGAAGCCCAACCGGTTCGTCACGACCCGGGGGCTCCTGCAGCGGCAGCTCTCCGCCGTACTCTGCCACAAAACCCAGTTTCCCTCGGATTCGGAGGCATATAAAAGCGTGGCCCTGTATCTGAAGCTCCGGGCCGCCGATTTCGGCCTGCGCTCCCTGGGCGGTAAGGCCGAGGGCTTCCGCGTCCTTAGTAAGACCCACATGCACTGCCTCCCCGAGGCGGGCCTGTAGTCCCATAGAAGCAAACAGCGCTGCCGTAGGAACGGCAGCGCTTTTCCTTTTTTGCCGGTTACGGCCTTCTTCGGCGGGCGTTGCGGCAGGAGCAGGAGCTCCGGCCGTTGTAGATGCCCTGGATGATCTCCAGGCACTCCCCGAACCGCTGGAAATGGACCACCTCCCGCTCCCGGAGGAAGTAGAGGGGCTCCAGTATCTGCTCGTTGCCCGTCATGCTCATCAGGTGCTCGTAGGTGGCCCGGGCCTTCTGCTCGGCCCCCATGTCCTCGGTGATGTCCGCGATGGGGTCCCCGGTGCAGGCGATGTAGGCGGTGGTGAAGGGCACGCCGTTGGGGTCCACGGGGAACACGCCGTGGTCGTGCATGGTGTAGTACCCGGCGAGGCCCGCCTGGTCCAGTTCCGCGCAGGTGGCGCCCTGCATGCACTGGCGGATCATGGTGCCGATCATCTCGTAGTGAGCCAGCTCCTCCGTACCTATATCGGTCAAGGTGGCCTTGACCCGATCGTCGGGCATGGAGTACCGCTGGGTCAGGTACCGTAAAGCCGCTCCCAGCTCCGAATCCGGCCCGCCGTACTGGGCCAGCAGGAGCTTCGCCATCCTCAGATCCGGCTTGGTGATGTTGACGGGGTATTCGAGTCGTTTTTCATAGATCCACATAGCTTTCTCCTTTCCCGATCACACCGTTTCCCAGGGCCAGGGGGATCGGACCCAACTCCCCGTATCCAGGGCGCATTGGCCGAAGTTCATGAGGGGGCCGTAGGTGCTGGTGTAGGTGTCCAGCAGGGCCTGGAGCTTGTCGCTGTAGGTGTTGAAGTCCGCCCGGGCGGCCATGTCGTCGGGATGGGTATCCAAATACAGGTTCAGTTCCACGCAGGTAAACCTGGCCTCGCCGATCCGCTTCAGCAGAGCCAAACGATCCTGATCCATGCTCACACCTCCTCCGGCATCACGCGCTCGAAGACCAGCTCTGGGAACAGGGTGCCCTTCTGCAGGGCCTCCCCGGGGCAGTAGCCCGCCCGATAGGTCTGGTTGGGAAAATACACGGTGGCCAGGGGGCACCCGCCGCCTGCGGAGAAGCCGCAGCTGCCGTCGCTGGACACCTCGCCCGCCATGACCACGTTGGTCTCCGCCGTGGGGTCCGTGCCCGGCCCTCGGCCCGTGAAGCAGCAGGCGTCGCCGCTTTGATAGTTTTGCTGCATCTAAAAACATACCTCCCTTTCAGTGAGATACCCTATACTATGACCGTTTTCCTGGCGGCGTGCCGGATACGAAAAAAGCTGCCGCCATCGCGACAGCTGTTGGACTTATGATGGAATCACCAGGCGTTGAGCAGGGAGAAATGGTTCTCCTCGTCCGTGGCCCTGGAATAGCCCCACTTATCGAACCAGGGGGAGTAGGTCAGCACGTCGATGCTGTGGGTCATGGGATCGAATCGGAGCAGACGCAGGAACCCCAGACCTTTGGTCCTGTCGTCCTGATAGTTGAACATCATGGTGGTCACAGACCGTTCCTTCTCGCCGTCCCCGTCGTCGTCGAACCAGTCGGTGCGGGTCAGGGTGCCCCGATGGTGGCCGCACAGCATGAGCCGGAAGTTGGGCCACTTGGGCATCACGTCCTGGAAGATGAAGTTGGCCTCCGAATAGAAGCGGCCGTTGTCCTGCAAACACTTGTGCATGACCACGATCACGACGTGATCGGGATGCTGGGCGATGACCTGGTTCATCCAATCGGTGCAGATGACGCCGTAGCCCAGACCGAACACCAGAAAGTCGGTGTCGCAGGCCCGGAAGGTCACATAGGCCGCCCCGTCCTGGTAGGTCTGGCCTTTCTTCTGGACCAGCTTGGCGTAGGGCTGATAGTTAAAGTAGTACTGGCTGCCGTTCTTGGTCACGTCGTGGTTCCCGCTGACCACCATGCCCGGCAGCGCTTCGAAGATGGGAACCAGGGCGTTGGCGGCGTTGGTGAACATGAGCTCGCTGAACCCGTCCACCACGTCCCCCGAATGGGCCACGAACTGGATGTTTTCCTTCTCCCGGTTCTCCAAGATCCAGTCCCGCATCCGGTCGAACACCTCCGGGTTGTTGCGGCTGATGTTCTGGGTGTCGGACATCCATACCAGGGTGAAGGGCGTGGGCTCCGGCGTGGGGGAGGGCGTGGGCGTAGGCGTGGGCGACGGCGTGGGCGTGGGCGACGGCGTGGGCGGCACGGTGGGGGAGGGCGTGGCCGGGACCGGCGAGATCAGGAGATTGGCCGTGGCCAAAGGCATGGGGGAAACGGTTTGCGGCGGCGTGGCCGCTGCCATCGCCAGGGCCTCTCCCTGGGGCGCGCCTTGGCAGCCTATCAGGAGCAGGCCCAAAAGGAGCCAAACGAACAGCGCTTTCTTCATGGGCCCGTCTCCTTTCCGCCAATTTTTTTACAGCACCGCTATTCTACCTGCTTTGCCCTCATTCGTCAAGTTCTGTCAGAGAGCTGGCACGCATAGAGTAGACCAGGAAGGAGGCGCCTATGGAGCTGAGGACTACGTTTTCGGACCTGAAGTGCAAGGAGGTCATCAACGTATGCGACGGGGGACGGCTGGGCTGTGTGACGGATCTGGAGATGGATCTGTGCACGGGCACGATCCTCTCCATCATCGTGCCCGGGGAGAGGAGCATGCTGGGACTTTTGAGGGCCCGGGACGGCATCGTCATCCCCTTCTGCCGCATCCAGAAGATCGGCGAGGACGTCATATTGGTGGACCTCAGGGAGTTCCCGGCATAATTGTTAATAGCATGTTTACAGCCTCCCCGGAGAAAACAATGCTATACTTTATTCGTAATGATTTAGCCATCGGAGGACAAGCCAATGAAGTGTCGTTACTGCGGCAGCATGGAGAGCAAGGTCGTGGACAGCCGTCCCAACGAGGACAGCACGGCCATTCGTCGTCGCCGGGAGTGCATCCAGTGCGGACGCCGGTTCACCACCTTTGAGCGGATCGAGGAGAACCCCATCATGGTGGTCAAGCGGGACGGGCGTCGGGAGCTCTTCGAGCGGGAGAAGATCGCCACGGGCATCCGCAAGGCCTGCGAGAAGCGGCCCATCTCCACGGACGTGCAGAACCAGATGGTGGAGCGGATCGTCCGGGAGGTGAACAACTCCCTGGATTCCGAGGTCTCCACGGCGGCCCTGGGCGAGATGGTCATGAAGCAGCTCAAGGCCGTGGACGAGGTGGCCTACGTGCGCTTCGCCTCCGTCTACAAGGAGTTCAAGGACACCCAGACCTTCATGGAGGAGCTGCAGCGGCTTCTGGACGAAAACGCCGGCGTATGATGGACAGGGCATCCTTTCAAGCAGCATTCGGCCGCATCCAGGTGGGGCATGCCTACCGGGAGCAGGGGGGCGTAGGCATCTATACCCTGCCTGCTTTTTCGGCGCGGCCCGAGATCGACCACGGCTTCTCCGCCCGGATCGGCGGCGTCAGCAAGCCTCCCTTCACCGGGCTCAACCTGAGCTTCACCCATGACGAGCGGGCCGACGTCATGGAGAACTACCGCCGCTTCAGCCGGGGGGCTGGGTTCCCCGAGGACTCCATGGTCATGGACAGCTACGAGCACGGGATCACGGTGCTGCAGGTGGATAGAAAGGACCGGGGCCGGGGCTTTACCCGGGAGAGCCTGCCAGCCTGCGACGGGCTCATTACAAACGATCCCGAAGTCACGCTGATCACCGGCCACGCCGACTGCATGGCATTCTATTTCTTTGACCCCGTCAAAAGGGCCATCGGCCTATGTCACGCCGGATGGCGGGGGGCGCTCGGGCGCATCGGCGGGAACGTGATCGCCCAGATGCAGAAGGCCTACGGCTCCGACCCCAAGGACATGCTCTGCGGCGTGGGCCCTTCCATCTGCCCCAAGTGTTTCGAGGTGGGGGAGGACGTTTGCCAGGATTTCGAGGCGGCTTTCCCCGTTTGTCCCCTCCGGGGCGTCAACGGCCGGGGGAACCCCACGGTGGACCTGTGGCAGGTGGCCGCCTGCCAGTTCATGGAGCAGGGCGCTGTCCCGGAGCATATCTTCCTCATGGGCGTCTGCACTCAGGAGACCATGAACCTCTATTCCTACCGGCGGGAGGGCCGCACGGGAGGCATGGCCGCTTTCCTGCGGCTGAAAATGGAATAATCGTGAAAAAAGCTGTGAAGAGACCGCCTTTGAATTGACAAGGGCGGTCTTTTATACTATAATTCACAAGATTGTTTAGAAAAAACAGGAGAAGGAAAGTACCATGAAACGTCAAACCAAGAAGATTCTGCTCATCGCTGCGGCGGCCCTGGCGATCCTCGTGCTGGTAGCCGGCCTCATCATGCTGCTTCGGAAGGATTCCTTTGGCGACAACTACTTCACCCGCAACAAAGCCGTTGCCACGGTGAACGGCACCAAGATCACCAAGAACGAGTTCGCAGCGTCCCTGAGCAACTACTATAACAACATCGACACCTACAACATGTATGCCATGCACTACGGCTACGGCAAGTATTACGACGTCAGCTCCGAGACGGGCATGCGTGACCTGAAGAAGGACATCCTCAACAACCTTATCGAAAGCGAAGCGTTCATCCAGATGGGCAAGGAGCTGGGCATCACCCTGACCGCCGAGGAGCAATCCGCGGTGGCCCAGTCCGCCAAGGACGCCCTGACCAACCTGAAGGATCAGATCCTGGAGAGCGCCAAATCCTCCGGCGCCCAGAATCCGGAGACCTACGCCACCACCATGCTGGCCAACTATTTCTCCAACATCGGCATCAACCAGAAGACCTTCCTGAAGCGCAGCGAGCACTCCGCTCTGGCGGAAGCCTACGCCGAGAAGATCCAGGAGCACTTCGCCGCCGAGCGGAACGTGACCGAAGCGGAGCTCAAGGACATCTACGCCGAGTACGCCAAGACCTACTATGAGGACGCTTACGTGGAGGGCGCCTACGCTCAGAACACCTCCTATTTGGCCATGGGCTACACGGACATCCCCTATCTTTACATCCCGGAGGACTTCGTCTTCGTCCAGGTGATCCAGACCTCCGACGCCGACAAGGCCGGGGAGATCCTCGCCAAAGTCCAGGAAGGCGAAGATTTTGAAACCTATCGCGCCTCGGATGACAACGAGAGCGAAACGGGCAAGGCTCAGACGATCCTGGCCATCGGCGAGAAAGACAGCCCCTTCGACGGCGCCGTTTACGACCGGGCCAAGGACATGAACGTGGGCGACGTGGACATGGTCCAGGTCGCGACCAAGGACAGCGACGGCAACGATACCGCCGCCTACTACATTGTCAAGCGGGCGGAGGGAACCACCGGCATCGTCCCCTACGAGGAGGTCAAGGCCGTCATCGACGACACCATCAAGAGCTACGCCGAGAACAACTATTATACCGAGCAGATAGAAGCCTGGCGCGACAAGGCCAACATCGTCGTCGACGAAGATGTCATCCAGGCCTTCGATCCGGCTAAATAAGGAGCGAACATGCACAGCCGGTTCGTTCGTTGGATGTGTATCTTTATGGCGCTGCTCATGGTCATCGGCCTCATCTTCACCATCGTGGCCAGCATCGCCGCCCTGTAAGCGAATAGATATGATGAAAGCCTGTCGGACTTCCGGCAGGCTTTTCGTTTACTCGTTTTTCAGCTCCAGCGCTCGGGCGTAGACCTGCTTTCGGGGAAGCTTCAGGGTCTCGCTGGCCTCCCGGGCGGCGTCCTTCAAGCTCATGTGCTCCATCAGCCGCAGGAGCAGGGCGTCCAATTCCTCCTCTGTAGGCGCGTCCTCCGTCTTGGGCGGGATGCGGAACAGCAGCACGCATTCACCCCTGACTTCCTCGGGCAGGGCGCTTAAAACCTCTGAAATCGGCCCTCGTTGGCAGCTTTCGTGGACCTTGGTCAGCTCCCGCACCAGGGCGCAGGGGCAGTCCCCGACGGCATCCAAAACGTCCTGGAGGGTGTCCTTCACCCGGTGGGGGCTTTCGTAGAGAATGGCCGTACAGCCGCAGGCAGCGAGGTCGCTCAGCGCCTGCTTCCGCGCCGCCCCTTCCCGAGGCAGGAAGCCGAAGAAGGTGAACCGATCGAGGGGCAGCCCCGAGAGCACCGCCGCCGTCAGCACCGCCGAAGGGCCGGGGAGGACGGTATAGGGGAGGCCCGCTTCGATGCACGCCTGGACCAGCAGGGCCCCCGGGTCGGAGATGCCCGGCATGCCCGCATCGGACACGTAGGCTATATCGAGCCCCGCCCTTAACTTTTCCAAAAGCTGGGGGGCCTTCTCCTTCTGGGTGTATTCGTGACAGCTCACCAGGGGCTTTTTGATGCTCAAATGGTTCAGGAGCTTGGCGGTCTGCCGGGTGTCCTCGCACCAGACCTCGTCGCAGTCCTGCAGCGCCTCCACGGCCCGATAGGTGATGTCCCCCAGGTTCCCGATGGGGGTGGCGATCAGGTACAGCATCAGCGGTTCTTCTCCTTGCTGCCGCGCAAACTGTCCCCAGTGAAGCGAATCGCCTTCGTGATGGAGGCATCCGTGATCCGGGAAGCGATCCTTTCTCCGTATCGCTCCGTCAACTCGTCCGCGTTGAGGTTGGAGATGTATACCGTAGCTAAGCGGCTGGTGTTGCGCTGATCGGCGATGGCGAACAGGGATTCCTTCGTCACGTTGGGGATCAAGGGCTCTGTGCCCAGGTCGTCCAGCACCAGCAGAGGCACCTGGGTGAAGCGGGGCAGGGGAGAGGCGTTGTTGGAGAAACCGTTCATGACCTCCTCCGTCATCCGATAGGCGGTGAGCCGCAGGGTATCGATGCCCCGCTCGATGGCTCGGGCGGCGATGGCGTTGCCCATAAAGCTCTTGCCCCGGCCAGCCTGGCCGAACAGCAGCAGCTGCGGGAATTTCGGGTTGGGAAGCGCGTCGGCAAATCGCTGACACAGCACGCAGATGGTCTTGCCTTCCTTCCGAGAAGCTTCATCGGGATAGATATCCTCCCGGAATCCCTCAAAGGTCTCCCGATCGTTGATCCGACCCGCTTCCACCCGATCCTTCTGTTCCAGCTTCAATCGGCAGGCACACTTTTTCTTAATAGGGCTTCCCACATAGCCCGTGTCCTGGCACAGGGGACAGCTATACGCGGGCTGCAGATAGTCCTTGGGCAGCCCGTACCGCTTCAGCAGCGCTTCCTCCTCCATCCGCAGGGTGGACAGGGTCAGTTTTGCGCCTTGGGCGGGCATGAGAAAGACACGGCTTCGTTTTGCCTGCAATGCGGCGAAAGCCGGGTCCATAGCAGCGCATTCCTGCCGCCGTGTTTCCAACTGCCGCACGGCCTTCCGGCGCAGATCGGCGTAATAGGCTTCAAAATCTGTTTTCATAGTTCGTCATCCAACGTCAGGGCGATATCATCCAAGTTCACATGGGAAACACCGGTTTCGGCGTAGTTCGCAAAGGGGTCCCGCCTCTTGCGGCGGCGGTTTTCAGGATATATGCTCTCCTTCCGCTCCGTCAGGGCCTTCTGCGCCTCCTCCACGGTGCGGATGCGGCGCTCCATCCAATCCTTCAGCACACTTTTCAGCTTCCCGAAGGGCCGCTCCGCGTCGGCACACTCCTCGGCGGCCAGCAGCACCACCTCCCGGGGAAGGCCCTCCGGCCCCTCCAGAAACACGGACAGCTGCCGCACGTCGTCCCGGGTGGGGGTGGACACCTTGCCCATGCGGGCGAAGACCATGCGGGCGAACTCCTTTTCGTCGCTGATGCTCTCGCTGTCCGCCTGGATGTCCGCCGCCTTCACCTTGTTCTGCTCGTAGAGCTCCCGAAGCCGATCCTCCAGGGCCTCGAAGGACAGGCTGGAGGTGCTGGTGAGCCGGGGGCAGGCGGCCAGAATGGCTTCGTCGTCGAAGCCCCAGTCCCGGACCCAGCGATCGTACATGGTCATCTCGTCCAGAGTGGGCAGCCGCCGCTTGTTCCAGCGGCGCAGCACCGCGGCGGCCCCGTGCTTGCGGACCATGGCGTTGGCGATATAGTCCCTGGCCTGCTCGTAGGTGATGATGCCCGCGTCCGCCCAGCTCTTGGCCACGGTGGAGATGTACTGGATGGATACCCGGCGGCCCTTCTCCTCCATGCAGTGGCTCACCAGCTCCAGCACCGTCTTCTCCTCCAGGTGGAAGACCTCCAGGCAGTCGTAAATATGGCCCAGCTCCCGCATGTTGAACTGGCGGGGGGCGGTGAGCTCGTTGAGGGCGCGGACGAAGGACCTATACTTCATCGGTACCGCCGTGGTGGCCGCCGGCTGCTCCACGGTCAGGTACTCCACCTCCAGGGGCTCATCCTTTAGGATGCGGACCAGGCCCTTGCTCTGCCAGTAGACGAAGGCGGCCAGCACCGCCCCCTCGGGCAGGTCCAGGGCTTCCGAGATGGCCACGTCCCCCATGGAGGGGTAGCGGCACTGCATGAGCCCATAGAGGTACACCTTCACGGCCTCGCCGTCGGCGTCGGGCATGAATTCGCTGAAAAACAGGTTGTCGACCGGGGTCTGTTCCCTTTTTTGGGCCTCGGGTGAAAAATGTATGTTCATATAGGGAAGTATAGCATAGAAAAAAACAGGTTTCAAGGCGGGTTATGGGACAATGCACAGAAGAAAGTTTACCGCTTGTTCGTCATTTTCCTCTTTATTCTGCGGAAATATACGCATATAATGATACCATGAGCACGAAGAAGAAGCGTTCCCACAAAAAACAGAAGGTGTATACCGTCCACTGGCCCATCCTCATGGGCCTTACCGCCCTGCTGGTGGCGGTGGTGCTGCTGGTGGTGGGGGTCATCCGGGCCTGCGCTCTGCCGGAGGGGGACGCCCTCAGCGTGGAGGAATCCCCGGAGCCCATCATCCCCGCGCCCACCTGGTCGCCTCTGCCCGTGGATATCGACTTCACCAAGGTCCATAATACCTACGTAAAGGTCTTCATGCAGGACGAGGGCGAGATACGGGACATGCTCCTGGAGGAGTACGTGCTGGGCGTGGTGGCCGGCGAGGTGGGGCCCAGCTACCCCATGGAAGCCCTGAAGGCCCAGGCCGTGGCCACCCGGACCTACACCCTGTATTCCATCCGCCACGGCGGGTGCAAGACCAACCCCAACGCGGACGTGTGCACCTCCAGCAGCTGCTGCCAGACCTTCCGGTCCGACGCCAAGCTCCGCAAGTCCTGGGGCGACAAGTATACCTATAAGTATTCCGTCATCGCCAAGGCGGTCATGGACACGGCGGGGGAGGTCATGCTCTACAACGGCAAGCCCATCAACGCCATGTATCACGCCTCGTCCGGCGGCTGGACCGAGGACAGCCAGAACGTGTACGGCAGCAATTTCCCCTATCTGCGCTCCGTGGAGAGCCCCCATGAGATCGGCAGCCGCCAGATCGGAGAGGTCCGGTACCACCGGGGGACCTTCGTGGAGAAGGTCAACGGGGCCCGCCCCAACGCCCATATGGAGGAGGAGAAGCTGGAGGAACAGCTGAAGGTCCTCTCCCTCTATCCCAGCGGCCGGGTGGAGAAGCTGCAGCTCAACGAGGACACGGTCACCGGCCGGACGGCCCGTAAGATATTCGGCCTGAACAGCGCCATGTTCACCGTGGAGATCACGAATGATGAGGTCATCTTCCACACCAAGGGCTTTGGCCACGGGGTGGGCATGAGCCAGGCCGGGGCCAACGGCATGGCCACCGACGGGGCGGACTACAGGACCATCCTCCTGCACTACTACACCGGCGTCACCATCGGCGTCATCGGTCAGTATTGACGATCATGCGCTGGGAAAGCCTGCAATTCGAACGCTACGGCATCTATCAGGACGAGGCCTTGGGCCGCTTCACGGAGGACCCGGTGCGCCTGGTCCATTTTCTGCACGCAAAACCCAACGAACGGGCGGTGGACCTGGGCACGGGCAACGGCGTCATCCCCCTGTACGCCAACGCCCTCTACGGCAGCCCCTTCGTCGGCGTGGACGATGACGGGGCCCAGCTGCAGCTGGCCCGCCTGTCCGCTGCACGGAACGGGCAGGATATCACCTTCCACGAGATGGACGTGAGCGAGGCGCCCAAGGCCCTGGGCCACGGCCGATACGACCTGGTCACCATGAACCCGCCCTATTTCTCCCTGGCCACGGCGGGGGAGTACCCTCAGCGGGCCCGGCAGCGGCACGGGGACCGGCTGAACGATTTTCTGGCGGCGGCCTTTCTGTTGCTCGACAACGGCGGAAGACTGTGCCTCTGCTATCGGGCGGAGGGCCTGGTGGACCTGTTCGCTCTGCTGCGTCAAAACCGGCTGGAGCCCAAGCGGATGGAGCTCGTCGCCCACGGCGGGCGGGCGAAGGTGGCGCTGGTGGAAGCCAAAAAACTGGCAAAACCTGGCATGGATGTTTTCGTTTCCGGGAGGCAAGACTAAGGGCATCACTTGAAAAAGGAGGTATGCCCCTTGAAACGAAATAAGATCCGGATCTTTCTCGGTACGGTGCTGACCATCATCGCGCTGCTGGGTGGCTGCACATGCCGCGCCAGCGTCAAGCCCATGGCCACCGCTGCGCCTACGCGGACGGCCACCATGGCGCCCGTGGCCACGGCCGTCGTTACGGTCGTCCCCGCGCCCAGCGAAACGCCCATGGCTTCCGATCCGATCAGCCCCTCGACCAGCCCGATGACGAGCGAAGGAACGGGCAGCGGCACCCCGTGACCGAACCGAAAAAAGATTCAAGTGAAAACAGGACGCTATGCCGTCCTGTTTTTTGTTTTTGGCTTTTTGGCTCCTAAAATACCCGGAAAAAACACTTGACAGGCCCCATTACCTGTACTATAATAACAAATTTTTAACTAAATTTCTCTTTGACAAGTCCCGGTGGCATGTGCTATACTTACACCAGTTATAGGGGAAGGAGGCAAGCTGCGCATGTTTCAGGTAGGCGATATGGTTTGCTATCCCATGCACGGGGTGGGCAAGGTCGAAGCGATCCAGGAGCAGAACATCCTGGGCGAAACCAATCAGTATTATCTTCTGCGCTTCCTCATGGGGCGCATGACGGCGCTGGTGCCGGTCAAGAACGCCGTGAGCGTGGGCTTGCGTCCCTTGATCGACGAAGGCACCTGCGGCCAGGTGGTGGAATACCTCAAGTCCGGCGACTGCTCTCAGGAGAGCGACAACTGGAACCAGCGGTACCGGGAGAACCTGGACAAGCTCAAGCAGGGGGACGCCCTGGTGGTGGCGGACGTGGTCAAGTGCCTCATGAAGCGGGATCGAGAGCGGGGCCTCTCCGCCGGGGAGCGCAAGATGTATCTTACTGCCCGGCAGGTCCTGGTGGCCGAGCTCTCCGCGTCCAGCGGCCGGGGAGAGGACGAATTCCTGCCCCTGGTGGGCGGCGCGTAAAGCTTTCGACAGGGGGGAACGGCTGCGGCGGAAACGCCGCATTTTCTTTTGAAATTTTGCTTGACAGGGCATACCCTTTCCCGTATAATAGGACAGGTTCATTTTGGAGGATAGCGCGTCAAACGCTTTTTCCATGAAGATATCTTAAACTAAGTGAGGTGTATGGCATGAAACGCACTTACCAGCCGAAGAAACGGCAGCGGAGCATGGTCCATGGTTTTCGTAAACGCATGGCCACTGCCGATGGCCGCAATGTGTTGAAGCGCAGGCGCGCCAAGGGCCGCAAGAAGCTGAGCGCCTGAGCAACGGGACGTCAGCGATCGGCGTTAGATCGGAAGCATCGCTTCCGCGACGCGGCATACGCCGCAAACTTTGTAGCGCTGCGGCAGGCTCTCGGCTTGCCGTGCGTTGCTATTTACGGGAAAGTATTGATCGGCTTTTGAATCGGACGTATTCCTTGAAACGGCATAAGGAGTTTCGATTCACCTATCGGACCGGCCGGCAGGTCGGCGGTGGAAGCTTCGTATTGGTGACGGCCCGGAACCGAAAGGACAAGGTCCAGGTCGGTTTTTCTGTATCCAAAAAGATCGGGAACAGCGTCATGCGCAACCGGGCCAAGCGGAGGCTGAAGGCCTGCTTTTCGCCCCTGCTGCCTCGGGTGAAGCCGGGATACAACCTGATCTTCATCGCCCGGTCCGCCGCCCTGACCGCGCCCTTTTTGTCCATGCAGCGGAGCATGATCGGCGCCCTGCAGCGGGCGGGCGTGTACCAGGAGCCGGCCCCTGTTGAGGTGCAGCAGCCATGAAGAAGATCCTGCTTGCCATGATCCGGTTCTACCAGAGGCATATCTCCCCCTGTTTCCCTGCCCGCTGTCGTTTTACCCCCACCTGCTCCCAGTATGCCTGGGAGGCGATCACGAAATACGGTGCCCTGAAGGGCACGGGCCTGGCCATCTGGCGGATCCTCCGCTGCAACCCCTTCTGCAAGGGGGGCTACGACCCCGTTCCCTGAGGTGGGCACAGGTTATAAAGGAGAGCTACATTGACCAATTCCTTCTTCCTCACCCGCTGGCTGCTGGCCGGCATGCGGTGGCTGTATGAGAGCATCATGTCCTCCGGCATGCAGGCCTCCTACGCCATCGTCCTCACCATCTTCATCTTCACCCTGGGCGTTCGCTGCCTGACCATCTTCAGCGATATCAAATCCCGCAAGTCCTCCGCGCAGATGCAGGAGATCCAGCCGGATCTGGATCGGATCATGAAGAAGTATCAGAACGATCCCAAGCGCATGAACCAGGAGCGCAACAAGTTCATGAAGGAGAAGGGCGTCAGCACCATGTCCGGCTGCCTCCCGCTGCTCATCATGATGCCCCTGTTGTTCATGTTCATCAACGCCTTCCGCGCTTGGTCCAACGAGCAGATGATCTCCTTGCTCCTCACCATGGACAAGGACCCCCAGGCCGGCATCGCCCTGTTCAACCAGTACAGGTTCTTCTGGATCTTGAACATCTGGCGGCCCGACAACCTGACCAGCTCCGCCGTCCTCACCGGTGAGCAGTTCTGGCGTACCTTCGCCGCCACCAAGGCCACCTACATCGACAAGTTCATTTTCTACACGGAGCATCAGCAGGCGTTGGACGAGCTGCTTCTTCGGATGGGCTTCTTCGTGAAGGATGCCGCCGGCGCCCTGACCTTCGCCGAGGACAACACCGCCTTCCTGTCCGCCTATGAGACCATCATGGGTCCCTGCATCGACGCCTACAAGGGCTATGTGAACGGCTACGCCATCCTGCCCATCCTGGCCGGCGGCACCTCGTTCCTCCTGTCCTGGGTGTCCATGCAGCAGCAGAACAAGAACAAGAAGGAGCAGGAGGCCACCAACCCCAACGCCCAGGCGGCCAACATGGGCAAGAGCATGATGTACATCATGCCCGCCATGTCCGTGTTCTTCTGCTGGCAGTACGACGCCACCTTCTCCATCTACTGGATCCTCAGCAACCTGATCGCGACCGCCATCAACGTCATCATAAACAAAAAGCTTCCCGACATCATCGAGCGGGACAAGCGCAAGCGGGAAGCTAAGCTGATAAAGGAGAGCAACTGACCCATGAGAAGTATGGAATTTTCCGGCAGGACGGTGGACGAGGCCATCTTCCACGGCCTGAACGAGATGGGCGTCACCATCGACCAGGTGGACATCATCACCGTGCAGAGCGAAAGTAAGGGCATCTTCGGTTTCGGCGCCCGCAACGCCATCGTGCGCCTGGTGGAGCGGGAGACCCCCGTGGTCCCCGATTTTTCCGCCATCAACGAGGAGCGCCGGGAGCAGCGGGAGGAGCGCCGGGAGCGCCGCGACCGCAAGGACGATCGGCGGGAAGGCCGCGGCAAGCGTTCCGATCGCCGTCGGGAACAGCCCCGGGAGGAGAAGGAGGCTGCCGCCCCCGTGGAGGAGCTGCCCTATTCCAAGGAGCTGGCTGAGCAGCTGGATTCCGCCAGGTTCCTGCAGGAGCTGCTGGGGAAGATGGGCGTCAACGGCACCGTGTCCGCCTTCGAGAACGAGGAGGGGATCAAGCTGAAGATCGACTCCGATACGGACGGGCTTTTGATCGGCCGCCGGGGCGAGACCCTGGATGCCCTGCAGTACATCGTCTCCCTCTACGAGAACAAGGACCGGAAGGAGAACGGCTACCGCCGCATCTCCATCGACACCGAGGGCTACCGGGCCCGCCGGGAGGACACCCTCAAGCGCCTCGCTCGCCGCAACGCCCTGAAGGTGGCTAAGTCCGGCCGTTCCTTCGCCATGGAGCCCATGAACCCCTACGAGCGCCGGGTGATCCACTCTGCTCTCCAGAGCTTCCGGGGCGTCACCACTCACTCCGAGGGCGAGGAGCCCAATCGCCGGGTCATCATCACCCCCGAGGACTAAATCATGCAGGGCCCGAACGGGCCCTTTTCTTGTATGGAGACTTCTATGAAAGTTGACACCATCTACGCCCCCTCTACCGCCATCGGCGGGGCCATCGCCCTCATCCGGGTGTCGGGGCCCCTGTGCCCGGACATCGCCCGGGACATGCTGGATCGGGACGTGACGAAGACGCCCCGGATGCTTCGCTTCGTCCGCATGCTGGACGGGGAAAAAGTCTTGGATGACGGCATGGCATGCTTCCTGCCGGGGAAGGGGACCTACACCGGGGAGGACATGCTGGAGCTCTCCTGCCACGGGGGCAGCCGCACCGTGGCCCGTATTCTGGAGCGTTTGGGCCGCACCGGCGCCCGGCCTGCGGAGCCGGGGGAGTTTACGAAGCGGGCCTTTTTGAACGGGAAGATGGACCTATCCGAAGCGGAGGCGGTCATGGACGTGGTCTCCGCTCGGGCGGAGGAGAGCCTGAAGGCGGCCCTGGAGCAGCTTCATGGGAAGCTGTCGGAGCGCATCGGCGCCATCGAGGAGCTGCTGTTGGACAGTCTCTCCGCCATCGACGCGGCGGTGGACTATCCGGACGAGGTGGAGGAGGACGTGTCCCTGGCCTTGCCGGATAGCCTCGATAGGGCCCAGCGGGAGATCGACGCCCTGATCGCCGAGGGGCGGCAGGGCAGGGTCCTGCGGGAAGGGGTCTACGTGGCTTTGGTGGGCCGGCCCAACGTGGGTAAGAGCTCGCTTCTAAACGCCCTCATCGGCACGGATCGGGCCATCGTCACGGACCTGCCCGGCACCACCCGGGACACCCTGGACGAGGAGACCGCCTTCTTCGGCGTGCCCGTCCGGCTGGTGGACACGGCGGGCATCCGCCAAAGCGGGGACCTGGTGGAGCAAATCGGCGTGGATCGGGCCAAGGCGGCCCTGGACCGGGCGGACGTGGTGGTCTTGCTGCTGGACGGCTCCCAGGCGCTGACGGAGGAGGACGAGCAGCTTTTGAGCCTCACCCAGGGCAAGAACCGGCTGATCCTCCGCAGCAAGGGGGACCTTTTACAGACCCAGGACGGCTTCGGAGAGCTGACCGTCAGCGCCAGGACCGGCGATGGGCTGGACGAACTGAAGCGCCGCATCGTGGCCCTGTCTGGGGCCAGGGAGGGGGCGGCCATCACCAACGAGCGCCACATCAAAGCCCTGGAGAACGCTCGGGACGCCCTCGGTCACGCGCGTAGGGCCCACGAGCTGACCCTCGTCGCCACGGATATCCGGGAGGCCCTTCATCACCTGGGGGCCATCACCGGCCGTGACGTGGACTCTGCCATCATCGATCGCATCTTCGCCCACTTCTGCGTGGGGAAATAGAAGTGATTATTCAAAGCCCGCATCTTTTCTTGAAAGAAAAGACGCCCAAAAGAACTTCAGAATAAAAGCTTAAGAAGACATTCCATCAAATCTTCTTAAGCTTCTCTTTTTGGCACTTTTTCTCTTCACTGAAGAGAAAAAGTGCAATAAAAAAATCTCATCTAATCTAATCCTCGTACTCCTGCGGTCCCATGGGCCCGTGGAAGGGGTCTGTGTAGCCGTCCTCCTCCTTATCCAGGAACCGGCGGTTCAGGAGCACCGCCCGGAGCTGATCGGGGCTCAAGGGGCTCCCGCCTTCGGGGGTGACGCAGGCGGAGCAGGTATAGAAACACTCCGGGCAGACGCAGCCGCTCTCCACGCCCTGCTCCCGCTGGACCATATAGGTGCCGCACACCTTGCAGCTGCAGCGCATGTCCATCGCCTCTTTTCGTATCTTTTGTAAATTCAGTATAACACACCCTTCCCCGGAACACAAGGAACATGGTATACTGCTTCTATGAAACGTATGCTCATATTCCTGCTGGCGGTGGCGTGCCTTTGCATCGGCGCGTCGGCCCTGGCAGAGGAAAAGGAAAGAGAGACGGTGTCCCTGGGCACCAAGGGCCAGCTGGTGGTCCGCATCCAGCAGCGGCTCGCGGACCTGGGGTACTACGCCTACAAGCCCACGGGCAGCTACCAGGCGGTGACCCGGCGGGCAGCCCTGGCCTACGAGCAGGCGGCGGGCGCCCGGCAGGACGGCCGTCTCACCCCCGAGGAGCAGGACGAGCTCTTTTCCGGCAGCGCGGCCCGGGCACCCTACGCGGCCAATGTGGCGTTGAGCTTCACCGCCCAAAACCCCTATTTCCAGGTGACCGGGGAGCTGTGGGGCTGGGACGAGGTCAAAAAGGAGCTGGCGGCGGGGGAGAGCTATACCCTCACCAACTGCGCCACCGGTGAGAACTGTCAGATGGTCTTTCAGGACGGGGAGCACCACGCCCACATGACCCCGGCGAATCCGGCTACGGACGGGCAGATGCTGAAAAAGTGGCTGGGGGAGAGCAACAGCTATTACAAGATCGCCGTGGTGGTGGAGATGGGCGAAAAGCGGGTGGCGGCCTCCCTGCAGTTCGACAACGCTACCGCCCACGTATATTTCCAGGGTAGCGCCTCCCACGTGCTGGGCATGGCCGACAAGGAGCACGACAGCCTGGTCCAGCGGGCGGCGGGGCGGTAGCTACCGGGAGCGGCCCGCCAGGATATTGAGATGGATGGTGACGGTTTTCAGGGCAGCCAGGTCGAGCTGCTCTTTTTCTATGCCCTGGGTTAGCGGCGTCATGACGATCAGATCCGCGGCTTGGTCCGATGTCAGGGGATAGGTATGACAGATCTCCTGGGTTTCGAAAAGGTCGAACTTCTCCCCGAACAGCTTCACCACCCGCTGGTTGCTGTAAACGTCGTGCCGCAGCTGGTCCTGGACCAGGGCCCGTACCTCCTGTAGATACCGTTCCCCGGGCACCACCTTGACGACCAGGCCGCCGGGCATTAGCGCCCGGGCGAACTCCGGGTAGTTGGCGGGGGAGAGGATGTTCAGAATGGCGGCCATGCTGCCGTCGGCAAGGGGCAAACGGCTCAAATCTCCCACCGCCCACAGCCAACCGCCCCCGCCTCGGGTCGCCCGCTGGATGCCGGGCCGGGAGAGGTCCAGGCCGATGCAAAGCCGAGCCGCCGGATCGGGACAGACGGCCTTCAAAAAGCTGCCCTCGCCACAGCCCGCGTCCAGGATGGGGCCATCTGGTAGCAGCTTTCGTATGGCTTCGATGAGCTCAGCGTAGAACCCGCTTCCGATGAACCTGTTCCGACTGTCGAACAGGGCGTCGTCGTACGCCCCCGCCTTGGCAGCGGGGCAGAAGTCCACGTATCCCTTCCGGGAGATGGCGAAGTCGTGGCCCCGCTCGCAGCGAAGGGAGGTAGCCCCAGCGGTCATGGCACCGTGGCACAGGGGGCAGCGGAACAGGGCCGCGTGTTGGAGGATGGGTCTCATTCGTTCGTGCATGGATACAGTATACAATAGAAGCGCCCCAAAATCTACCGGCGCCTTGACAAAATCGGGCGGCCCCGGCCATAATAGGGGCATGATACCCCAACTCGTCAATTCCATCCTCTATCGGCTCCGGCAGGCTGGCTACCAGGCCTATGCCGTGGGCGGTTGCGTCCGGGACCTGCTCCGGGGCGAGCCCCCCCACGACTGGGACGTATGCACCTCCGCCCGGCCGGAGGAGATCGAGCAGGTCTTTTTCGACCTGCCCCGCATCGACACGGGCAAGAAGCACGGCACCGTCGCCGTCATTTTGGACCACAAGCCGGTGGAGATCACCACCTTCCGGGCGGACGGGGCCTATCTCGACCACCGGCACCCGGCGGCGGTGACCTTCCTTCCCGACCTCAGGGGCGATTTAGCACGCCGGGACTTCACCGTCAACGCCATGGCCCTGGACGAGCAGGAACAGCCCATCGACCTGTTCAGCGGACAAGAGGATCTGAAAAACCATATCATCCGCACCGTGGGCGACCCCGTGGAGCGCTTCCGCGAGGACGGTCTGCGCATCCTCCGGGGGCTCCGGTTCGCTTCCCGGCTGGACTTTGAGATAGAGCCCAAGACCACCCGGGCCATGATCGAGGAGCGGGCGCTGCTAAACAGCATCAGCGCCGAGCGCATCTTCACCGAGCTGAAGGGCATCCTGGTGGGCCAAGCCGCGGGTAGGGTCCTGCGGGCCTTCGCCCCGGTCCTGTTCACCATATTGCCGGAATTGGCCCCCATGGCGGGCTTTGAGCAGCATAGCCCCTACCACGACAGCGACGTGTGGGAGCACACCCTGCTGGCCTTCGAAGCGAGCCCCCCGGACCCGGTCTTCCGCCTGGCCCTGCTCTTTCACGACTGCGGCAAGCCCGCCTGCTTCTTCCGGGACGAAAACGGCCGTGGTCACTTCTACGGCCATCCCCAAAAGAGCCGGGAGCTGGCGGAAGGGGCTCTCCGACGCCTCAAATGCGACAGCGCCACCATGGAACGGGCGCTCTACCTCATCGAAAAGCACGATACCTGGCTGCCCGAGACGGAGAAGAACATGCGCCACCTTGTCATGCAGGCGGGGGAAGCGCGGCTTTGGGACCTGCTCACCGTTCAGCGATGCGACGCCCTGGCCCATGCCCCCCTTGGCCGGAACCCGGCGCTGCGGAACATCGAGAAGTGGGAACAGCTTTTGGATGCCGTGCTGCGGGACACGCCCTGCCTTTCCCTAAAATCCCTGGCCGTCTCCGGCGACGATCTACTGGCCCTGGGCATGGCCCCCGGGTCCCGGATGGGCCAACTGCTGAACCATATCCTGGAACTGGTGGCGGACGGCGATCTTCCCAATGAAAAACCGGCCCTGCTGGCCTATGCGAAAAAACACATCTGACTTCATGCAACATTTTTGCGCCTCCCGTCGTCTACTTTGTAGATGATCATCCAAAGCAGAAAGGAGCGCGTATGAGCAGCCACGAAAACGACGCCTGGTTCTCCCGTGAGATCGAGAAACTGGGGCCGACCCTGTTTCGCGTCGCCTTTGCCATATTGCGCAACCGAACCGATTGTGAGGACGCCGCCCAGAATGCGGTGCTGAAGGCGTACCGTAATCTCAGTTCCCTGAAGCAGCGCCGGTATTTCAAGACCTGGCTCATCCAGATATTGAAAAACGAGTGTTTCGACATGCTCAAGCGCCGCCGACCCACCCTGAACGTGGACGAGCAGGGGGCTTTGAGCTACGAGATGGCCGTGCCGGACATGGACCTGAACCGAGCCTTCGATCAGCTCAGCCCGGAGGAGCGCCTCACCATCACCCTCTACTATTACGAAGGCTACGACACCCGGGAGATCGCCGCCCTCACCGAGGTCAGCGAGGGGACGGTCCGCAGCCGCCTGTCCCGGGCTCGCAAAACTCTTCGCGCCCTGCTGCAGGAAAAGGAGGCAGCCAAATGAAAAAGAATGATTTTGAAAATAGATTGCAGAACGACCTGTTCCCCCAGATGCCCGCGTCCTTCGGGCGGAAGCTAAAGGAAGCCATGGAAAAAGAAGGCGTTAAGATACGAAAGCGCCCCAGCGCCGCAGGGATCCTCGCAGGGGTCGTCAGCGTGGCGGCATCCGCCGCCGTGCTGCTGATCGTCCTCGTAGGCGTGCTGAGCGGCGGAAAGAGCAACCCCATTCAGGCCGCCGCCCCGGGGTTGGCCTCGACCTCAGCCGCCACCGAAACGCCCCAGTCCACACCCGCGGTCACCATGGCGCCTTACGCCTGGGATTGGGATCCCAAGGTATTCACCCTCTCCACCGGCTTCGAATTTCAGAATGAGGGGAAGCTCCAGGCCATCTGTACGGGCATCCTGGATCACCTGAAAAGCAGGGGCGAGAGCGAGCCAGAGGAGCTGTGGCTTTGCGCCATCATAAGCCGTGCTGTAATGGTGGACACCGGCGACCGGGCGGATGAGTATCGGAGCGGGTACTATGTTCTGGCCCAGCACGCCTTTGGAGAGGGCGACGGGCCTGAGCTCTACTGCCTGTCGGATGATTTCGAGGTCCTCTGGTGTACGGAGGGCAGCAGCCCCGGCCCCAACCATGCCGTGAATCCTGAGGGGGATAACTATGCTGGAACCTATCAGGGCCACTTTCTCTATGGCATGGCCCCCACGACCGCCAGTGTGACACGGGGCGCTCTGGTGGG
>ONNZ01000006.1 GCA_900319345.1 uncultured Eubacteriales bacterium
CTTTCAGATATATGCGATACGACAAGCGGAGGAACACCGAGCAGAAAAGTACAGGAATACTACCAGAACGGTACTATTCCATGGGTTAAATCCGGTGAACTAGAAAACAATATCATTCTTGACACTGAAGAATATATAACGGAAGAAGCATTAGCGAATTCCAGCGCTAAAATCTTTCCTGCCGGAACTCTGTTAATCGCACTGTATGGCGCTACAATTGGGAAGCTGGCTTTTTTGGGCATTCCAGCAGCTACAAACCAGGCGGTATGTGCTATCTTTGAAAACAAGAAAGTATCCCTAAAATACCTGTACTATTATTTACTTTTCAAGCGTTCTGATTTGGTTAAGCAAGGGATTGGCGGCGCACAACCAAATATAAGTCAAGCTATATTAAAAAAGTTGATAATTCCATATCCTGTTTCAATAAGCGACCAGGAACGCATCGTTGCCCGGATCGAGGAGCTGTTCTCCCAGCTTGACGCGGGAGTGGAAACGCTGAAAAAGACAAAAGCACAGCTTGCGGTATATCGGCAGGCTGTACTGAAAGAGGCTTTTTCATCAGAGCTATCTTCTAAAACAGTGGAAATCAACGAGATAGTGGATGATATTCGTATTGGGCCATTTGGAACAATGTTACACAAAAGCGATTATATTACTGGCGGCGTGCCAGTTATCAATCCGCAGCACATTAAAAATGGAAAGATTCTCCCCGGCGCATCGGTAACAGTTTCAGAAGAGAAAGCGAGAGATTTGTCGGCTTACAGGTTACAGACAAATGACATCATCATGGGCCGTAGAGGAGAAATGGGAAGGGCTGCGGCAATAACCGATGTAGAAAATGGCTGGTTGTGCGGTACAGGGAGTATTCTGTTCCGTTTAAAATCTAATTTTGATGCTGGTTTTTATGCTCAAATATTGTCAAGTCCTGATGTAGTGCATTATCTCGAAGAACATGCAACAGGCACGACGATGAAAAATCTTAACGAAGAGATTGTTCAGTATATTCCTGTGCCATTTGTAACCACTGAGATGCAGTGGGACATTACAATGAAAATGGACAGTAAAATGTCCGTCTGTGACAGCATCGAACAGACAGTGGATGCGGCTTTGCAGCAGGCAGAAGCCATGCGGCAGAGCATTCTGAAAGACGCTTTTGAAGGGAGGCTGTGATCATGCCAATAATTACCGATTGGCTGATGGTGGGAATAACAGGCATTTATGTCATAGCAACGATCTTTATTTGTGTTTTCAATGGGAGATCAGCAAAAGCGACCCGTGAACAGATTGCAGAATCAAAGCGACAGTTTGAAGAAACAAAGCGCCTTGAAAATATGCCGTGCTTTGAATTGCATTTCGATAAGATGGAGACAGGCACCGGAACAAGTATTGAATTAACAGATAAACAAACGGGTGTAATTCATACCTTGTTTACCAAGTATCGTATTGAAAACATCAGTAAGGGGACAGCAATAAATGTAAAATGTATAGTAAAATCTACAATTAAAGACGTAGAATTAATTACATGTCCTATTGTCCCAGCACAAAAAGAGAAATCTATCAATTGCTTGATTCTGGCAGATAAAGGATACTTTATTGATAACTCACTACCTTTTTCTGTAGCAATTTTTTACGAAGATATCATGAGTAATCATTATGAGCAGATTATAGAGTTGGAGTTCATTGAAGATAATCCAAGATGGATTTGGGTAAAAAGTGTTGGTGCACCTCAGCTGAAGAATTAAGGAGAATAATATGCCTGATCAATCTTCATCCATCATTTCCAAGGTTTGGGGCATGTGCGGCCCGTTGCGAGACGACGGCGTTTCCTATGGCGATTATCTGGAGCAGCTTACATACCTGATCTTCCTCAAAATGTCTGACGAGTACGCCAAGCCACCCTACAGAAAGCAGACGGGTATCCCGGATGGCTATGGCTGGAGCGACATGAACACCCTCACGGGCGCGGATCTAGAGGATCAGTATAAAAAGACGCTGGAAAAGCTGGGCGAGCAGGGCGGCATCCTCGGTCAGATCTTCCAGGGTGCGATCAATAAGGTCAGCAACGCCGCAATCCTTTACCGGATCGTGCAGATGATCGACCGGGAAAAGTGGGTCTCCATGTCCTCCGATGTGAAGGGCGAGATCTACGAGGGTTTGCTGCAGAAAAACGCCGAGGACGTGAAATCCGGCGCAGGTCAGTATTTTACGCCTCGCGCCCTGATCCAAGCGATGGTCGCCTGCATCCGACCGGAGCCGATGAAAACCATTGCGGATCCCTGCTGCGGCAGCGGCGGGTTCTTTCTCGCCGCACAGGCGTTCCTTGCCGATCCGGCGAACTACACCCTCGACCGCGAACAGAAGGAATTCCTGAAAAACAGCACGTTTTATGGCGGAGAGAATGTAGCTCTAACCCGCAAACTCTGCCTAATGAACCTGTACTTGCATAATATCGGGGACATATACGGCAATGTACCTGTTGCATACGGCGATTCGCTGCTCACCGATCCGGGCTACCGCGTGGATTATGTGCTCACCAACCCGCCCTTTGGCAAAAAATCCTCCCTCACCTTCACCAACGAGGAAGGCGAACAGGAGGAAGAGGATCTCGTTTATAACCGTCAGGATTTCTGGACCACCAGCAGCAACAAGCAGCTCAACTTCGTCCAGCACATCAATACGATCTTGAAGGCCACGGGCAAGGCCGCTGTGGTCGTGCCGGACAACGTGCTCTTTGAGGGCGGTGCGGGCGAGATCGTCCGAAAGAAGCTGCTTGCCACCTGTGATCTGCATACGATCCTCCGCCTGCCCACGGGCATCTTCTATAAGCCGGGTGTAAAGGCAAACGTCATTTTCTTCGACAAGCGTCCAGCCAGCGCCAATACGCAAACGAAGACCGTGTGGATCTACGATTTCCGCACCAACATCCATTTCACCCTGAAGCAGAACCCACTGACGTATGAGGCCCTTCAGGATTTCATCGACTGCTATCACCCCGAGAACCGCTTCGAGCGCAGGGAGACATATTCAGAGGATAATCCTGAGGGCCGCTGGCGTAAGTTCAACGTGGAAAAGGACATCCTGACACGGGACAAAACGAGCCTGGACATCTTCTGGATCAAGGATAAGTCCCTGGCCGATCTTGACAACCTGCCCTCGCCGGACGAGCTCGCTGCCGACATCATCGAGAACCTCCAGAGCGCGTTGCAGAGTTTTCAGGAACTGAAGGCACGCTTGAATTGAATCGTTATAAGATCGAACCGAAAGAGAAAGGAAGTGTTCATATGGGCATGATCGTATCTGATGTGAAAAATATCTATCTGGTTGAACATGCAGATCAAACAGATATGCTTAAGGCGTTTTTGAATGGCTTTGATATAACATATGCGGAGAAAAAACGCCTGAACAATACGAACATATACGCATTTCTGCTGAAGCCGGAAACATATATCACAGAGGCATTTGGAATCGACAGAGAGATTATCCTTGCATATTCCGAATATGATACATTACAACCACGCTCACTTCAAGCGGTTGACATGCTATTCGATGTGTTTCCGTTCAAAAACAGGGTCGATTCCCTGAATTGCTTTTTCATTTCAAAAGACAGAGCAGTTCTTCAAAATGCAGGTGTAACAAGTTTTGCTGACGATAGGTCACGTTCCATTGTTCCATTTGTATATGATGATCTGATTGTCAATGGTAATGATAGTTGGTATATCCGGAATGTTCTACGAGCCAATTTCTATGATGTTGATCTGTTTGGCTACACCCTTCCCTTGAGAGATGAAGCATCCTTTTTTGGACGTCAGCAAGTTGTATCCCGTTATATCGATGCTATAAAGAGGGGCGAGAACCGAGGCGTTTTTGGTATACGAAAAGCAGGAAAAACATCATTACTATTTAAAATTGATCGAATCGTACGTGAACAAAAACTTGGTTTCGTATTATTTTATGACTGCAAATCCCCTTCATATCGTTCGCTTCATTGGAACGAGTTGCTTGGTGAAATATGTAATAACATTGCCAAACGTTTACATATATATATTAAAAAAGAATATGACATCAAAAACATTATAAAAAGTTTCCGATATGTAGTTCATGAGGCAGCAAAAAGAAATCTCAAAGTAGTTATCATGTTTGATGAAATCGAATACATCTCGTTCAAAAGCCGCATGAATACACATTGGCATTCCGAATTCGTTGATTTCTGGCAAACTATTTGGTCCGTACAAAGCATACATCGCAATCTTGTGTTCATTTTGGCTGGTGTTAATCCAACCGTTACAGAGATTGATACAATTGATGGGATTCAGAATCCATTGTTTAGCATCGTCCAATCTGAGTATTTGCAAGGCCTTTCGGAAGAAGACTCTCGCGTTATGATTCGCACGCTTGGTAGACGGATGGGTATCAAATTTGAGCATGATGCTATTTCAGTGCTATATAAACAATATAACGGACATCCAATGTTGCTCCGCTTGGCATGCAGTTATATTAATCGTCAATATGACAATCAAAATAGACCAATAACAATTTCAAAAGAGGCAGTTCTAAAAATCCAGGAAGAAATTGATGTGGAGTTAGCATACTATTTCAAACATGTTGTTTCTGAAATACAACAGTTTTATCCGGAGGAGTACGAGATGCTTGAATTGCTCGCATCAGGGCAGACATCTGACTTTATGGAGCTTTCGGTACTAGCGGAGTATACTAAACACCTTTATAGTTACGGCTTGATAGCGAAGAATGAATTTGGGATGCCATATGTAAAAATGCCAGTTGCGGGTAGATACGTTGCTCTAGAGTTAGCAAAAAGAGAAAAGCGCGGGTCTTTGTATAAAACTATAGATAAAGATAAGCGTCAAAACTGGGTTCAGCAAAGAGTTCGCTCCATTATTCGAGATTTGAGACAATTAGAAACTGCGATTCATGGAGCGGGGAAGAACAAACTGTTTGGAGAGAATTCTTTCCCAGAGGCAGAGAAATTTGCGGCTGTACAACCTGTGAGTACCGAAGCTCAGTTTGAGAACTTTATAAATACTTGCAACAAATGCTTCGTTGAAGCAATTGATAATTATGGGAAATCAATTGGAAAGGACAGGTACTTTTGGACTGATATAAAGCCCACATATTCGACCCTCTTTGATGTGCTACATAGAATTCGGGTTTACAGACATTCTTCGGATCATCTCAAGCTCAAACCGGATGTAGCACAAAAATATAAAGAATATTGGGAGGAAGATACCCAAGGAATTACTGAAGAGTCAGAAAAATATTTCGTAACACAACAGAAGCTTCTGGAAAGCTTCCTTACGGCAATACAGGTTGAAATGGCCGCATTCTAATGATATGCATTCGTGTTGTCTGGTAGGGGGTCTTGTATCAATCGTTAAGTTCAAAGCCAGGTAAAGCAAACAGAGGCTCAGCTAATATACTCAGTGTTATAGTGCAAATAGAATAATTACCTCGCCCTGGGCAGCGCCAGCAGTTCCCGAACGCGGCGGTCGAGGTGGGCTTCGATGGCTTGCAGGCGGTCCTCCGGAAGGTTGAGGGAGGGGTGGCGAGTGAAACGGAAGCCGATCAGTCGGCGGAGCTGATTGCGCTGCCTGGTGCCCATCACCTCGCGGCAGATGGTTTCGTAGGGGACGCCGTAGGGGTTGGAGCGGGTCTTTGCGTAGTCGTCCAGATGGGCATAGTCCTCCGGCATGGCGAAATTGAACAGGGAGATGCCGTTGTCGAAGATCGGCGCGGCACCGATGACCTGGCCGGAGCGGTTGTCCCGCAGCACGCCGAAGTTGCCAAAGTGCCGGTCCTCGTTATAGATGACCGCGTCGAACACCAGCATGCTTTTCAACTCCTCGGCGGCCTCTTTGCTGATCCCGGCATAGTATTCCAGGCACCCCTGGATGCCGCCGGACTTCACCAAATGCCCGATGGGGATGTAGGCGGTGTCTATGTCCGTGAACAGCTTGCACTTGGAAGCCAGGATGTCCTTCCAGTTCTCCAGGTCGTAGTGGACGCAATGGAGCCCCATGCGCTCGGCGATCTGGCAGGCGTAGTACTCGCTGTAAGGCTCCCGGCCGGTGTTGGCCGCGCCCTCCGTGCCGCCCTTGTAGAGATAGATGCCGTCCCCCTCGATGAACCGCCACGCCTTGCGCAGCATGCCCTGGGTGGTCAGCTCCGGGGAGGTGGTGAAGACTTCCCGGCTTTGGCCGACACCGGTATAGGCCACCAGGGACAGCACGCTGGAAAAGCGGTTCTCATACAGATTGTATTCCGTAAAACTGCCGGGAAAGCCCAGGGGCACGACCCAATAGCTGTCGTTGAGGGAAAGTCCTTTGCAGACGTCGATGATGCCCTTGGTGTTGTTGATGCTGAGCCCCAGGGTCTTCAGGATCTCGTCCACAAAGGCCCGGTTCTTGGGGATGACCCGGCGCTCCAGCCAATGGATGATCCCATCGCCGGTCAACGTGAGGTCCAGGGGGAACACGGCCTTACGCGCCTCGTTTACGGAGAGGATCTCCGCTTTCAATCCCTCCAACCCACTGTCCTTCAGCCGGAAGGTCAAAAGTTCCTCATCGTATAGCCGGAGACTGTACTCATCCATGATACCATCCTCTTTTTCCTCCAGCACAACGGACACATCCTTGCCCAGCGCCCCGGCCACTTTTAGCAACATATCCAGGGAGATATTTTGAGCGCCGCTCTCCATCCGACTGATGTTGGACCGCTTGGTGCCGATCATATCCGCCAACGCCTGCTGGGAAATGCCCTTCTCCAGCCGGGCAGCGGTCAATATAGAGATGATTTTTTGCCGATCCTGGGTAATGGAACGATCATCCATCATGGTCCACACCTCCTTTTGTTATCCGATGTTATCATAGATGATAACAAAAGTCAACCGTGGAGGCGCTTTGCACAGACTATTCTGAATCATCGTCAAAAGATGACTTCGTAAGGCGGGACCATGCCGTGAGGCGTTCGGTCAGAGATACCGGACGCCCTGCTCCATTTGGTAGGCGATGGGGTGGAGTCCGTCGTCGTGGGCGTCCACCTTGTCCAGGAAGGCGGCCACCTTCTTTTGGTTCTTCATGCGGAAGACCTTGATCCAGGCCTCAGCGGCCTGGTCATTCCAGGAGGGAAGAAAGGTGATCGTGGGCGGGGGCCGCCTGTGCTTTTGTTTTCGCTTGGGCTTGGGCAGGACGGGGGTCATGGATAGATCAACTCCCCATATACCATCTCCCTGACCCGGGCGCGGATACTGTTCATTCGGCCCACCCAGGATAGGGGATCGGCGGCCTTGAGCCGCTCATCCACGCCCTCCCGCTGGGCCAGCTCCCGGACCAGGCGGGCAGCCATGGCCGTGGCCTCCTCGTTGAGGTCAGCCAGGTGGTCGTTCAGCTTGCCCGAAAGGAGGAGGCTGGTGTAGAGGGTCTGTCGATGGGTTTTCAGGTAGTTTAGCCGCCGTCGGCCCCAGATGCCGATGGGTCGAGGGGGCGGATCGTCGTCCCCGGCGATCAGGTAATAATCGCCGGTGAGCTCGTACTCGAGCCCGGTTTTTTCATCTCGGATGTGCGGTTTCATGGTCCCTCCAATATGGTGTTTGTTGTGTATCGGCCCCCCCTTTTTGGTGTTTATGTCTCATTAACCTATTTGTACCGTTAATGGGACGGTGTGTTTGGAATATGCCGCCAAGTCTGGCTAAAAAAGAGGAAAAACCGATGGTGTTAGTATACCACTGGCAGGGGCCATGGCCGCGCCCATGTTGTTGGCGTCGGTGATCCCAAGATCCCGGACCCGGCCCAGGGTGGCGGCCTCCAGCCGCACGTGCCGAAAGCCCGTGTGGGGCAGGGGGGCATCCCCCAGGAGCACGGCCCCGGCGCCGGTGACGGTCCGCTGGGCGTGAGGCGGGGCGGTGGTGCCCATCTCCAGGGGGAAGCGGTACTGGCGCTCGGCGGTGGAGAAATGGGAGCTGGCGGCGCAGAGGGCCTGGGTGCGGTAGCCCCCGTCCACCAGGGTGGCCCCCAGGAGCAGGGCCTCCGTCATGGTGGAGCAGGCCCCGTAGAGGCCCAGGTAGGGGATGGCCAGCTCCCTCGCGGCGTAGCTGGCGGTGACGATCTGGTTCAGCAGGTCCCCGGCCAGCAGGCACCCCGCCTCCTCCATGGGCAGGGCCACCCGGGCCATGGCCCGGCAGAGGGCCTTTATGAGCATCTTTCGCTCCCCCTGCTCGAAGGTCTTCTCCCCCAGCCGATCGTCCTCCATGATCTCGTCGAACACGTGGCCGTAGGGCCCCTTCTCCTCGGCCTTGCCCGCCACGCTGGCGGCGGAGAGCACGTAGGGCCGGTTTTCAAACACCAGCGTGGCGCTGCCTGCCTGTTTCATCTTCCGTTTCCTTTCGTTTTTTCCTTACTCTGCCACCGAAGACGCTCAAATATGCAGCAGGAATCCATTCTTGACAACCGGGCAAAGGCTGGCATAATGAAAGCGAAAAGACCCATGGACGGAGGACAGGAAGATGATCACAGCCGAAACCATGCTGACGCGCAAGAGCGTCAGGAGCTACGACGGGCGGGCCGTGGCGGCGGAGACCCTACAGAAGGTGAAGGAATTCGCCGCGGGGATAGAAAACCCCTTCGGCATCCCGGTATCCTTCGTCTTTTTGGACGCCCGGGAGAGGGGGCTCTCGAGCCCGGTGCTCACCGGGGAGACCCTGTTCGTGGCGGGGAAGGTGAAAAAGGTGCCCTATGGGGACGTGGCCTTCGGGTTCGCCATGGAGCAGCTGCTCCTCTTCGCCTGGTCCCTGGGCCTGGGGTCCGTGTGGATCGGCGGCACCATGAAGCGGGAGGCCTTCGAGGCGGCGGCGGGCCTGGAGGCGGGGGAGAGGATGCCCTGCGTCAGCCCTCTCGGCTACCCGGCGGCGAAGCGGTCGCTGCGGGAAACGGTCATGCGCCGGGGCTGCGGGGCGGACGGGCGGCTGTCCGGGGAAAAGCTGTTCTTCGACGGCGGCTTCGATCGGCCCCTCGTCGGCAAGGCCCTGGAACCCTGGAACGATCTTTTGGAGCTGGTGCGCTGGGCCCCCTCGGCGGTGAACAAGCAGCCCTGGCGGATCGTGCTCCGGGACGGCCGTTTTCACTTCTATCTCCGCCACGACAAGGGCTACATCGGCGAGGCCGTGGGGGACCTGCAGAAGATCGATTTGGGCATCGCCCTCTGCCACTTCGTCCTGGGGGCCCGGCTCCGAGGCCAGACGCCCACGGTGACCGTCGCCGACCCGGGCATCTCCACGCCCCCCGACACGGAGTACATCGCCACCGTAGAACTATCATAAAGCACAAGGATCGCTTTCCCAGCGATCCTCTTTTTATTTCTTGGGTTTCTCTTTTTCCGCCGCTTTTTCTCTTTGCATAAAGAGAAAAAGCGGCAAAAGGAAAAATCTTCACAAACTATGCAGCTCCAAATACGCGGACGGGGACATGCCGTACTCCTTGCGGAAGGCCCGGTAGAAGGCGGAGTAGTCCCCAAAGCCCCACTGCCGATAGGCCTCCCCCACGGCGGCGCCTCCCTGCATGGCGTCGCAGCAGGCGGCCAGGCGGCGCTTGAGGATGTACTGATGGACCGATAGGCCCGCGTTCTCCCGGAACAGGTGGACCAGGTAATACTTGCTGAGGTAGAAGTGCTTGGCGAGGGCGTCCAGGGACAGGGGCTCGTCCAGATGCTGGTCCACGTACTGGGTGATGGCCTCGTACCGGCTCAGCTGCTCCTTCCGATTCCGGCGCTGCTCCTGCTCGTAGACGGTGCGCCCGAGGAACAGCAGCAGGTCCGTGATGATGAGGTCGATGGCCGTGGCCTTGCCGAACCGGTCCGCGTGGATCTCGTCCAGGAGGGTGAACAGCCTGGTGCGGATGGCGTTGAAGGCCACGGGGTCGAAGCGGTACACGTACCGGCCCCGGCTCTCGGCCCGCCGAAGCAGATACCCGCAGTCCGGGGACCGGGCCTCGAGAGCCTCCAAGAAGGGCCGGCTCTGCCAGAAGACGAACCGGCGGTAGGGCTTCTCCGGGTCCGTCAGCAGCGCCCGGTGGCTCACGCCCGGGGGGATCAGGATCACGTCCCCGGTCTTCAGGGGGTAGCCCCGGCCGTCGATCTCCATGGTCACGGCCCCGGCCTCGAAGAAGTACAGCTCGTAGTAGCCGTGGCTGTGGCTGCCCACGCTGCGAAAATGGGTGTCGCTGTAGTAGAACACCTCGTAATCCTCGCTCAGCATGTACTGCCGGGTATTGAATTGGCTGGTCTGGCGTTTGGCCATGGGGCACCGTCCTTTCTGTCCTCCATTATAGCAACTTTTGCAATATATGCAACAATAGATACAATAGGAGCGGAACGTTTTTTTCGATACAATGTTTCCATACACCAACAGGAGGTTTTTGTTTATGATGCCCAATGTGCTGAACACCGATTTGACCGGCAAGGTGGCCGTGGTCACGGGGGCGGGCGGCGTGCTCTGCTCCGCCTTCGCCAAGGTATTGGCCCGGGCGGGCGCCAAGGTGGCCCTGCTGGATCTGAACTATGAGGCGGCGGACAAATTCGCCCGGGAGATCGTGGAGGAGGGGGGCGTAGCCAAGGCCTACAGCTGCAACGTCCTGGACAAGGCCGTCTGCTACGCCGTGGCCGATCAGGTCCTCTCCGACCTGGGCCCCTGCGACGTGCTCTTGAACGGCGCCGGCGGCAACAACCCCCGGGCCACCACGGACAAGGAGTACTTCGAGCTGGGCGACATCGAGGGGGACACCAAGAGCTTCTTCGATCTCGACAAGGCCGGGGTGGAGTTCGTGTTCAACCTGAACTTCATCGGCACCCTGATCCCCACCCAGGCCTTCGCCCGCCAGATGGTGGGCCGGCCGGGCTGCAGCATTTTGAACATCAGCTCCATGAACGCCTACACGCCGCTGACCAAGATCCCCGCCTACTCCGGCGCCAAGGCCGCCATCAGCAACTTCACGGCGTGGCTGGCCGTCCACTTCTCCAAGGTGGGCATCCGGGTCAACGCCATCGCCCCCGGGTTCTTCTCCACGGCCCAGAACGCGGCCCTGCTCTGGAACCCCGACGGCACCCCCACCGCCCGCACCGGCAAGATCCTGGCCGCCACGCCCATGGGCCGCTTCGGCCAGCCCGAGGAGCTGAACGGCGCGTTGCTGTTCCTGCTCAATAACGAGGCCGCGGGCTTCGTCACCGGCGTCACCATCCCCATCGACGGCGGCTTCTCCGCTTACTCTGGCGTCTGACAGCGTTTGAAAAGGAGCGAACCATGAGAGAGAAGTACAAGTACGCCGTGGCCTGCCCCACCAGCATGGGCCTTCGGATCACCCCCCAGGATCGGATGGCGGTCCACAACAGCAACCTCTTCTACCTCCAGGCCACCAGCGCCGAGAGCAACGTGCTGAACGTGTCCTCCTCCCTGGGGAAGGAGTGTTTGGTGCTGACGAAGTTCGTGGAGGGCAGCCCCATGGCCGCCTTCATCAAGGCCCAGCTTCGCGCTCGGAACATCCGCTACGAGGGATTGGACGTGCCCCAGGGCGGCCCCTGGGGCTATCGGCACCAGTTCAACATCGCCGACTCCGGCTTCGGCCTCCGTGCCCCCCGGGTGTGGAACGACAGGGCCGGCGAAGTGGGACGGACCCTCAGCTCCAGTGACTTCGACCTCGATCGCATCTTCGGCGAGGAGGGCGTAGGCATCCTGCACCTTTCCGGCCTCATCGCGGCCATGAGCCCCGAGACCACGAAGTGCTGCCTGGAGCTCGCCAAGGTGGCCAAGCGGTACGGCACCCTGGTCAGCTTCGACCTCAACTACCGGGCCACCTTCTGGGCGGGCCGGGAGGCGGAGCTCGCCGAGGCCTTCCACGAGATCGCGTCCGTAAGTGACATCCTCATCGGCAACGAGGAGGACTTCCAGCTCTGTTTGGGCTTCGCCGGTCCCGAGGCGGGCGGCAAGGAGCTCTCCAGCAAGATCGACCGGTTCAAGGCCATGATCGACCAGGTCCGTGCTAAGTACCCCAACGCCCGGGCCTATGCCACCACCCTCCGGCAGGTGGTCTCCGCCAACGAGCACCTCTGGGGCGCCATCCTCTGGGCGGACGGCCAGTGGTTCGTGGAGGAGCCCCGGCCCATCCAGGTCATGGATCGGATCGGCGGCGGCGACGGGTTCTCCGGCGGCCTCCTCTACGCCGTGCTCCAGGGCTGGGACGCCGAGAAGTGGCTCCAGTTCGGCTGGGCCAGCGGGGTCCTGGCGGCCAGCAGCCTCAACGATTACGCCGAGCCCGCCGACGAGAAGCAGGTTTGGGACGTCTATAAGGGCAACGCCCGCGTACAGCGATAAATAAAGGAGAAAAGATTTATGAAGAAAGCAGATATCGGCCTCATCGGTCTCGCCGTCATGGGCGAAAACCTGGTCATGAACATGGAAAGCAAGGGCTTCACCGTGGCCGTCTTCAACCGGACCACCTCCAAGGTGGACGCCTTCGTCAATGGCCGCGCCGCGGGCAAGAACATCATAGGCTGCCACAGCCTCCAGGAGCTGGTGGACAACCTCGCTAAGCCCCGGAAGGTCTTCATGATGGTGAAGGCCGGCAGCGCCGTGGACAGCATGATCGATCAGCTGCTGCCCCTTCTCGACGACGGGGACATCCTGATCGACGGCGGCAACAGCCACTTCCCCGACACCATCCGGCGGACGGAGTACGTGGAGAGTAAGGGCAAGCTCTACATCGGCACCGGCGTGTCCGGCGGCGAGGAGGGCGCCCTGAAGGGCCCCTCCATGATGCCCGGCGGCTCCCCGGCGGCCTGGCCCCACGTAAAGCCCATCTTCCAGGCCATCTGCGCCAAGGTGGAGGACGGCTCCCCCTGCTGCGACTGGGTGGGTGAGAACGGCGCGGGCCACTTCGTGAAGATGGTCCACAACGGCATCGAGTACGGCGACATGCAGCTCATCTGCGAGGCCTACCAGCTCATGCGGGACCTCCTGGGCCTCTCCTACGAGGAGATGCATGAGATCTTCACCCGCTGGAACGAGACGGAGCTCGACTCCTATTTGATCGAGATCACCCGGGACATCCTGGGCTTCAAGGACGAGGACGGATCCCCCCTGGTGGAGCACATCCGGGACACCGCGGGCCAAAAGGGCACCGGCAAGTGGACCGGCATCGCGGCCCTGGACGAGGGCGTGCCCCTGACCCTCATCGGCGAGGCGGTCTTCGCCCGGTGCCTGTCCGCCATGAAGGAGGAGCGGGTGGAAGCCGCTAAGGTCTTCGACCGGAAGATCCCCGCCTTTACCGGCGACAAGGCGGCCTTCATCGAGGCCATCCGCCAGGCCCTCTTCGCCTCCAAGATCATCTCCTACGCCCAGGGCTACACCCTGATGCGCACGGCGGCGGAGCACTACGGCTGGAACCTCAATTACGGCGGCATCGCCCTCATGTGGCGGGGCGGCTGCATCATCCGCAGCGTGTTCCTGGGCAAGATCAAGGAAGCCTACGACAAGGACCCCAACCTCAGCAACCTGCTCCTGGACCCCTACTTCAAGGAGACCATCGAGAAGCTGGTGCCCGCCTGGCGCACCGTGGCCGCCGCCGCCCTTTCCTACGGCGTGCCCGCCCCGGCCATGACCTCGGCCTTGAGCTACTTCGACGGCTACACCACGGAGCGGCTGCCCGCCAACCTCCTTCAGGCCCAGCGGGACTACTTCGGGGCCCACACCTACGAGCGGCTGGACGCGCCCCGGGGCCAGTTCTTCCACACCAACTGGACCGGCCATGGCGGCAACACGGCGGCCAGCACCTACAACGCATAAGGCGGACCATATGGACGATATCTATCGCATCGCGAACACCGACGCGGGTCTCTCTTCGGAGGAGATCCGCGTCGCGCTGCTACAAAGCCTGCAGGGGCGGCGGCTTCGCAAGGTTTTGATCCTGCCCCCGGACTTCACCCGCTTCCATTCCAATGCGGGCTTCATCACCAACGTGTACTACCACGCCCTCGTCGACGCCGGGGTCCAGGTGGATATCCTGCCCGCCCTGGGCACCCATGTGCCCGTCACCGAGAGCCAATGGGTCAAGATGTTCGGGGATATCCCCTACGAAAAGATGCTGGTCCACAACTGGCGCACCGACGTGGTGAAGCTGGGGGAGGTGCCGGCGGACTACGTTTCCGAGATCACCGAGGGCCTTTGGACCGACCCGGTCAGCGTGGAGGTGAACCGGCGGGTCATGGACCCGAGCTACGATCTCATCGTCTCCCCGGGCCAGGTGGTGCCCCACGAGGTGGTGGGCATGGCCAACCACGCCAAGAACCTGTTCGTGGGCGTGGGCGGCAGCGACATGATCAACAAGTCCCACATGGTGGGTGCGGTCTACGGCATGGAGCGGATGATGGGGAAGGAGAACACCCCGGTCCGCAAGCTCTTCGACTACGGTCTCGAGCACTTTTTAAAGGATCGGCCCCTGCTCTTCGCCCTCACCGTCACCACCGCCCCGGGCGGCGTGATCCACACCCACGGCCTGTTCCTGGGGGAGGGGCGGCGGTGCTTCACCGAGGCCGTGAAGCTGGCCCAGCGGAAGAACATCGACTTCGTGCCCCACGGGCTACAAAAGTGCGTGGTGTACCTGGACCCCTCGGAGTTTAAGAGCACCTGGCTCGGCAACAAGGCGGTCTATCGCACCCGCATGGCCATGGCCGACGGCGGCGAGCTCGTGATCCTGGCCCCCGGCGTGGAGCGCTTCGGGGAGGACGACCAGGTGGACAAGCTCATCCGCAAGTACGGCTACCGGGGGCGGCTCAACACCCTGAACGAGTTCAAAAAGCCCGAGAATCAGGACCTCAGGGACAACATGGGCGCGGCGGCCCACCTGATCCACGGCTCCAGCGACGGCCGCTTCACCATCACCTACGCGGTGAAGGACATCACCAAGGCCGAGATCGAGGGCGTGGGGTTCCGGGCCGCGGACTACGACGAAGTGGCCAAGAGGTACGACCCCGCCAAGATGGCCTACGGGTACAACACCGTGGACGGGGAGCAGGTCTACTTCATCCCCAATCCGGCTTTGGGCCTGTGGATCGATCGGGAACGCTTTGAAAAGGAGGACTAAACATGAAGCCCTTTATGGATAAGGATTTTCTGCTGGACACCCCCACCGCCCGGCATCTCTACCACGATTTCGCGGCGGCCATGCCCATCATCGACTACCACTGCCATCTGATCCCCCGGGAGATCTACGAGGACCGGCAGTTCGAGAACATCACCCAGGTCTGGCTGGGAGGCGACCACTATAAGTGGCGGCTCATGCGCTCCTTCGGCGTGGACGAGAAATATATCACCGGCGACGCGACGGATAGGGAAAAGTTTCAAAAATGGGCCGAGACCCTGTCCCTGGCCATCGGGAACCCCCTGTATCATTGGAGCCATCTGGAGCTCCGCCGGTTCTTCGGCTACGAGGGGATATTGAACGGCGACACCGCCGAAGAGGTCTGGACGTTGTGCAACGAGAAGCTCCGGCAGCCGGACTTCTCCGCCCGGAACCTGATCCTTCGCTCCAACGTGAAGGTGATCTGCACCACCGACGACCCGGCGGACAGCCTGGAGTGGCATCAAAAGATCCAGGCGGACGGTTTCCCCGTGAAGGTGCTGCCCAGCTTCCGGCCCGACAAGGCCATGAACCTGGAGAAGCCGGAGTATCTCGACTACCTTCAAAAGCTGGGCGGGCCCAGGAGCTACGGGGAGCTGGTGGCGGTCCTGCAGGAACGCTTGGCCTTCTTCGTATCCCTGGGCTGCCGGGTCAGCGACCACGGCATTGAGTCCGTGCCCTTCTCCCCCGCCTCGGACGAGGAGCTGGAGGCCATCTTCCAAAAGCGGCTGGCGGGCGACATGCCCACGGCCTACGAACAGAAGCAGTTCAAGACGGGGCTGCTCCTCATGCTGGGCCGGTGCTACGCGAAGTACGGCGTGGCCATGCAGCTCCACTACGGCTGCATCCGGGACAACAACCGGTACATCTACAACCTTCTGGGCCCCGACACCGGCGTGGATTCCATCGGCGACCCCTCGCCGCTGAAGGAGCTGGTGGGGCTGTTGAACGCCCTCGTTGAAACGAACCAGCTGCCCCGGACCATCCTCTACTCCCTGAACCCCACGGAGAACGCCGCCATCGGCACCGTCATCGGCTGCTTCCAGGGGCCCGAGGCCCGGGGCAAGCTCCAGCACGGCAGCGCCTGGTGGTTCAACGACCATGAGAAGGGGATGCTGGACCAGATGACCACCCTGGCGGCCGAGGGGCATCTCGCCACCTTCGTGGGCATGCTCACGGACTCCCGGAGCTTCCTCTCCTACACCCGCCACGAGTACTTCCGCCGGCTCCTCTGCAACCTCATCGGCGGCTGGGTGGAGCGGGGCGAATTCCCCGACGACGAAAAGGCCCTCCGTACCATCGTGGAGGGCATCTGCTACCGGAACGCGCTGGCGTATTTCGGATTCTGAAACCGCATCATAAAGGAGGAAATTAGGATGACCATAGATCAATTCCGTGCGCTGCTCAGCAACACCGACCTGTTCGTCTACGAGCGCTCCGTGGACGAGGCGGAGAACACCGTGGCCGCCCTGGTCCGCCGGGGCCTTGAAAAGCTCCTGGCCGTGGCGGGGGAGAGGGCGGACGCCTTTGCCGGTACCGAGGAGAACGGCCTCAAGCTCTGCCCCCTGACCGACGAGAACGCCAAGGCGCTCATGGCCCTGTTCCCGTACATGAAGCCCGCCAGCCACAAGGGCCACCAGTTCACCATGGGCTTCGGCGACCGGCTGGGCCTGGCGAGCCCCGGCCATATCCGGGCCCTGGGGGACCACGACATCTACCCGGTCCTGGCCCAGCAGTCCATCCGGGAGCTGAATCTCACCCACCGGACCTTTGGGGACGTGATCTCCGCCGCCGCCTTCAACGTGTTCCAGGAGGGGTACAGGAAGGGCTACGGCGCCGACGGGGACCATCTGAAGACCAAGGACGAGATCAAATACGCTCTCGAGTCCGGCTGCACCATGGTGACGCTGGACTGCTCCGAGCAGATCCACCAGCAGGCCGTCACCTTCCCCCAGGAGGGGATCGACGCCCTGTACGCGGCGCTCCCCGAGGCCGTCCGCGCCCACTACGAGGGCGTGTACCTCGATAAAGACCTGCCCGTCATCGGCGCCCTGTCCGCCGAGGAGCTGCGCCGGATCGTGATCGTGTTTCACGAGGGCATCCAGCACGCCGTGGAGTGCTATCGGTATATCGACGAGATCAAGACCGTGCCTGTGGACTTCGAGCTGTCCATCGACGAGACCTTGACCATCACCACCCCGGCGGAGCACTTCGTGGTGGGGAACGAGCTCCACGACGCGGGCATCACGCCCATCAGCGTGGCGCCCCACTTCTCCGGCGCCTTCGAGAAGGGCATCGAGTACGCGGGGGATCTCAACGCCTTCGCCCGGGATTTCGTGGTCCATCAACAGATCGCGGACCACTTCGGCTACAAGCTGTCCCTCCACTCCGGGTCCGACAAGTTCGCCGTGTTCTCCACCGTGGGCCGGGTGACGAAGGGCCACGTGCATGTGAAGACTGCTGGCACCAGCTGGCTGGAGGCCATGCGGGTCGTCGCCGAGGCGGACCCGGACCTGTACCGCAAGGCCCATAAATTCGCCATCGAGCATCGGCCTGAGGCGGAGAGGTATTACCACGTGTCCACCAACGTGGCGGACATCCCCAACATCGATCTCGAGAACGACGCGTACCTGCCCGAGTACATGAACCTGCCCGCCGCCCGGCAGACGGTCCACATCGCCTATGGGCTGCTCCTGGACGAGGGCTGGTTCCATGACGCCTTCTTCGCCGTCATGGCCGCCCACGAGGAGGACTACTACGCCGCCCTGGTGAAGCACCTGGGCAAGCACGTGCGCATCCTGACGGCGGAGACGGATGTGTAAACCTATTTCTTTTGCCGCTTTTTCTCTTTGGTAAAGAGAAAAAGCGGCGGAAAAAGAGAAACACAAGAATACTAATGGGAAGTACGGTAACGCTGTACTTCCCATTTGTGTTTCTTTTGGGTACCTTTTCTTTACAAAGAAAAGGTACGAATCCGTCAGTTGTCCGCCCGGTCGTAGCCGTCCTTCATGGCTTCGCTGGCCGTGAGGACCAGGGCGTTCAGGATCTTCTGGGTCTCCTCCCGGGCCATCTTGGCCAGGGCCTCGTTGGCCTGGGCGGCCAGGGCGAAGTCCCCGGTCTCGGCCATCCTCTTATCGTACTCCCGCACGATCTGCCGGCCCCGGGTCATGACCGCGCTCTGGTACCGGTCCAGGGGCTGGACGGCCTTGGCGAAGTGGGGGTCGGCCAGGGTGGCCAGGAGCCGGCTCGCCCAATAGAAGTTTTCCGTGGACACGTCCAGGGTGACGGCGGACAGGTAGGCGGGCATCTTCGCTACGTTGGGGTACACGGGGAGCAGGGCGTCGAAGGTGGTGGGCCCGAAGCAGATCCATTCGAGACCCTTGACGGCCTCCGGCACGCCGCTGCGGATCTGGCAGACGCTGGCCACGCCCGTCCTATTGATGCCGATGGACCGGTACATACCCCGCTTGCCCGTGTCCCGGTGGATGTAGGGGTCGTAGTCCGTGCCCTGGTAGTGGCTGGACAGCAGGTACTTCACGTCCTCCACGCTTACCTTCCGATCCGGCACCAGGGCCCAGGGGATGTCGTCGCTCTCCGGGCCGTACTCCGCGCCGGGCCCCTCCCAGCGGTGGGAGAAGGGGCAGAGGTACCGCCCCATGAACCAGGCCCGGGGCGTGTTGTAGATGTGGTCCTGGTCCGAATGGGAGCCGAACACGTTCCGGGGGTCGAATCGGCCGCCCTGGTTCCCGTCCAGGCTGTTCTCGGCGATGAACTCCCTGAGATCCGCCGAGCACAGGTGGGCCTTCTGTTCCCCGAAGGCGTCGTCCAGGTCGAACCCGTCCATGCCGAACTGGTTGGGGGCGATGACGCACACGTCGTCGGGCACCCGCCTCGCGAGCCAGTGGTGGCCGCCCACGGTCTCCAGCCACCAGACCTCGTTCTCGTCGTTGATGGCGATGCCGTTGGATTCGTAGGTGCCGTAGGTCTCCAAAAGCTTCCCCAGCCGCAGCACCCCCTCCCGGGCCGTGCGGATGTAGGGCAGCACCAGCACCAGGATGTCCTCCTCGCCGATGCCGCCGGGCACGTCCTTCTCGCCCCGCTTCCTGGCCTTTTTGTACACCACCAGCGGGTCCGCAGAGAGGACCCGGGGGTTGGAGGTGATGGTCTCCGTGGCGGTCATGCCCACGTTGGCGGCGTTGATGCCCGTGGCCGCCCAGATGCCGTGGGTGCGGTCCACGCTGGGGCAGGCGGTGTAGCGGAGGGGCTCCTCGGGCAGGGGCACCTCCAGGTGGGAGATGACGCTCTTGTAGGTCCGGGGCTGGTCCTTGGGCTCCACGACCACCAGCTTCTTCACGTCGAAGTGGCCGTCGTCGGTCCGAGCGATCATGGTGGAACTGTCGTTGCTGGCGCGTTTGCCGACCAGGATGGTGGTGCAGGGCATGGCAGATATCTCCTTCTGTGTTGCATTTACCTCAGTATACGCCCTTTTCGCCCCGTTTTCAACGATGGTTTTACAACTCCCTTTTTCGCGTTTTATTGACATCCCCGTCGTTTTCTTCTATGATAAGGGAGTACATTTATGGAGGCATGGCGGTGGAAGAACAGGAGCGACAAACCCATAGGACCCGGTGGCCCTGGCTGCTGCTGATCGGGCTGGCGCTGCTGGTGGCCGTGCCCTGGGCCGCCTTCCGGCTCCTGTACCGGGAGGTGCGCCCCCTGACGGAGTGGGAGCTCACCGGGGAATGCCCCCCGGCATCCGCCCTCCTGCGGGACGGCGGCGAGGGCCGCTGGTGCTTCGACACTCGGAAGATCGACTGGACCAAACCCGGCGAAGCGGTGGTGCTGGTGGCGGGGTCCGCCGGCCCCCGGATCGCCATGGTCCGCCAGGCGGACACCACGGCCCCCAGCGCCCGGGCCCTGGCCCCGGTGCTGGGGCTGGACGACGAACCGGGCCCGGAGTCCTTCATCACGGACCTTAGGGACGCCCAGCTGGTGGGCGTGTCCTTCGAGGAGCCGCCCCGGTTCCACGAGCCGGGGACCTGGCCGGTGATCGTGCGCCTCGAGGATTTGTCGGGGAACGTGAGCTTGGTGGAGACCTCCTGCACCATCCTGGGCCCGGTGGCCCGCCTGGACATGGAGGCCGGGGAGGACGTGCCGCCTCTCAGCGCCTTCTTGCCCCGGGACACGGCCTCGGGCCGGTTCCTCACCGATATGGACGATCTGGACACCCGGACCCCCGGGGTCAGGACAGTCCAGGTGGAGGCCCGGGGACAGGTCTACGAGACCGCCCTGGTCATCGCCGACACCGTGGCCCCCCGGTGCGCCTTCGAGACCGGCGTCCCCTACGTGCGGACGGGCCAGGCCCTGGCCCCGGAGGACCTGGTGACCGACGCCCAGGACGCCTCGGCCCTGACCTACGCCTTCGACCCCCAGCCCGATTGGTCCCGGCAGGGGTATCAGGACGTGCAGGTGGTGGTGACGGACGCGGGGGGGAACCAGACCCGGGGCACGGTCACGGTCCTCGTTTCCGACCTGCAGCCCCTCGTATGGGAGGCCAGCCGCCGGAGCGTCACGGGCATAGCGGTCCACGACCGGCAGCGGGCCCTGGACGAAAGCTTTTCCGGCGAGGTGAAGACGGCCCGGTTCGTGCCCAAGGCCCTGGGCTGCTACGATATCAACGCCACCGTGGACGAGGTGCCCTGCATCCAGCGGCTCTTCGTGGTGGACACCGCGGCCCCCTACCTGGCGTTTCCCCGGAAGCTCCAGGCCTACCTCGATCATCCCCAGCCCCCGGCGGCCCTGCTGGAGACGGCGGAGGACGCCACGGCCCTGACCCTCTCCTACGTGGTGGAGCCCGACTGGACGCGGGAGGGGGACCAGCCCGTGACCATCGCGGCGGTGGACGCCGCCGGGAACCGGACCGAAGCGGAGGGCACCGTAACGATCGTCCGGGACACGGAGAAGCCCCTGATCCTGGGCGCGGTGAACCAGTACGTCTACATCGGCGAACCGGTGGCCTACTTCGCCCACGTGTCGGCCTCGGACAACGCCGACGAACCGGAGGACGTGGTCGTCACCGTGGACAACAGCGCCGTGGACATCTACACCCAGGGCACCTATCCCGTGATCTACCGGGCCACGGACCGGGCAGGGAACACCGCCGAGAAGCAGGTGTACCTGTACTTCATCCGGCCCAGCGTGTCCGACGAGAAGCTGAACGAGAAGGCGGACCAGGTCCTGGCCAGCCTGGTGACCGACGACATGACCAAGGGCCAGAAGGCCTACGCCATCTACCGCTACGTCTACGACACCTATACCTTCAGGGACAATTCGTCCAATAAGCGGGATTGGAAGTACGAGGCCTGGCGAGGGCTCACCACCCGGCGGGGGGATTGCTTCACCTACTGCGCGGCGGCCAAGATACTGCTGGAGAAGATCGGGGCCAAGGCCATGTTCGTGACCCGCAACCACGCCTTCCGCCACTACTGGCTCATGGTGGACGTGGGCACGGGCTGGTACCACTTCGACCCCCTGAACAGCGGCCCCAGCCGGAAGTTCCAGTGCTTCATGCTGACCACGGGGCAGGTCCTGGACCTGTATCCGTTCTTCTGGAAATACGACCAAAGGATCTATCCGGCCACGCCGGAGACGCCCTTCGTCAAGGATTGGTAAGGTTTAGGAGAAACCCATGCAGAAACGAAGCTGGTTCGCCCCCATATTCGCCCTCCTGCTCCTTGGGCTCCTGGTGTGGGGCCTGGGGCGGCTGGTGCGGCCCAAATACGCCTCCGGGATCACCCTGGAGGGGAGCATGGTGGAGAACTGGTACGCCCACAAAGACCAGGATCACCAGGTCCTGTTCATCGGCGACTGCGAGGTCTACGAAAGCTTCTCCCCAGTGACCCTGTTCAACGAGTTCGGGGCCACCTCCTACATCCGGGGCAGCGCCCAGCAGCTCATGTGGCAGAGCTATTACCTGCTGCGGGAGGCGCTGAAGACCCAGGCCCCCCGGGCGGTGGTTTTGTCCATCTGCTCCCTCCGGTACGCCGAGCCCCAGAGCGAAGCCTACAACCGGATGACCCTGGACGGCATGCGCCTGAGCCGGGAGAAGTTCGAGGCCGTCCGGGCCTCCCTGGCGGAGGGGGAATCGGAGCTCAGCTACTACGTGCCCCTGCTCCGGTATCACGATCGGATCTTCGAGCTCACGGGGGAAGACGCCCGGTACATGCTCCAGGGGCCGGAGCTCACCTATAACGGCTACCTCATGCGGACGGAGCAGGTGCCCTACACCCGGCTCCCGTCGGCCCCGGTGCTGAAGGATGCGTCCTTCGGGGAGAAGCCGGCAGCCTACCTCGACAGGATCACGGCCCTGTGCCGGGAGAAGGGGATCGCCCTCATCCTGGTGAAGAGCCCCTGCCTGTACCCGGCCTGGTACGACGAGTGGGATCGATGGCTCGAGGACTACGCCGAGAAGAACGGCGTCGAATACATCAACGCCATCCCCAAAATGGAGGAGATGGGCATCGACTTGGGGACCGACACCTACGACGGAGGCATCCACCTGAACGTCTACGGGGCGGAGAAGTACACCCGGTGGCTGGGGCAGCACCTCATGGACCGGGGGCTCATCGAGGATCAGCGGCTGGACCCGGTCCTGGCGGCCCGGTACGGCGACATGACCCGGCGATACGAACAGGAGAAACAGAGAAAGAGGGCGGAAATCGGATGAACACATGTACACGGATAGGGACCATCCTTCTGGCGGCGCTGCTGCTGCTTTTGTGGGGCTGCGGCGGCTCGGCCCAGCCCACCCCCAAGGAGGGCGTGGTCTACCTGGACCCCAACGCTCCGGCGGCCCCTCAGGCCCAGAGCACCGACGCGCCCGCACCCCAGGCGGAAGCCGCCCCGGCCGTCACGGCGGCCACGGAGCCGCCCGCCTCGGAGGAGCCGGCGGGGGACGACGAACCCGGCCTGGATCTGTATTTTGAGAGCCAGGGCGTGCGGATCGTGCCCATGATGGCGGCGGACGAGGTGCTGCCTGCCCTGGGCCAGCCCATCGGCACCTTCGAGGCCGACAGCTGCGCCTACATCGGCAAGGATATCTTCTACTACTTTCCGGGCTTCGAGCTGACGGTGAACGACGTGGACGGGCAGAACGTGATCACCGGCATCGCGGTGGTGGACGACACCGTGACCATCCCCCAGGGCCTTCGGATCTACGATGACGAGGAGAAGCTCCTGTCCGTCCTGGGCGGCACGGAGGAGAACGGGGTGTACACCTACCAGAGCGGCAAGATCCTGCTGCTCATCCAGGTGAAGGGGGTCGACGACGACGTCCGCCGCATCGTCACCATGGAGTATCGGGCGGTGGAGGACCGGTAAACATTCCTATGAAAAGCTTTTTGTCCTATCTGAATCATACGGCGGACCGGCTGCCGGACAAGCTGGCCTTCTCCGACGGGGAGACGGGGCTCACCTTCCGGGAGCTCCGCCGGGCGGCGGCCAACGTGGGGGCCTGCCTCACCGGCAGCGGCGCCAAGGCCGAGCCTGTGGGCGTGCTCATGGAGCGGAGCGCCTACGAGATCGCGGCCTTCCTGGGGGTCCTGGAGGCGGGCTGCTTCTACGTGCCCCTGGACGAGCAGATGCCCCGGGAGCGCCTGGACCGCATCGTGCGCACGGTGAACCCCCGGTTCATCCTGACCGACCAAAGGAATCTGACCGCGGCGGAGGGCCTGTGCCCGGCGGCGGAGCATCTGATCTACAGCCGGGCGGCCGCCTTCCCGGGCCCGGACCGGCTCCGGGAGGAGAGCGCAGAGGACGCCCTCGCCTACGTGGTCTTCACCTCCGGCTCCACCGGGGAGCCGAAGGGGGTCTCCATCCGGGAGAGCAGCCTCCTGGATTACGCGGCCACCCTGCCGGAAGCGCTGGGCTTCGACGAAAGTCTGATCTTCGGCATCCAGTCGCCCCTCTATTTCGACGCCTGGCTCAAGGAGCTCTTGGGGGTCGTGGTGAAGGGCGGCACGGCCTACCTCTTGCCCCGGGAGCTGTTCGTGAACCCGGTGTCCCTGATCGAATACATCAATGAACGGAAGATCAACGCCCTCTGCTGGGTGGCCTCCGCCTTCAGCTTGGTGTCTCGGCTTCGGACTTTCTACGCCGTGGTGCCGGAGCATCTCAAGCTCATGTGCTTCGGCAGCGAGGTCTTCCCCGTGAAGCAGCTCACCGCCTGGCAGAAGGCCTGTCCCGACGCCCGGATCTTCCAGCTCTACGGGGCCACGGAGTGCACGGGCATGAGCTTCTATCACTCGGTCGTCGGCCCTCAGGCCCCGGATCGGCCCGTGCCCGTAGGGAAGCCCTTCCCCGGCACGAAGCTGTACCTGCTGGACGACGAGGGACGGCTCGCCGACGAGGGCGAGATCGTCATCGGGGGCCCCTGCGTCATGGCGGGGTACTACAAGGACCCGGTGCGCACCGCCGCGGCCCTGATCCCGGACCCGGCGGACCCGGGAAGCGGCGCCCTCTGCTACCGCACCGGCGACATCGGCCGGCTGGACGAGAACGGGGATTTGATCTTCATCGGCCGCCGGGACCAGCAGATCAAGCACATGGGCCATCGGGTGGAGCTGGGGGAGATCGAAGCCGCCGCCCTGAGCTTGAAGGGGGTCCACGAGGCGGTCTGTATGTACGTAGCCGACCGGCAGCGGATCGACCTCTTCTACACGGGCCCGGCCCAGCCCTGGGATCTGGTGGTGGGCTTGAAGGTGAAGCTGCCCGGGTACATGACCCCCAACCGGACGGAGCAGCGGGCGGAGCTCCCGCACCTCCCCAACGGGAAGATCGACCGGCGGGCCATCGAACAAAAGGAGTACGGAAAATGACTTACGAACAGCTTTTGGAGATGCTGCGGGACATGCATCCCGACATCGACTTTGAGACTGCGGAGGGGCTCATCGACCGGAAGGTGCTGACCTCCTTCGACGTGGTCTCCATCGCGGCGGAGCTTAGCGAAACCTACGGCGTGGAGCTGGGGGCCGTGGACATCGTGCCCGAGAACTTCAACAGCGCCCGGGCCCTCTTCGCCCTGATAGAGCGGATCGAGAACGAATGACCTTTCTTTCGGGCGGCTTCCTCCTGCTGGTGGGGGCCCTGCTCATAATCTACTACGTGCTGCCCAAGCGCTTCCGCTACCTGGCTCTGCTGGGGGGGAGCATGGTCTTCTATGCCCTGGCGGGCCGGGCGTATCTGCCCTTTTTGGGGATCACCGTCCTCACGGTCTACGGCACCGCCCTGCTCCTGGGCCGAAGCCTGGAGCGGCAGAAGGCCTATGTGGCGGAGCACAAGAAGGAGCTGACCAGGGAGGCCGTCGCCGCCTACAAGAAGAAGGAAGGGAAGAAGCGCACGGCCCTGTTCCTTCTTTGCCTGCTCCTGAACCTGGGGCTGCTGGCGGCCCTCAAGTATACCGCTTTCGTCCTGGAGGCGGTCCGGGCCCCCTTCGAGGTCCACTGGGTGCTGCCGCTAGGCATCTCCTTCTATACCTTCCAATCCCTGGGCTACCTCATGGATGTGAAGCGGGGCAAGTACCCGCCGGAGCGAAACTTCCTCCGATACGCCCTCTTCGCCTCCTTCTTCCCCCAGATGATCCAGGGGCCCATCAGCCGCTACGACATGCTCTCCAAGACCCTCTACGAGGGCGCGGACTTCGACATAGATCGTATCGGTCGGGGCCTGGTGCGCATCCTCTGGGGCGCGGCGAAGAAGCTGCTGGTGGCGGATCGGCTGGCCCCCGCTTTAGCTTTACTCTTCGGGCCAGAAGCCGGGAGCTACCGGGGCGGCTGGGTGGGCCTTGGCATGGTCCTCTACGCCCTCAGGCTCTACGCCGACTTCACCGGCGGCATCGACATGGCTCTCGGGGTGGGGGAACTTTTCGGCGTCACCCTGCCGGAGAACTTCGATAGGCCCTATCTCTCCAAAAACATCGAGGAATACTGGACCCGCTGGCACATGACCATGGGCAGCTGGTTTCGGGACTACGTGTTCTACCCCCTGAACGTCAGCAAGACCTTCCTAAAGTGGACCAAGGGCCTCCGGGCCCGCTTCGGCAACGGCTTCATGAGCCGCCTGCCCCTCTACGGGGCCACCCTCGTCACCTGGCTGCTGACCGGCGTCTGGCACGGGGCGGGCTGGAACTTCGCCCTGTGGGGGCTCACCAACGGGGTGGTCATCATCATTTCTCTCACCCTGAAGCCTCTCTACGACCGGTTCCACAACCGCTTCCCGGGCCTGAAGGGAAGGAAGGTTTACGGCGTCTTCGAGGTCATCCGCACCTTCCTGCTCATGTGCCTCATCCGCCTGTGGGACTGCTACGCCGGCCCCGGGGGCGTGTGGGGGGCCTTCTCGTCCCTGTTCACCGTCTTCAACGGGGGCGCGGTCCTTTCGGGCCTCTCCGCCCTGGGCCTCTCGGCCGGGGACTGGCTGGTGCTCCTCGTCATGGCGGCCCTGCTGCTCCTGGTCTCCCTGAAGAAGGGGGAGGGCTCCTTCCGCACCAAATATCTGGCCGATCCCTGGAAGCTTTGGTTCGCCGCCGCCGCCCTGCTGGTCCTGGTCCTGCTCCTGGGAGCCTACGGCCCCGGCTACACGGCCTCGGACTTCATCTACGGGCAGTTCTGATCCTTTCCACACGAAAAGAGCACGGTCAACACCGTGCTCTTTTGCTGTATACAGGTGGTTCAGTGCATCTCGCAGCTGGCGCAGGAGGGGGCGTCGGGGAACTGGGCCGGGTCGTAGGGGATGTTGTTCTTGTCGAAGTAGTCCTTCAGGGCCGCCTTCACCGCCTCTTCCGCCAGGACCGAGCAGTGGAGCTTGTAGGCGGGGAGCCCGTCCAACGCCTCCACCACCGCCTTGTTGGTCAGCTCCATCACCTTCTCGATGGGCTGGCCCTTGATCATCTCCGTGGCCATGGAGCTGGAGGCGATGGCGCTGCCGCAGCCGAAGGTGGAGAACTTGGCGTCGGTGACGATGCCGTCGTCGATCTTCAGAAAGATCTTCATGATATCGCCGCACTTGGCGTTGCCCACCTCGCCTACGCCGTCCGCGTCCTCGATGACGCCCACGTTCCGGGGGTGGAGAAAATGATCCATCACTTTTTCGCTGTAGAGAGCCATAGTTCCTTCCTTTCCGCTTATAGCATGTGGGCCCGACGGCCGCTTTCCAAATCCTGCCAGATGGGGGAGAAGCCCCGGAGGTATTCCACGATCCGGGGGACCTCCTTCAATATCTCGTCCACGTCCGCCTCGGTGTTCTCTTCGCTGAGGGTCAGCCGCAACGACCCGTGGGCCACCTCGTGGGGCCGCCCGATGGCCAGGAGCACGTGGCTGGGGTCCAACGAGCCGGAGGTGCAGGCGGAGCCGGAGCTGGCGCAGATGCCCGCCTGATCGAGGAGCAGCAGCAGACTTTCCCCCTCGATGCCCTCGAAGCAGAAGTTCACGTTGCCCGGGAGCCGGCGGGTCCTGTCGCCGTTGAGGGCGCTGTGGGGGATTGTGGAGAGGCCGTCGATGAGCCGGTCCCGAAGGCCAGACACATAGGCCCCGTTCCTGTCCAGGTTCGCCACCATCTCCTCCAAGGCCGTCACCATGGCGCAAATGCCCGCCACGTTCTCCGTGCCCGCCCGGCGGTTCCGCTCCTGGGCGCCGCCCTCGATGAGGGGGTAGAGGGGCAGGCCCGTCCGGCAGTAGAGGGCGCCCACGCCCCGGGGGCCGTGGAACTTATGGGCGGAGAGGGAGAGGAGGTCGATGTTCATCTCCTTCACGTCGATCCTTATATGGCCCGCCGCCTGGACCGCGTCCGTGTGGAAGGGCACCTTGGCCGCCCGGCATACGGCGCCGATCTCTTGGATGGGCTGGATGGTGCCGATCTCGTTGTTGGCGAACATGATGGTGACCAGGCAGGTGTCGGGCCGGATGGCGGCCTTCACCTCCTCCGCCGTCACGATGCCGTTCTCGTGGACCGGCAGGTAGGTAATTTCGCAGCCCTCCTTTTCGAGGCGCTTGAGGGTGTGGAGCACGGCGTGGTGCTCGAAGGCGGTGGACACGATGTGGCGCTTGTTCTTGGCCGCGCCCAGGCGCACGCAGGAACGGATGGCCTGGTTGTCCCCCTCGCTGCCGCCGGAGGTGAAGTATATCTCCTTCACTTCCGCGCCCAGGATGCGGGCCATGCGGCCCCGGGCGTCCGCAAGGGTCTCCTGGGCCTGCTGCCCCAGCTCGTAGAGGCTGGAGGGGTTGCCCCAGGCGTTTTGGGCCACGTCCAGCATCACCTGCAGGGCCCGGGGGCTCATCTTGGTGGTGGCCGCGTTGTCGGCGTATATCATAGAGAAAACCTCCTACGTGTCGTTCGGCTCCAGTATAGCATATAAACCTACCTTGTCAATAGGTTATTTACCGCCCTTGGGCAGCAGGTCGGCCAGGGTGTGGGCCATCAGATAGTCGTCGATGACCTTGTCCAGGCCCTGCCACAGGGGGAAGGTGGGGCAGCTCTGGGCCTGGGGGCAGGCCGTGCCCGGCTCGAGACAGGTCACGGGGGCCAGGCTCTTCTCCGTCAGCCGCAGCACCTCGCCGATGGGGTACTCCTCGGGCCGTCGGCTCAGCCGGTAGCCGCCGCCCTTGCCCCGGAGGGCCTGGACCAGCCCGGCCCGGCTCAGGACGGCCAGGATGCTTTCGAGATACTTTTCCGACATGCCCTCCCGCCGGGCGATGGAATCCAGGGGCACGTAGGTCCCCGTCCCGTCCAAAGCGAGGTCCAGCATCACCCGCAGGGCGTACCGCCCCCTGGTGGAGATCATCATGGCCGTCGCCTCCTTTCCGATAAACCTACTATAGCACAAGGTTGAAGCGGATGCAAGACCGGTGAAAACTTGTAAATAATCCCTGAAATGAGTGAAAAAATCCTGTTTATGGGACACATAGTATGGTATGATAGGAAAAAAGAGACAGGAAAGGGACAGCATGGACAGCTTAGCGGGATTGAACGAGGCCCAACGCCGGGCGGTGGAGGCCACCGAGGGGCGCATCCGGGTGGTGGCGGGGGCCGGCACCGGCAAGACCCGGACCCTGACCAGGCGTTACGGGTATCTCGTCGAGGCCGGGGGCGTGAGCCCGGGCCACATTTTGGCCGTCACCTTCACCAACAAGGCCGCCAACGAGATGAAGCAGCGGGTCCGGCACATGGTGGGGGACGGGGACACGGGCTACATCTGCACCTTCCACGCCCTGGGGCTCATGATTTTGAAGGAGGACCTGCACACCCTGGGCTGGCCCCAGAACTTCCTGGTGCTGGACGAGGAGGACAAGAACTCCCTCCTTCGGACCGTGTTCGAGGACATGGGCATGACCCTGAAGGAGATGAGCCTCCACAAGGCCGCGGACCTGACCGACGACATGAAGTGGGACCTTGCCTACGTGCCCCTGCTCACTGGGGAATCCGACGGCCCCCTCCTCGACCTCATCGACCGGGAGCAGAACCGCCGGCGGCAGATGTTCTACCGGTACCTCTACGAGCAGCGGAAGATCTACGCCCTGGACTTCGAGGACCTGGTGGACATGGCGGTGGCCCTGCTGCGGCAGAACCAGGAGGTCCGGGAGAAGTGGGCGAGGCGCTTTGAATACGTGATGGTGGACGAGTTCCAGGACATCGACGGCAAGCAGTACGAGCTCGCCGACATGCTTTCCAGCTGCCATAAGAACCTGTTCGTGGTGGGGGACCCGGACCAGACCATCTACACCTGGCGGGGGGCGGACGTCCACTACATTTTGGATTTCCCCAACAAGTACCCGGGGGCCCAAACCGTGGTCCTCACGGAGAACTACCGGAGCACCCCCGAGATCTTGGCCGCCTCCAACGCCCTCATCGCCAAGAACCGGCAGCGGGTGGAGCGGGATTTGCGCGCCGTGAACCCCTCGGGCCCCGTGCCCCCCTACTACCACGCCAAGGACGTGGGGGCGGAGTCGAAGTTCATCGTCTCCCGGCTCCGGGAGCTGAAGGAAGCCGGGAACGACTGGCGGGACATGGCCATCCTCTATCGGGCCCACTACGTGTCCCGGAGCCTGGAGGACGCCCTCCTCCACGCCAAGATACCCTACGCCGTCTACGGGGGCATGGAGTTCTACGGTCGCAAGGAGATCAAGGACGCCATCTGCTACCTCAGGATGCTGGCCATGGGGGACGATCTCGCCTTCGCCCGGGTGGTGAACGAGCCTCGCCGGGGCGTGGGCAAGAAGCGGATGGCTTTTTTGCGGGCCTACGCCCAGGAGAAGGGCTGCAGCCTGTACGGGGCGCTCCTCGACAATCTGGACCACCCCGTGATCCAGTCCTCCGACGCCGCCGCCTTCGTGACCCTGCTTCGGGCCTACGAAAACCACGAGGGCATGAAGATGAGCGAGCTCCTCAGCCACCTGCTCACCGAAAGCGGGTACATGAAGATGTTGAAGCAGCTGGGGGACGGGGACAGGCTCGACAACATCGCGGAGCTGCTGCAAAGCTTGGAGGAATATGAAACCAGCGCGGGCGAAGATTGCACCCTGGAGGATTTCCTCTCGGAGGTAGCCCTCTTCACGGACCGGGACCGGGAGGATCGGAAGGACTCCGTGAAGCTCATGACCGTCCACAACGCCAAGGGATTGGAGTTCCCCCACGTGATCGTGGCCAGCCTCAACGAGGGCGTCTTCCCCAGCCGCAAGACCGACACCGCGGAGCGCATGGAGGAGGAGCGCCGCCTCTGTTACGTGGCCTGCACCCGGGCGGAAAAGACCCTGACCCTCACCGAGGCCGCCGGGGTCTCCCACGAGGGCACGGCCCGGTACCCCTCCCGGTTCCTGTTTGAGATGGGGAAGGAGCACTTACAGTATCTTGTTGAGCTGGACCCGGCCTGGGAGGGGGAGGCCCGGCGCTACATCCGATCCACCCAGCGGCGCATGGCCCCGCCCCAGGACCCCCTCTCTCCCGGCGTCCGGGTGGAGCACGCCCTGTTCGGCAAGGGCACCGTTTTGGAGGTCCAAAAGGACCAGCAGTGCATCGTCATCCGATTCGATTCCGGCCGGGAGCGGACCATCCGCTTCGACGGCCCCATCCGCATTCTATAGGAGGGAAAGGATATGCCCAGAACCATCAACCAAAAGGCCAAGGTCCTGTACGTCATGCGGCTGCTGCTGCAGGAGAGCGATGAGGACCATCCCCTGTCCACGGAGGACATCATCAGCAGGCTCAGCGAGGCCGGGATCAGGGCCGAGCGCAAGAGCATCTACAGCGACATCGAGACCTTGCGGGACTTCGGGCTGGATGTTCACGGCAGCCGGGGCCGGTCCGCGGGCTACTACGTGGGCGAGCGGGACTTCGAGCTGCCGGAGATCAAGCTCCTCATCGACAGCGTCCAGTCCAGCAAGTTCATCACGGAGCGCAAGACCATGCAGCTCATCCGAAAGCTAGCCGGGCTCATGAGCGTCCACGAGGCTGCCCTCATGAAGCGGCAGCTGTACGTGAAGAACCGGATCAAGAGCATGAACGAGTCCATCTACTACAACGTGGACGCCATCCACCAGGCCATCGCCGAGGATAAGCAGATCGAGTTTCGGTACTGCTCCTACACCCTCACCAAGGAGAAGAAGTTCCGCCGCAACGGCCGCCCCTACCGGGTGAGCCCCCTGGCCCTCTCCTGGGCGGAGGAGAACTACTACCTGATCGCCTATGAAAGTGAGGCCGGGAAGATCAAGCACTTTCGGGTGGACAAGATGGACGGCATCCGGGTCACGGAGATGTACCGCCAGGGGAAGGACCTGCTGCCCGAGAAGGAGATGGGGGAGTACACCCGGAAGAACTTCTCCATGTTCGGCGGGGAGGAGCAGACCGTCACCCTCCGCTTCTCCAACCGGATGATCGGCGTGGTCATCGATACCTTCGGCAAGGATGTGGCCGTCACCTCCGTGGATGAGGACCACTTCCAGATCCGCACCACCGTGGCCGTGAGCCCCCAGTTCTTCGGCTGGCTCTTCGGCCTCGACGGGGAGGCCGCCATCACCGCCCCCCGAGAGGTCATGGACGCGTTCCAGGCCCAGCTCCAACGGGTCAAGGCGGGCTGCTGACGACAGAAAGGAGAAAGGATCATGACTATACCACAATTTTGCGAGATCGCCATGCTGTGCCTGTTCGGGTGCTCCTGGCCCTTCAACATCGCCAAGGCCCTCAGGACCAGGACCGCCAAGGGCAAGAGCGTCGTCTTCGAGGTGCTGGTCATCATCGGCTACCTCATCGGCCTCTTCGGCAAGCTCTACGCCTACCGCCAGACCGGTACTTTGGCCTATTCCGTCTGGTTCTATATCGCCGACATCCTCATGGTCAGCGTGGATCTGATCCTCTACTCAATCAACGCTCGCCGGGACAAACTGGCGGCGCAAGGGTGAATTTTAACAGCCCGTGACCCATCCGTGAACCTTTCGTGACCCGGTGCCAAAGTCCTGCGAATGGGACAATTACTTTGATATGCTTGCTTCATCACAAGAGAGGAGGCAAGCGATATGGACAACAACTACGGGTATCTGGATCAGGAGGTGGAGCAGTTTGCCGCCTATGTGGACACGCTCCAGGAGGCGCGGAAAAACGACAGGATGGGCATCGGCTGCGGCACGGCCCTGATGCTGGTGATCGTGGGCTTCGTAGCCCTTTTTGAGATCACAGGATTGCTCCTTTGAAAGAGGAGCCGACGGGAGGGGCATGCCCCTCCCCTGCGGCGGGATCGACGCTGTTGTATCGTAGGGGACGGGCTTGCCCGTCCCGTTTTTCATAGCTTTCACTTGAGAAGAGGACGCTATTTTATGCGCCTTTTCAGCTGTTTTCTTATTGACTTTTCCCTGCCTTGCGAAAAACAATACAAGAAGCTATAATAATCATAGTTTATTATAGGAGAGAGCCATGAAAAGAATAACAGCTTTTATCCTGATTATTTCTTTACTGTGTGTAGGCGCGACAACATACGCGGAGGCCTCCACCAGCGATGCGGTACCAGTTTCCACACTCTCGGAAATACCGTTGTATGATGGTACCGATTACGTAGTCCTTCAAAACAATCAACCGGATTTTTATGTCTGGCAGATCAACTCCACGCCTTACGTGCTCTTTTCTCGGCTGGACGCTCTTGGACGAACCGGGGCGGCCATGGCCTGTTTGGGGCCGGAAACGCTTCCAACACAGGCAAGGGGGAACATGGGAAATGTTTATCCTTCCGGCTGGCAGGCAACGCAATATGATGATCTTGGAGAGGACAGGTATCTGTACAACCGCTCTCATGTGATCGCGTTCATGCTGTGTGGTGACAATGCAACTCCGGAAAACCTGTTTACCGGGACGAGATATTTGAATACAGGCAGCATGGTTATATTTGAATCGCAGGTAGCGGACTACATTTCTCGCACAAAAAATCATGTGATTTATCGTTGCACACCTGTTTATGCCGGGAATGATTTGGTAGCTTCGGGGGTACAGATGGAAGCATACTCGGTGGAGGACAGAGGCGCATTGTGCTTTAATGTGTTTGCGTTCAATATCCAACCAGGAATCGTGATCGATTATGCAACAGGTGAAAGCGTAAAGGAAGGCGCAGAGGCATCCGCAACGGGTGCTGACAGAAGCGGACCGCAGGCAACGGAGGCTCCGAAAGTCACATATGTTCTCAATACGAACACAAAGAAGTTTCATTATCCGAGCTGTTCCAGCGTGAAAGACATAAAAGACAATCATAGAAAAAACTTCTATGGGACAAGAGAGGAAGCCGTTGCGGCAGGGTATGCCCCTTGTGGCAGATGCCATCCGTAATAGATGTTGTCAAAGCGATAGGGGTAAAAGAGAATGACGAGGAAGCGCATTTTTAAAATCATAGAAAAAGCCGATTATGAGGACAGACTTAGCGCCGCATACGATTATATGATGATCGTAATGATAGTGCTGAGCTTGATTCCGCTGGCCTTCAAGATAGAGAACACCTTTTTCAAGGTGGTTGATAAAGTCACGGTGGCTGTGTTTATCGTTGACTATTTCTTGCGTTGGGCTACTGCGGACTATAAGTTTGAAAGGCATGAAGCCTGGTCCTTTATCAAATATCCACTTTCACCCATGGCGGTGATCGACTTACTGTCCATCCTGCCGTCGTTGACACTCGTGAACAGCGGGTTCAAGGTGTTGCGCGTGTTGCGAATGCTTAGGGCTATGCGGGTGATCCGGGTGTTCAAGGCCATGCGGTATTCTAAAAGCTTTGCTATTATTGGCAATGTGCTCCGGTCCTCCAAGGATTCACTAATATCGGTTTGCGCTTTGGCCGCAGGGTACATATTGATTTCTGCATTAATCATTTTCAACGTTGAACCGGATTCGTTCGAATCCTTTTTTGAGGCCATATATTGGGCTACGGTTTCACTGACGACAGTGGGATATGGTGATATATATCCCGTTTCAACATTGGGCAGAGTCATAACGATGGTATCTTCTTTGTTCGGAATTGCCATTGTGGCTCTGCCCGCCGGTATCATCACTGCCGGATATATGAACGAATTGGGCCGCAGGCAGGACGAGCAGTAATCCATCATATCGTTAGTATTCGAATAATCAGGCACACCAGGAGACCGAAGATAGTGGGCAGAAGGGCCGAAAGGAGGGTCCAGCCCCAGGAGCCGGTCTCCTTTTTGATGGTCAAGAGGGTGGTGGAGCAGGGGAAGTGGAGGAGGCTGAAGACCATGAAGGCGAGGGCCGTCCACCGGGTCCACCCCGCCGCGAGGAGGGCCGGGCCCAGGGCGCCGGAGGCGGTGGAGGGCAGGGCGCCCACGGCCCCGTAGCCCTGCAGGGTCAGGGGGAGGACGATCTCGTTGGCCGGGAGGCCCAGCAGGAAGCCGGAGAGGATGGCCCCGTCCAGGCCGAAGGCCCTGCCCACCGGGTCCAGCAGGCGCACCAGCCGGGAAAGGAGGGAGGGGCCCTCCTTGGGCAGGCTCCCCAGCAGGAAAAGGATAAGGCCGCAGGGGGCCGCCACCGTCACCGCCCTGAGGAGGATCCGCAAAGTGCGGTCGAGAAGGGACCGGACGATCACCTTCCCCACCTGGGGCCTGCGGAAGGGAGGCAGCTCCAGGGTGTAGGCGGAGGGCTGGCCCCGAAGGATGGTCCGGGACAGCAGGAAGGAGAGGCCCAGGGTCATGGCCACCGAGAAGGCCATGAGGCCCACCATGAGCCCCGCCGACAGGAGCCCGCCGCCGAAGAACACGGTGCACAGGGTCAGGAGCGCCGGGAACCGGCCGTTGCAGGGGGTAACGGCGTTGGTCAGGATGGCGATGAGCCGTTCCCGCCGGGAGTCGATGATCCGGCAGCCCGTGACGCCCACGGCGTTGCACCCGAAGCCCATACACACGGTCAAAGCCTGCTTGCCGCAGGCGTGGCAGCAGGCGAAGCAGCGGTCCAGGTTGAAGGCCACCCGGGGCAGGTACCCCAAATCCTCCAAAAGGGTGAACAGGGGGAAGAACAGGGCCATGGGCGGCAGCATCACCGCCACCACCGTGGCTGTGGTGCCGTAGACCCCGTCCATCAGCGCCCCGATCAGGAAGGGCGGCGCCCCCAGGTCCGTGAGCCCCCGGCGGAGCCACCCGCCCAGGGCGGAGAACCCCCGTTCCAGCAGGGCCGAGGGGTAGTTGGCCCCTTTCAGCGTCAGAAAGAACACCAGCCCAAGGAGGAGCAGCATGGCGGGGACACCCAAAAGCCGCCCCGTCAGGAGCCGATCCGCCCGCTGCTGCCGGTCCCGGGCGGCTCCGTCCCCCTGCCGGACGGCCAGGGCGCACAGCTCCCCGGCCCGCCGGTGGCAGGCCTCCGCCCAGGTCTCCCCGGGCCGAAGGGCCAGGGGCTCCGGCTTCGGCGCGGGCCCGTCCACCAAAGCCAAGGCCCCGCGCAGGGCCTCCCGGACCCCCCGGCCGCTGCGGGCCGCCGCGCCGACCACCGGCACGCCCAGGGCCTTAGAAAGGGCTGCCGTGTCCACCTGGACGCCCTGCTTCTTCGCCTCGTCCAGCAGGTTCACGCACAGCACCGTCCGGGGCTGCACCGCCAGGATCTCTAAAGCCAGGGGCAGGCTCCGCCGGAGGCTGGTGCCGTCCAGGACCACGATGCAGGCGTCCGCCCGGCCGGATCGGACGAAGTCCTCCGCCGCCCGCTCCTCCTCGGACACGGGCCGGAGGGAGTAGGTCCCCGGCACGTCCACCAGGGTGAGGGCCCGCCCGTCCACCTTGGCCGTGCCCGATTGGAGACCCACGGTCTTGCCCGTCCAATTGCCCGTGTGCTGCCGAAGGCCCGTGGCGGCGTTGAACAGGGTGCTCTTGCCCACGTTGGGGTTGCCGCAGAGGCCCACGACGGGGGTCATACTTCCGCCACGGCCACCGTGGCCGCGTCCTTCTGCCGTAGGGCGATGACCGTGTCGCACACGAGGTACGCCCGGGGGTCCCCCAGAGGGGCCGCGTACAGGGGCGTGATCTCGCCCTCGGGCACGAAGCCCAGGTCCAGCAGCCGCCCTTTTAGGGGCTCCTCAGCGGACAGGGACAAAATGCGGGCGGCTTTCCCTAGCGGCAGGCGGGAGAGAGGGAGCATAGGCGGACCTCCTGAAAAATAGTATTGGTATACTATGGTGCCCGGGACGATTTTGTGCCTCTGCCTTTTCCTCTGGGAACGGACATCATGAAAAAGCCTTGCGCCGCCGCCCCCCTTCGTGCTATACTTTATATAACAATCCTGGGAGGGCATGGCGCATGGAACTGTTGACGACCGTCACCACCTACATCGCTCAAGCGGGCATCGAGCTGCTGGAGATCGCCGCCATGGGCATCCTGCTTTACGGCAGCGGCAAGACCGTCTGGATGCTGATCCGGCACAAGCCCCACATAACCCTGTCCCTGACCCGATTCATGAACATCGCCCTCATCATCATGCTCTGCGCGGAGATCGTCCGGCTGGTGCTGGTCCGCACCCCCATCGAGCTGGCCATCGTGGCGGGCATGGTGGTGCTCCACGGCGCCATCTCCTTCCTCATCTCCTGGGAGGTGGATCGGGAGCATTCCCACGATAAGGAGCGAGCCACGAGCGAACAGTCCGATCAGGAGGACGTGCTGCTGTAAGCGGCGCGTCCTTTCGCATATCTCACAATAAAACAGCATATAAGGAGACCTGACCATGGCAAAGCATCGCACGTACACGGAAAATGACCTGCGCTATCTCAAAATGCTCGCCCGCATGTTCCCCACCGTCCGGGCCGCGGCCACGGAGATCATCAACCTGAACGCCATCATGAACCTGCCCAAGGGCTGCGAGCACTTCATCTCCGACGTCCACGGGGAGCACGAGGCCTTCCTCCACATCCTCAACTCCTGCTCCGGCGTGATCCGGGAGCGGCTGGACGAGCTGTTCGCCAACGTGGTTTCCCGGGACGAGCTCAACCAGCTGGCCACCCTCATCTACTATCCCAAGGAGAAGCTGGAGCAGATCGAGCCCCAGATCAAGGACCTGGACGAGTGGTACCGGATCACCATCCACCGGCTCATCCAGGTGGCCCGGGCCACCAGCGAGCGGTACACCCGGTCCAAGGTCCGCAAGGCGTTGCCCCCCGACTTCGCCTACATCCTGGACGAGCTCCTCTACACCCACGGGGAGGATCTGGACAAGAAGGACTACTTCGAGAACATCATCTCCACCATCATCGCCATCGGCCAGGCCCCGGACCTGATCGCCGCCATCTGCGCCCTCATCAAGTGGGCCGCCGTGGACCGGCTCCACCTGGTGGGCGACATCTTCGATCGGGGGCCCCGGGCGGACATCATCTGCGACTCCCTGCTGAAGCACCACAGCGTGGACATCCAGTGGGGCAACCACGACATCCTGTGGATGGGTGCGGCCTCCGGCTCCCGGACGCTGGTGGCCACCGTGGTGTCCAACTCCATCCACTACAACAACCTGGAGGTGGTGGAGACGGGCTATGGCATCTCCCTTCGGCCCCTGTCCGTGTTCGCCAACGAGGTGTACAAGAACGCCGACGTGTCCCGCTTCGCCGTGAAGCTCATGGGCGAGGAGGCTTTGGGCGTGTCCGAGAAGGACAAGCTCCTGTCCGCCCGGATGCACAAGGCCATCACCGTGATCCTCTTCAAGCTGGAGGGCCAGAAGATCCTGCGGCACCCGGAGTACGGCATGGAGGATCGGCTCCTCCTCGATAAGATCGACTACGAGAACAAGTGCGTCACCATCAACGGCACCACCTGGCCCCTGGACGACGTGGACTTCCCCACCGTGGACCCCAAGGACCCCTACACACTGACGCCGGAGGAGAGCTCCGTCATCGACCAGCTCACCAGCTCCTTCCTCAACAGCGAGAAGCTCCAGCGCCACATCCGCTTCCTGTATTCAAAGGGCAGCATTTACAAGATCTACAACGGGAATCTGCTGTTCCACGGCTGCATCCCCATGGACAAGGAGGGGAACTTCCTCACCTTCAACCTGGACGGGGTGGACCGCAGCGGCAAGGACTTCCTGGACTACGCCGACGCCGCCGCCCGCCGGGCTTACTACTATAAGATGGGCACCCCCGAGCGGGAGCTGGGCATGGACTTCCTCTGGTTCCTGTGGGCCGGGCGCAACAGCCCCATCTTCGGCAAGGATCGGATGACCACCTTCGAGCGCCGACTCATCAAGGACGAAAGCTCCTGGACCGAGGCCAAAAACCCCTACTACTCCCTCTATGAGCGGAAGGACATCTGCGAGAAGATCCTGCAGGAGTTCGGCCTGGAGGGGCCCCACTGCCATATCATCAACGGCCACGTGCCCGTGAAGGCCAAGAAGGGGGAGAGCCCGCTAAAGGCCGGGGGGAAGCTGATCGTCATCGACGGCGGCTTCTGCAAGGCGTATCAGTCCACCTCCGGCATCGCCGGCTACACCCTGATCTACACCTCCTACAGCTTCCGCATCGTGGCCCACCAGCCCTTCGTGGGCCGCAAGCGGGCCATCGCCGAGAACTTCGACATCTCCTCCTCCACCAACGTGTTCGAGCTGTTGGAGGCCCGCCAGAAGATCAAGGAGACCGACACGGGCCGGGAGCTCCAAAAACAGATCGACGATCTGCTCCTCCTGCTGGACGCCTTCCACGACGGCGTGGTGGCCGAGGACCACAAAAGCAAGTGATATTCACCTTCGGTGAGCTGAATTTGCCCGATGGGCAAGCGAAATAGCGCCTGCGGCGCAGCGAAATCCATGCTGTCGCATGGGCAAAGGAATAGAAAACAGGGGTTGTCCCGGACGGAGACAGCCCCTGTTGTTTTTTTGTTTTCAGCCTTTAGGCCTGGCTTTCCAGGGCGGAGCGCACCTGGGCGATGAGGGCCTCCCGGTCCAGGGCGGCAAGGTCCGTGGTGTCCACCGAGAGCACCGGACCCTCCCAGTTGACCTGGCCCATGCCCCGATCGAGATACCGACGGGCGAAGCCTTCCCGGGCCTGGGGCGATACGGCCGGGTCCCCCGGCAGCGGCGGGTACCGGTCCGACAGGGCGTGGCCCGGGTGCCGGGTGTGGGCCTGGTCTCGGGCGAGATACCGTTCGTAGAGGGCGTCCTCGTCGGCGGTGAGCAGGACGGTGACGCTCCGGGGCCTGCAGCGCTCCTGGAGCGCGCGGAGGGCTGCCCCGGCGGCGGTGTCGAAGTTGTTGTCCAGGATCAGGCTCCCGCCCGCCTGTAGGATGTCCTCCGCCGTTTGCAGCAGGATCCGGGCCGCCGCCGCGTCCAGCCGCCGCTTCTCCGCGTGGCTCTCAAAGCCCAGGGTGTCGAACAGGCATTCCTTGATGCGGTCCTTCTCCAGGATGGGGTAGGGGAAGGCCCCCTGCAGCGCCTTAGCCACGGTGGATTTGCCGCTGGCGGGCAGGCCGGACAGGATGATGAGGTCCACTTCTCGCACGCTCCTTTTTCTCGTCTGTCCCCCATGATACCGAAGCTGGTTAGATTTGTCAATTCGATAGCAGCTGCTAACAAAAATGCCTTGACAGGGAAATGCCGCCGTCATAAAATTGTAAAAAAAGATCGTGTCCGATGCCCCTATGTACCTGGGAGAGGATCGGCGGATCAATGCGTATAAGGAGGGTATGGCATGGCGCTTGTTACGACAAAGGAAATGTTTCGGAAGGCCTACGAGGGAGCGTACGCCATCGGCGCGTTCAACGTGGACAACATCGACATCATGCAGGGTGTCCTGTCCGGCGCGAAGAAGGCCCAGTCTCCCGTCATCGTCGCTTTCAGCGAAGGCGCGCTGAAGTTCATCCATCCGGCCTACGTCCGCAAGGCGGCGGAGGCAGCGGCGGAGGAGATGGACATCCCCTTCGCCATCCACCTGGATCACGGCAAGAGCGTGGAGCTCTGCAAACAGTGCGTGGACAACGGCTTCACCTCCGTCATGATCGACGCCTCGGCCTACGATTTCGAGAAGAACATCGCCCTCACCAAGGAAGTGGTCCAGTACGCCCACGACAGGGGCGTGGTGGTGGAGAGCGAGCTGGGCGCCATCGCGGGCATCGAGGACGATATCGTGGTGGACGACAAGTACGGCCAGTTCACCCATCCGGACGACGCGGTGGAGTTCGTGGAGCGCACCGGCATCGACTCCCTGGCCATCGCCATCGGCACGGCCCACGGCGCCTACAAGTTCAAGCCCGGCCAGAAGCCCCAGCTTCGGTTCGACATCCTGGAGGAGATCGGCGAGAAGATGCCCGGCTTCCCCCTGGTGCTCCACGGGGCGTCCTCCGTGCCCCACGATCGGCTGGAGATCTTCAACACCTACGGCGGCAAGATGCCCGAGGCCATCGGCATCCCCATGGACATGCTCCGCAAGGCGTCCACCATGGGCGTGTGCAAGATCAACGTGGGCACGGACATCCGGGTCTGCTTCTTCGGCGAGATCCGCAAGCAGCTCTTCGAGAACCCCGCCAAGTTCGACGGCCGCACCTTCCTGGGGCCGGCCCGCACGGCGGTGGAGGACATGGTGGCAAAGCGCATCACCGAAGTCTTCGGCAGCGCGGGCAAAGCCTGAAAATGGGACCTTCGGCAGCGATGCCGAGACGATACTAACCTGAAAAAATAAAAGGAAAGGACAAAAGAACATGAAACGCATCCTCGCACTGGCACTGGCCCTCATCATGGTGCTGGCCCTCGCCGCCTGCGGCAGCAAGACCGCGGAGACCAAGACCGAGCCCAAGGCCGAGACCAAGACCGAAACCAAGACGGAAACCAAGACCGAGACAAAGACGGAGCCCGAGGCCAAGACCGAGGCGCCCGCCGAGAACCTGGGGCCCGTGGCCGCCGCCATCAAGGCCGCCGAGGGCATGACCGTCGAAGAGCTGGAAGCCGCCGCCAAGAAGGAGCTGGAGGACAACCCCTCCCTGACCTTCAACGCCGACTCCCTGACCTCCGGCGTCAAGAAAGCCCTGGCCAAGTTTGAGGAGAAGTACGCCTTCGCCGCTGGCCGCACCGCCTACAACAGCAAGAAGGGCAGCGAGTATCAGCCCAAGCTCATCGCCGCCCAGAAGGCCGGCAGCTACATCGCCGACTTCGTCATGATCCAGGATGCGTCCTTCCTGAAGAACGCCATGCTGGACACCGGGTTCCTCCTCAGCTACGTGCCACAGGGCGACGAGTACAACATCGCCGAGTCCGATCAGAACCCCCTGGTGGGCGTCACCTTCAACAAGGTCTTCATGTATGACAACACCAAGGTGGGCGCCGACCAGCTCAAGAACGTGTGGCAGATGACCGGTGTGGACGGCGCGTCCCTCAAGGGCCTCCACAACGTCTCCTATCAGAGCCCCCTGGGTGAGGACATCAACATGAACTTCCTCATCATGCTCACCAGCGAGCCCGCCTGCGAGAAGCTGACCGCCGCCTACAAGAGCTACTTCGGCAAGGACTACAACCCCGCCGACGACGAAGTGAGCTACGACAACATCGGCTTCAAGTTCGTGGCCGAGTTCATCAAGAACGTGGGCTACTGGCATTCCTCCGACTCCAAGGAGGTCAAGGCCATCAACAACTACGCTGACGACGGCCGCATCATCTTCGCCGGTCTCTGCAAGCTGAAGGATTACGAGTACTACAAGGCCGACTACAAGGACACCGATCAGTACTACACCAAGACCGTCACCGCCGCCGGCTGGAACAACGACGTGGAAGGCTTCGACGGCTTCGTCTACAACATGTGGATGCTGATCCCCGAGACCGCCCAGCTCCCCTACACTTCCTGCCTGTTCATCCACTACCTCCTCTCTGAGGAAGGCTTCAACGCCGGCTGGGGCGGCATCCTGGGCTATTACAGCAGCAACCAGAACATCCCCTCCGTGGAAGGCGACCCGGCTCTGGCCGTGTGGAAGGAGCAGTGCATCGTGGAGGACGTGGAGTACCTCGACACCGCGTACCGCTCTGCCGTCAAGTTCATCAACATGCAGATGGCGGGCAAATAAGCTCTCTGCAACAGGATAAGGCACCAACTGCACTGCAGGGGAGGGCTGCGGCCCTCCCCTGACCTATTGAAAACCATCCGAGCAATCTCGGAGAGAGAGGAGGCCCGCGCATGCGCAACAAAAAAACGCTGGGCAACAGCCTCAGGTCCTATTTCTCCAAGCCGGCCAACGTGATCACCATCGTCTTCCTGATCTTCCTGCTGCTGACCGTGGTACTGCCGCTGAGCACGCTCCTCATCGGCTCCTTCAAGGTCAACGGCAATCAGGAGGCCATCTGGATCGATCAGGAGGGCGTGGAGGACGGTTCCTGGACGTTCCACCATTGGACCGAGCTTCTGACCAGCAAGGAATACAACTACGCCAGCACCAAGTTCTGGGTGCCCCTGGGCCAGTCGGCCCTGATGGCCGCGCTGGCCTGCGTCGTGGCCGTGGTGTTCGGCGGGGTGGTGGCCTGGTTCATCACCCGATCGGACCTGCCAGCCAAGAAATTCATCTCCACCGTCTTCGTCTTCCCCTACATCATGCCCAGCTGGTCCATGGCCATGTTCTGGGAGAACTTCTTTAAGAATACCCAGATCAACGCGGGCATGGGCATATTGCAGTCCGTCACCGGCATCTGCGTGCCGGAGTCCATGGTCTACGGCCTGGTGCCCTGCGCCATGAGCTTGGGACTCCACTACGCCCCCTTCGCCTACATCCTGATCGGCGGCATATTGAGGAACATGGACGCCAACTTGGAGGAGGCCGCCACGGTCCTGAAAGCCAGCCGCTTCAAGATCCTCTACAAGGTGACGCTGCCCATCGTGCTCCCCGCCCTGGTGAGCACGGTGCTGCTGGTGTTCTCCAGCTCCATCAGCTCCTTCACCGTCCCCTTCTTCCTCAACAAGAGCTCCATCAACTCCGGCAACAACTTCGTGTCCATCTCCGTCCAGATGCGGAACCTGATCAACACAGGCTTCACCAAGGGCCAGGGCTACGTGGTGGCCATCGTGCTGATGATGTTCTCCATCGGCATCCTGACCCTGAACAACTGGTTCACCGGCAAGCGCAAGAGCTTCACCACCGTCACCGGCAAATCCGGTCAGGTGTCCCTGGTCAAGCTGGGCAAGGCCCGGAAGGCGGTGGCCATCATCCTGGTCATCATCGTGGCCTTCTTCGCCATCATGCCGCTGGTCTCCTTCGCCATGGAGAGCTTGCTGGAGGTCCCCGGCGACTGGTCCAGCTTCACCCTCCGGTACTGGTTCTCCAAGGAGCCCTTTGAGGGCAGCAACAAGGGCGATACCATCGGCATCCTGATGAGCGCCACCATGTGGAAGGCCATGGGCCGGAGCCTCCTGCTCAGCATCCTGGTCTCCCTGTGCGCCGGCACCTTCGGCATCCTCATCGGCTACGCCGTGGCCCGCAAGCGGGGCAGCAAGGCCGCCACGCTGGTGTCGGACCTCGCCTTCCTGCCGTACCTGATTCCGTCCATGAGCTTCGGCGCCGTGTACCTCGCCCTGTCGTACACCAAGGGGTTCACCTGGCTGGACGGCTCCTTCTTCCTGCTGCTGATGGTGGGCGCCATCAAGTTCATGCCCTTCGCCTCCCGCACGGGCACCAGCGCCATGCTGCAGCTCTCCGGGGAGATCGAGGAGGCCGCCGTCATCATGGGCATCCCCTGGTGGAAGCGCATGACGAAGGTCCTGTTCCCCATCCAGAAGTCCAGCTTCATGAGCGGATATCTGCTCCCGTTCATCTCCTGCATGCGTGAGATGAGCCTATTCGTCCTGCTGGCCGCCAGCTACACTACGCTGGTCACCACGGTCCTGCAGGAGTACAGCCGCACGGGTCTTAATCAGGCGAGCAACGCGATCAACCTGCTGATCATCATCTTTGTGCTGGTCATCCAGTTCGCCGTCAACAAGCTCACCGGCGCAAGCATCGACAAAGGTGTAGGAGGTTAAGGAAAATGCCGAAAATCATACTGGAACACGTTACCAAACGATTCGATAAGTTCGTCGCGGTGGACGATCTCAACATGGTGATCGAGGATCGCGAGTTCATCACCCTGCTGGGCCCCTCCGGCTGCGGCAAGACCACCACCCTGCGCCAGATTGCAGGTTTGGAGACCCCCACGGAGGGCCGCATCACCATCGGCGACACGGTGGTGTTCGACTCCGAGAAGGGCATCAACATCTCCCCCGCCAAGCGGGACATCGGGTTCCTCTTCCAGAACTACGCCCTGTGGCCCCACATGACGGTCTACCAGAACATCGCCTTCGGCCTCGAAAACCTGAAGTGGCCCAAGGACAAGATCCGCCAGCGGGTGGACGAGATGCTGGCCATGCTGAAGATCGAGCAGTTCGAGAAGCGCTATCCCAGCGAGCTCTCCGGCGGTCAGCAGCAGCGTGTGGCCATCGCCCGCACCCTGGCCCCCAAGCCCAAGGTGCTGTTCATGGACGAGCCCCTCTCCAACCTGGACGCCAAGCTGCGCCTGGAGATGCGGACGGAATTGAAGCGCCTCCACGCGGAGACCGACTCCACCTTCGTCTACGTGACCCACGATCAGTTGGAGGCCATGACGCTGGCCACCCGGATCTGCCTCATGAAGGACGGCGTGCTGCAGCAGTACGATCCGCCTCTGGAGGTCTACAACAACCCGGCCAACCTGTTCGTGGCTGACTTCGTGGGCAACCCCACCATGAACTTCCTGCCCGCCAAGCTCCGGGTGCTGGACGACACCCACGGGGAGCTCACCACCTTGGACAACAGCTTCCTCTTCGAGAGCGACGCCCCCATGGGCGCCCCGGAGGGGGAGGACGTGGTCCTGGGCGTCCGGCCCGAGTTCATCCGCCTGGGCACCGGCGGCATGGAGGGCAAGGTCTACGCGGCCCTGCCCGCCGGCATGGAGACCACGGTGCAGATGACCGTGGGCGACCAGCTGGTCACCAGCGTGGAGTTCGGAAGCGTGGACTACAAGGCCAACAGCCCCATGCGCTTCGACTTCCACGGCAAGGGTCTGATCCTCTTCGACAAGAAGACCGGCAAGAAGCTGGGCCGCGGCAGCGCCACCCAGAGATAAGAAAGCGACCGAATAAAACGCCTGCACGACCGTGCAGGCGTTTTTGCTTACCCTATGCCGAAGAGGATTAGAAGGAGCCCGTAGAGGACGCTGGACCCGATGCCGTAGACCAGCACCGGCCCGGCGATCTGGAAGAGCTTGGCGGCAGTGCCGGTGATGAGGCCCTCCGAGCGGAACTCCATGGCCGGGGCCACGATGGAGTTGGCGAAGCCCGTGATGGGCACCACGGTCCCCGCCCCGGCGAAGCTGGCGATCCTGTCGAAGACCCCCAGGGCCGTCAAGAGCCCCGCCAGGAAGATGAGGCTGATGGAGCACAGGGCCCCCGCCTCATCCTTGTTAAGGCCCAGATACGTTTTGCCCAGGTCCGAGACGAGCTGGCCCAGGCAGCAGATGAGGCCGCCCACCAGGAAGGCCTTCAGGCACATGAGCCCCGTCTTCGACCGGGGCAGCAGCTGGTTGACCCGCTTTTGGTATTCCTGGTCTGTCATGAGCGCTCCTCCCGCCGGACGCTTTCCCGCCGCCGGATCTCCCGATCCCCGGGGCAGGCCCGGCCGACGCCGATGGGGTCCGTGGGGTAGAAGCGGGTGCGGCAGGGCCCGTCCCCGGAGGGGGAGGGGAAGTAGTTGGTTCTGTCCACGCTGTAGAGGCCCTGGCCCCCGGGCGCCTTCTCCCGCCGGAAGCGGGGCAGCAGCACCGCCAGGGCGATGGTGAGCAGCAGCAGCCCCAGCAGCAGATACAGGTACGTGGAACGGGTCATGGCCTTTCCTCCTTTTCGTTCGATAGGAAAAGCATGGTCCGTTTCGCGGCAAAGTATGCAAAAAAGCGGCCCCGCCCCTACGGCAGGACCGCTTTTGTTTTGAAAGATCAGCTGTTTTCCCGAGGCAGCTGCACCGTGAAGCTGGTACCAGTTGCTTCGTTGCTCTCGGCTAAGACGCTGCCGCCCATGCTCTCCGCTACGCTCTGCACGATGGCGAGGCCCAGCCCGGAGCTCTCGGAGGCGGTGCGGCTCTTGTCCGCCCGGTAGAAGCGCTCGAACACGTGGGGCAGGTCCTCGGCGGGGATGTAGGAGCCGGTGTTGTGGACGGTGAGCTTGGCCTTCTTGCCTGCCTTCTCCAGGGACACGGAGATGGCGCTGCCCGGGGCGGCGTACTTGCAGGCGTTGTCCAGCAGGCATTCGAGGACGCTCTGGACCTGGGCTCGGTTCCCCTTGACGATGAGGTCGCTCTCCACGTTCTCCTCGATGGTGAGCCCCTTCTCGAAGGCCGTGGCCTCGAAAGCGAGGGCGCTTTCCATGACCATGTCGCTGAGGTCCATGCTCTCCCAGGCGCCCCGGTTGGGGTCGTCCTCCATCCTGGCCAGGGTCAGCATCTTTTGGACCAGGTCCTTCATCCGCCGCCCGGCGGCCTCGATCCGGTCCAGCTCCGGCGTGTCGTCAACGCTCTGTTGCTTCAACAGCTCGCTGTTGCTCAAGATGACGGTCAGCGGGGTCTTGAGGTCGTGGGAGGCGTCCGCCACGAACTGCCGCTGCATGTCCCAGGCCTGGGCCATGGGCTTCACGGCCCAGCCCGACAGGAGCCATACGAGGAGCAGCAGCGCCAGCCAGGTCCCCGCGGCGAACAGGCCCAGGGCCTTCGCGGCGGCGGTCACCAGCCGGTCCTCCATGGCCGTGTCCACCACCGCCACGTAGGTCTTCCCGTTGCGCTCCTCCACCGAGGCGCGGACGCCCTTGTTCTTCAGCTTCCCGCCCCGGGCGGCCTCCTTAGCGAGCTCCTGCTGCTCCTCCTCGGAGAAGTGCTCCAAGGTGGCGTCGCCCTTGTTCTCGATGGCCCCGGTCTCCGGGTCGATGGTCAGCACCACGGCCCGCTCGAACCGGTTGCCCCGGCCTTCGCCGCCGGGCTTCTCCGTCAGGGAGACCATCAGCGAGCGCTTGAGCATCTGGTCCGCGTCGGCGTAGATCACCCGCCGGGCGCCCACGAACAGGACGCCGGTGACGATGAGCAGCACCAGCGTGACCACGGCCATGCTGGTGAGGATGAACCTTCGCTTCAGCTTCTTGATCATTTCTCCACCGCCTCCAATCGGTAGCCGAACTTGCGCAGGGTGGCGATCTGCACGGGGGCCTCCAGAAAGGCCAGCTTCTTGCGCAGGAAGGAGATGTAGACCTCCACGTTGTTGTCCTCCGCATCGCTTTCGAAGCCCCAGACCTTGTTGATCAGGGTCTCCTTGCTGACGATGGCCGCGCCGTTGGTCATGAAGATGCGCATGATGGAGAATTCCTTCTTGCCCAGGCGCACCTTCTTGTCCCCGTAGCATAGGTCGCAGGTGGACAGGTTCAGCGTCAAATCCCCGAAGGTGAGCTCGTCCATGACCACCTCCCCCTGCCGCCGGGTCAGGGCCCGGACGCAGGCCAGGAGCTCCGACATCTCGAAGGGCTTGGTCAGGTAGTAGTCCGCGCCGCTGTCCAAGCCCCGCACCTTGTCGCCGGTCTCGGTCCGGGCGGTGAGCATGAGGATGGGCGTGTCGATCCGGGCCCGGCGCAGCTCCTTGGCCACGGCGAACCCGTCCTTCTTGGGCAGCATGATATCGAGGACGATGAGGTCGTAGGTGTCGGACAGGCCGTTGTCGAGGCCGCTTTCCCCGTCGTAGCTGATGTCGCTTTCAAAATGGGCGCTCTTGAGCATCTCGCCCAGCGTCCGGGCCAGAGCCCTGTCGTCCTCCACGATCAACGCGCGCATGATGGTATCCCCCTCACGATTTTTCTATACTCTACGCTCCGAACCTGAAAAAAGCCTGAACCTTTACAGGAACAGGCAGAAAACTATCGGTAAAAAGATGGCGGGCAGCAGGTCCATGACCTTGATATGGGTGACCTTCAGCATGTTGAGGCCGATGGGCACCAGGAGAAGGGAGCCCACCGCGCCCATCTCCACCGCGGAGGCGGCGAAGAAGGAGGCGCTGAACATGCCGAGGACGGTGAACAGGCCCTGGTAGAGGAACACCGCCGCCGCGGAGAGGAGCACCCCGCTGCCCAGGGCGGAGGCGAGGAGCATGGCGGAGATGCCGTCGATGAGGGCCTTGGCGAACAGGGTGGCGTGGTCGGCGGAGAAGCCGTCCTGGAGCGCGCCGGTCACCGCCATGGCGCCGGTGCAGAAGAGGAGCGACGCGCTGACGAACCCGGCGGCGAAGCCCGCCTGCTTGTCGGGGCCCACCAGCTTGCCGCTCAGCTTGTCCGCCAGGCGGTGGAAGCCGTCGTCGATGGAGAGGAGGGCGCCGATAGCCGCGCCCACGGCCAGGGAGAGGATCATGACCAGGGTCTTTTCCCCCTTCAGCGCGCCGGAGAGGCCGATGAGGATCACGCCCAGGGCCAGGGCCTCCATGACCCGCTCCTGGAGCTTGGGGGGGATGCCCTTGTGAAACAGTAAGCCTGCGCCGCCGCCCAGCAGGATGGCGGCGGCGTTGACGATGGTGCCGAGACCTTTCATGGGGTTACCTTTTTGCTTTTTATTTTGCCGCTTTTTCTCTTTAGACAAAGAGAAAAAGGTGCCCAAAAAGAGAAACTTAAGAAACAGTATAGATGGTATGCTTAGTCTAATTTATCTTCTTGAGCTTTTCTTTTTGCGCCGCTTTTTCTTTTCACTGAAAAGAAAAAGCGGCACAGAAGAAACTCCTATCCTTACACCCGTTCCACCGAGAGCCGGACTGCTTCGCCGTTGATGTCCCAATCCTTCTCGTAGCCGGAGAGGTCGCCGGAGACGGCGTCGGCCAGGGTGTCGGCGGCGATATCCCGGGCGTACTTCTCGAACACGGCCTTGACCTTGTCGCTGCCGGCGTAGCCGATGCGGATATGGTCCGCCACCTCGAAGCCCGCCTCCTTGCGCATGGTCTGGAGCTTGCTGGTGAGCTCCCGCACGAAGCCCAGCTCGATGAGCTCCGGCGTCAGGTTGGTATCGAGGACCACGGTCACCTGCCCGTCGGTCTCGGACACCAATCCTTCCTTCTTCACGGCGGTGACCAGCACGTCCGCCTCGGTGAGCTCCACAACTTGGCCGCCCGTCTCAAAGCAGTACTTGCCCTCCGCCTTGATGGCGTTCACGATCTCGTCGCCCGCCCCGGGCTCGGCCATCTTATTGCGGATGGCCCCCAGGAGCTTGCCGTACTTGGGCCCCAGGGTCCTTAGCTGAGGCTTCACCGCGTAGGAGATGAACCCGGAGGCGTCGGACACGAAGCTGACCGCTTTCACGTTCAGCTCCTCGGCGATGATGGTGCCGTAGCCATCACTAAGGGGCTCGCCCTGGACGTACATGGCGGCAAGGGGCTGGCGGATCTTCATGGCGGCGTTGTTCCGGGCGGCCCGGCCCAAGGTCACGATGGCCAAAACCTCCTCCATGTTCTTTTCGAGGTCGGCGTCGATGAGGCTCTCGTCCACCACGGGGAAGTCGCAGAGATGCACGCTAAGGGGTGCGTCCTTCTCCACCCGGCGGACCATGTTCTGGTAGATGCTCTCTGCCATGAAGGGCACGAAGGGGGCGCAGATGAGGGTCAGCTCCTTCAGCACCGTGTAGAGGGTCATGTAGGCCGCTTCCTTGTCGGCGGTCATCTCGCTCCCCCAGTACCGGTTCCGGCACCGGCGCACGTACCAGTTGGAGAGCTCGTCCACGAAGGCTTGGAGCTCCCGGCCCGCCTCGGTGATCTTGAGGGCACTAAGGTCAGCGTCCACGGTTTGGATCAGGGTCTGCATCCTGGAAAGGACCCACCGGTCCATGAAGGACAGGTTTTCCCGCCGCAGCTGGTGCTTGGTGGGATCGAACTCGTCGATATCCGCATAGAGGATGTAGAAGGCGTAGGTGTTCCACAGGGTGCCCATGAACTTGCGCTGATACTCGCTGACCGCGTCGCCGGAGAACCGGGAGGGCAGCCAGGGGCTGGAGCCCGTGTAGAAGTACCAGCGGACGGCGTCGGCGCCCTGGGCGTCCAGCACGTCGAAGGGGTTCACCACGTTGCCCAGGTGCTTGCTCATCTTCTTGCCGTCCTTGTCGCAGACAAGACCCAGCACCACGCAGTTTTTGAAGGGCGCCTCGTCGAAGAGGAGCGTCGCGATGGCGAGCAGCGTATAGAACCAACCCCGGGTCTGGTCGATGGCCTCGGAGATGAAGTCGGCGGGGTACCGGCGCTGGAACTTCTCCTTGTTCTCAAAGGGATAGTGCCACTGGGCGAAGGGCATGGAGCCGGAGTCGAACCAGCAGTCCATGACCACGCTCTCCCGCTTCATGCGCCCGCCGCACTGGGGGCACAGGACGGTGACCTGGTCGATGTAGGGCTTGTGGAGCTCGATATCCTCCGGGCAGTCCGGGGACATGGACTTTAGCTCCGCCTTGCTGCCCATCACATGGACCTTGCCGCAGTCCGGGCAGACCCACACGGGGAAGGGGGTGCCCCAGTACCGCTCCCGGGTCACGGCCCAGTCGATGACGTTCTCCACGAAGTTGCCCATGCGGCCGTCCCGGATGGTCTCGGGGATCCAGTTGACGCTCTTGGTGAACCGGACCAGCTTGTCCTTCACCGCGGTCATGCGGATGAACCACTCCTCCCGGGCGTAGTAGATGAGGGGCGTGTCGCAGCGCCAGCAGAAGGGGTAGCTATGCTCGAACTGGGGCGCGCTGAACAGCTTCTCCTGCCGTTTCAAATCTTCGAGAACGGGCTTGTCCGCGTCCTTCACGAACAGGCCGTCGAAGGGGGTGCCGCCGCACATATGGCCCGAGGTGTTGACGAGCTGCAGGAAGGGCAGGTCGTAGATCTTGCCCACCCGGTTGTCGTCCTCGCCGAAGGCGGGGGCGATATGGACCACGCCGGTGCCCTCGTCCAAGGTCACGTAGTTGTCCGCCACCACCCGGTAGCCCTTCTTGCCGTTGAAGCCGGCGCTCATGTCGAACAGGGGCTCGTACTCCGTGCCGACGAGGGCGGAGCCGGGGAAGGTCTCCATGATCTCCACGTCCTCGCCCAGCACGTTCTTTACCAGCCCTTCGGCCAGGATGTACACCCCGTCCTCCCGGCGGGCCTTCACGTAGGTCTCATGGGCGTTGACGCACAAAGCTACGTTGCTGGGCAGCGTCCAGGGGGTGGTGGTCCACGCCAGGATGCAGGTGCCGCTGCCGTCCTTCAGGTAGAACTTGGCGATGGCGGAGGTCTCCTTCACGTCCTTGTAGCCCTGAGCCACCTCGTGGGAGGAGAGGGCGGTGCCGCAGCGGGGGCAGTAGGGCACGATCTTGTAGCCCTTATAGAGGAGCCCCTTGTCGTAGATGGTCTTCAGCGCCCACCACTCGGACTCGATGTAGTCGTCGTGATAGGTCACGTAGGGGTCGTCCATGTCCATCCAGTAACCCACCCGGTCGGACATGTCCGCCCACTCGGCGGAATATTTCCATACTGACTTCTTGCAGCCCTCGATGAAGGGCTCCACGCCGTACTGCTCGATCTGTTCCTTGCCGTCGAGGCCCAGCTGCTTCTCCACCTCCAGCTCCACGGGCAGGCCGTGGGTGTCCCAGCCGGCCTTGCGCAGCACGTCGTAGCCCTTCATGGTCCGGTAGCGGGGGATGATGTCCTTGATGCTCCGGGTCAGCACGTGGCCGATGTGGGGCTTGCCGTTGGCCGTGGGGGGGCCGTCGAAGACGGTGTAGGCGGGGGCGCCCTTGCGGAGCTCCACGCTCTTCTCGAACACATGGTTTTCCTTCCAGAAGGCCAGCACCTGCTTCTCCCGGTCCACGAACTTCAGATCCGTCGATACTTTGTCGTACATACTCTCCTCCAACTGTTTATTGAAAATAAAAAGTCTTCCGCCCCAATACGGGGCGAAAGACCTGATCTTCCGCGGTACCACCCGCCTTGCGCAGCCGAAAGCCGCGCCGCTCGTATGCCCCTGTAACGGAGGGCCGCCGGAGGCCGCTACTCGTCGTTCACGTCCCCGCTCCCGGGTGATCTCACGCTATGCGCCCCTTGCCGCCTCGCACCGCCCGCGGCTCGCTTGAAGGGGGAGGCATCCGCTACCTGTCCCGATCCACGTTTGGCGATAGTATACACGAAAGGGGAACTTTTGTAAACCTTTTTTCTGCGCCTTTTTCTTTTCAGTGAAAAGTAAAAGGCGCCCCAAAAAGAAAAGCTTAGGAATACTAATCGAATAGAACTCCCAAGCTTTTTAGTATAGGTAAGTTTCTTTTGGGGCCCTTTTCTTTCCAAAGAAAAGGGCCGAAGCTTTCAATAGGTTCCTTATTCGTGCAGCTGCCGCTCCCGCTGGAGCTCGTCCTTCTTGCCCTGGATGCGGCCGTAGGCGTAGGCAAGAACCCCGGCGCAAATGAGGTTGATACCGCCCAGGCCATTGTAGCGCAGGTTCATAAGCCCGATGCCCAGGTTGAGGATGCCGATGGGCAGCAGGATGCGGCCCATGTTGTTGAGCTGTTCGATGCGGGAGTCCAGATCGCTGTTCAGCTCGAAATGCCCCAGCTCGCTTTTGCGGCGGAAGTAGAGCCACTGCATCATGTGGCCGATGTACTCTGCGCCGGTATCCTTCACGAAGGAGATATAAGCCTCGTCCGGCTTGCGGCACTCCAGCCGCACCTCGTAGGCGCTAGGGTCCGTCTTCTCGAACCAATAGGTGCACCAGCCTATCTGGCACAGCGTCCAGCCGTCGGCCGCCATGCTATTGAGCCACATGTCCTCCTTTTCGAATTCCCACACCCAAAACCATTTGAATACCCTTTTCATGCTCATGCTCCCTCCCTGCTTTATGCCTGCGGCTGATCGTCGCCGTCGTCCTTCTTGTCCTTCTTCTCGCTGTCGAAGGACATGCCCACGACCATGCCGAGACACATGCCGATGGGCATCCACAGCCCCAGGTTCTTGGTGACCGCGCCGATAGCGGCACCCATGGCCAGGCCGATGCACATGCCCAGGACCATACCCGAGTCGGCCTCCTTCTTCCTTTCTTCCGGCAGCTCCGGCTGTTCCGGCTGCTCCTGCAGCTCTTTCCTCTTATCTTCCATCACGCTTCCCCTCCCAACACGATTTCTCCGTTCTCCACCAGCTCCTTGAGCCGGTCCAGTTCCCAGGTCAGGGCTTCCCGGCCCTTGTCCGTCAGGGCGTATTCCTTGCGGCGGCTGTCGTCCGCCCCGGGCACGCTCCGGATCCAGCCCTTGTCCAACAGCCCGTTGATCGCCCCATAGAGGGTCCCCGCCGCCAGCTTCACCCGGCCGTTGCTCATGCGCTCCGTTTCCTGCATGATGCCGTACCCGTGCCGGGGCGTGACCAGAGACAGCAGGATGTAATACACCGCCTCCGTCAGGGCCGCCTGTCCGTTCATATCCTTTCCTCCTTTATCGGTCGCCTTTATATCGGCTGTCGTTATATCGTGATTAGAGCATATCGCCACCCGATATATTTGTCAACCCCTATTTTCAACTTTTTTTCTTGCGGCGGTCGACAAGCCTTCCCCTCGGGGGGAAAGCCGGCCTCGCGTCCCTGTCCCAGTTGAATTTTGCCGGAGGGGATGATATGATAACAACGACATGGAAAGCGCGCCCGTATCCGCGCAAAAATCATCCCGCATTGTGAAAAACGGATACGAAGGAGAGGGGACAATGAACAAAGAGGAAAAGAAAAACAGTCTGAAGCAATCCCTGAGCAAAGGCGCGGAGCTTTTCGGCAAGGCGAAGAAAGCGGTCGTCAGCGCGGCGGACCAAAACAACGATGGAAAGCTCGATTTTCAGGACGTGTCCATCATGGTCAGCAGCCTCGGCACATCGGCCAAGAAAAGGGTCACCGACGTGGTGGAAACGGCCAAGGAAAGCGGAGAAACGTGGAACGAGAAACGAAACCAGCAGCGGCTGGAAGCGGAGAGGAGCACGCTGCGCCCCATCTTCCCGGACGATGTAGAGAAGTCCGACTTTGCGATGCCCAGGCTCATTCGCGTCACCGACATGGACAAGAAGCATGAGGAGAGCGAGATATGCCGCGGCGCCGTGGGGTATGAGTCCGTCTTCAAAGATATCAAGGTCCTGAACATCTTTCAGGAAAGCATCGGCGCTTTTCCCATATCGCTGTACCCGGAGAAGACAACGGGGGCATATTACGTTGACCCCGTCTTTGCGGATCGGTATATCGCCATGGACGAGTACTTCACCTTCCTGAAGGTGGCGCGGGTGAACGAGCTGCAAAAGATCGCCCAGGATTTAGGCGCAAAGCATTTCAAAGTGGTCTATGTGGACCAGAGCAAGGATGTGGTGACGAAGAAGGCCGCCGGGGCATTGTCTGCAAAGCTCATCCCGGGCAAGGTCGACGCAAGCGGGCAGCACGATTCCGATTATAAGGGAGCGTCCCAGGTCAGGATCGCAGCCGAAATGGAGTTCGAGGGTCATGCCCCGGTGGAGCCCACGCTGGTATATCTGAAAAAGGAAACCTGCATCCAGATGCTCATCTCCCTGCGCATGGGCAGCAACGCCATGAAGCATCAGAAATACACGCTGAAATTGAGCAATTCCTCCGGGATAAAGGTGAAGGACGCCATAAAGATCGACGGGGCGTTGAACGCGTTGAAATGTGCGGGCAGCGTGACGGTGGCCAGCGAGGCGCAGAAGGAAGCCGAGAGGTTTTTCGAGTACGAGATAGATTTTTGAGCCCGTTAAACAGCATAGGTCGTAGGGGAGAGGCTTGCCTCTCCCGTATTAATTTAGGGGACTTCTTTGAAACCAGACAGTTACCTATATGAAATCAGAAGAAAACTTATAGATTTCAGGAGAAGACAAAGACAAGGACAAAGAAAAAGACAAGGACAAAGAAAAAGACAAAGGCAAAGACAAGGACAAGGACTTTTTTCTCTCTCTGCGAGAGAGGCCGCCTTGAGGCGGAAGAGAGAAAAAACGGCCCCTCCTTTGGGAGGAATGGGCCCGTATAGAGTGCGGAAAACGTCTTGCGCAGATGGGGCGATGGGTGTATAATATGCTATTCAATGGGGCGGAAGGGCCCCATGTTTTGAGAATCTGACCCAAGGAGCACGAATATGGAAGAAGCACCGAAGATCAAAAACTTCATCGAGGAAGCCATCGAGGAGGACCTGGAGAAGTTCCGGGCCCTGTATCCGGACAAGGAGCCCCGCGTCAAGACCCGGTTCCCGCCGGAGCCCAACGGGTATCTGCACATCGGCCACGCCAAGGCCCTGACCATCGACTTCTCCATGGCGGAGAAGTACGGCGGCACCTGCAACCTCCGCTACGACGACACCAACCCCACCAAGGAGGGGACGGAGTACGTGGACGCCATCGAGCAGGACATCCGCTGGCTGGGCTTCCAGTGGGACAAGCTGGTCTTCGGCTCTTCCTATTTCGATCAGTGCTACGAGCTCGCGAAGAAGCTGATCCGAAAGGGCGTGGCCTACGTGGACGACCTCACCAAGGAGGAGATGAAGGCCTACCGGGGCACCCTGACGGAGCCCGGCAAGAACAGCCCCTACAGGGATCGGTCCGTGGAGGAGAATTTGGACCTCTTCGAGCGCATGAAGAACGGGGAGTTCGAGAACGGAGCGAAGACCCTTCGGGCCAAGATCGACATGGCCTCCCCCAACATCAACATGCGGGACCCGGCCCTCTATCGGATCATCCACATCCCCCATCATCAGACCGGGGACAAGTGGTGCATCTACCCCATGTACGACTTTGCCCATCCCATCCAGGACGCCATCGAGGGCGTGACCCACAGTCTGTGTTCGTTGGAGTACGAGATCCATCGGCCCCTCTACAACTGGGTGGTGGAGCAGTGCGAGTTCGACAATAGGCCCAACCCCCGGCAGATCGAGTTTGCCCGGCTGAACCTGACCAACACGGTCATGAGCAAGCGGAAGCTTCGCATGCTGGTGGAGGAGGGCATCGTGTCCGGCTGGGACGATCCCCGGATGCCCACCCTGTGCGCCATGCGCCGGAGGGGCTACCCCGCCGAAGCCATCCGGGACTTCCTCTCCCGCATCGGCGTCGCCAAGGCCGACTCCGTGGTGGAGACGGCCCTCCTCGAGGCCTGCGTCCGGGACAACCTGAACGCCACGGCCTACCGGATGATGGCGGTGACAGAGCCGGTGAAGCTCATCATCGAGAACTGGCCCGAGGGCAAGACGGAGGAGATCGAGCTCGAGAACCTGCCCGGCAACGAGGAAGCGGGCACCCGGACCGTCACCTTCTCCAAGGAGCTCTACATCGAAAGGAGCGACTTCGACCCCGACCCGCCCAAGAAGTTCTTCCGGCTGAAGCCCGGCGGCGAGGTCCGCCTGAAGGGGGCCTACATCGTCCTCTGCACGGGCTACGAGACCGACGAGGACGGGAACGTGACCCTGATCCGCTGCACCTACGACCCCGAGACCCGGTCCGGCGAGTGCCAGCGGAAGGTCAAGGGCACCATCCACTGGCTTTCCACCCTGGACGCGGTCCCCGCGGAGCTTAGGCACTACGAGCCCCTGCTCGCGGAAACCGCCGCGGACGACGCGGAAGCCGAGGCCGAAGCCGAGGCCGAGGGCGAATACGTGGGCGGCGCCAAGGATCGGGATTTCTTGAAGACCATCAACCCCGACAGCCTCCAGATCCTCCAGGGCTTCGTGGAGCCCGCCGCGGCCAAGGCCCCCGCCGGCACCCGGTACCAGTTCCTGCGCATGGGCTACTACTGCGCGGATCTCGACACCAGCGCCGACAAGCCCGTGTTCAACCGGGTGGTGGGCCTGAAAGACTCCTTCAAACCGACTAAATGAGGTAATAGATATGGATACCGTACGTACAAGATTCGCTCCCAGCCCCACGGGGTACATGCACCTGGGGAACCTGCGCAGCGCGCTGTATACCTACCTGTACGCCAAGGCTAACGGCGGCAAGTTCATCCTGCGCATCGAGGACACGGACCAGTCTCGGTACGTGCCCGGGGCGGTGGACGTGATCTACCGCACCCTCAAGAGCATCGGCATGCAGTGGGACGAGGGCCCGGACATCGGCGGCGACTACGGCCCCTACGTCCAGAGCGAGCGAAAGAGCCTGTACCTCCCCTACGCCCAGGAGCTGGTGAAGAAGGGCAAGGCCTACTACTGCTTCTGCACCGAGGAGGAGCTCTCCGCCCGCCGGGAGGAGGCCGCCAAGCGGGGCGAGACCTTCAAATACGACAAGCATTGCCTGCATCTTTCCCCCGAGGAGGTCCAGCGGCGGCTGGACGCCGGGGAGCCCTACGTGATCCGGCAGAACGTGCCTGAATCCGGCGAGGCCTCCTTCGACGACGCCATCTACGGCCATATCGCCGTGGACTGCTCGGATCTCGACGACATGATCCTCATCAAGGCCGACGGCATGCCCACCTACAACTTCGCCAACGTGATCGACGACCACACCATGGGCATCACCCACGTGATGCGGGGCAACGAGTATCTGGCCAGCACCCCGAAATATAACCTCCTCTACGACGCCTTCGGCTGGGAGAAGCCCACCTACATCCACATGACCCCCATCATGCGGGACGCCTCCCACAAGCTTTCCAAGCGGGACGGGGACGCCTACTTCGAGGACTACATCAACAAGGGGTATCTGAAGGAAGCCATCGTGAACTACGTGGCGCTCCTGGGCTGGAACCCCGGGGACGATCGGGAGTTCTTCACCATGGACGAGCTCATCGGCGCCTTCTCCGTGGACGGCATGAGCAAGTCCCCCGCTATCTTCGACGTGAACAAGCTCACCTGGATGAACGCGGAGTACATCCGCCGCATGACCCCCGAGGCCTTCACCGCCCAGGCCATGCCCTACTACGAGAAGGCGGGCATCGACACCAGCCGGACCGATGTGCTCTGCCGCATCCTCCAGCCCCGGGTGGAGACCTTCGCCCAGATCCCCGAGATCGTGGACTTTTTGGCGAAGCTCCCCGACTACGACGTGGAGCTGTTCACCAACAAGAAGAGCAAGACCAACCCGGAGGTAGCCCGGCAGGTGCTGGACATGGTGATCCCGCTGCTGGAGAGCCTGCCCGACTGGGAGGAGAATACCGTCCATGACGCCCTCATGAACCTGGCCGCGGAGAAGGGGTTGAAGAACGGGACATTGCTCTGGCCCGTGCGGATCGCCCTCGCGGGCAAGCAGGTGACCCCGGGCGGCGCCATCGAGATCGCGCTGCTGCTGGGCCGGGCGGAGAGCCTCAGGCGCCTCAAGGCCGGAAGGGAGAAGTTAGCATGAAGCTGGGCGTGATCGGCCTCCCCAACGTGGGGAAGAGCACCCTTTTCAACGCCATCACCCAGGCCGGGGCCCAGGCCGCCAACTACCCCTTCTGCACCATCGAGCCCAACGTGGGCGTGGTGGCGGTGCCCGATAAGCGGCTGGACGTGCTGGCGGAGATGTACCACCCCGAGAAGTACACCCCCACCACCATCGAGTTCGTGGACATCGCGGGCCTGGTCCGCGGCGCCAGCCGGGGCGAGGGCCTGGGGAACAAGTTCCTCTCCCACATCCGGGAGGTGGACGCGGTGGTCCACGTGGTCCGCTGCTTCGAGGACGGGAACGTGGTCCACGTGGACGGCAGCATCGACCCGGTCCGGGACGCGGAGACCGTGAATCTGGAGCTGATCTTCGCGGACATGGACACCCTCCAAAAGCGGATCGACAAGAACGCGCGCCTTGCTAAGGCCGACAAGAAGGTGGCGGCGGAGGTGGAGCTCCTCAAGCGCCTCTACGAGCATCTGGAGAGCGGCCAGCCCGCCCGGATCTTCCCGGCGGACAAGGAGGAGAAGGAGGCCATCCGCAGCTGCTTTTTGCTCACCGACAAGCCCGTCATCTACGTGGCGAACATTGCCGAGGACGACATCGGCAACGACGACAATCCCTACGTGAAGGCCCTCTACGGCGTGGCCGAGAAGGAGGGGGCCGGCTGCCTCACCGTCTGCGCCCGCATCGAGGAGGAGATCGCGGAGCTGGAGCCCGCCGAGAAGCAGGAGTATTTGGAGGAGCTGGGCATCGAGGAATCCGGCCTCGACAAGCTCATCGCCACCTGTTACGACCTGTTGGGCCTCATGAGCTTCCTCACCGCCGGACCCAAGGAGGTTAGGGCCTGGACCATCCAGAAGGGCACCAAGGCCCCCCAGGCCGCCGGGAAGATCCACACGGACTTCGAACGGGGTTTCATCCGGGCCGAGGTGGTCAACTTCGACGATCTCGTCGAGAACGGCACCATGCAGGCCTGCAAGGACAAGGGCCTCATCCGGTCCGAGGGCAAGGACTACGTCATGCGGGACGGGGACGTGGTCGTCTTCCGGTTCAACGTGTGAGGGACGGCCAAAAATATAGGAAAATCTCGAAAAAAACAGCTTGACATCGTCAGGCTGTTTTGTTAATATATGCAAGTGCCTATTGGGTGAAGTGCGGCACAAGCCCCGCCAGCGCTTGATCTACAGGGCAGCAAGTATCAATATTTCATTGGAGGAATCGCCATGAAGACCTATATGGCAAAGGGCGAAACCGTTGAGCGTAAGTGGTACGTGGTGGACGCGACGGATATGGTGCTCGGCCGTCTCTCTTCTCAGGTTGCCGCCATTCTCAGAGGTAAGAACAAGCCCATCTTCACCCCCCACGTGGACACCGGCGACTGCGTCATCATCGTCAACGCCGCCAAGGTCCGCCTGACCGGGAACAAGCTGGCCGACAAGACCCACATCCATCACACCGGTTACCCCGGCGGCATCAAGGAAATCACCTACGGTGAGCTCCTCGCCAAGAAGCCCGAGTTCGCGGTGTACGAGTCCATCCGCCGGATGATGCCCAAGGGACCCCTGGGCCGCAAGATGCTCAAGAAGCTCCGCATCTACGCCGGACCCACCCACAACCACGAGGCCCAGCAGCCCGAAGTGCTTGTGCTCAAGTAAGGAGGAAAAACGACTATGGCAAAAACCGCTTTCATCGCCACCGGGCGTCGTAAGAAGTCCGTTGCCCGCGTCCGTTTGGTCCCCGGCACCGGCGCCATCACCATCAACCGCCGCGACGTGGAGGAGTACTTCGGTCTCGAGACCCTGAAGATGATCGTCCGCGCCCCCATGACCCTCACGAACACCCTCGAGAAGTACGACGTGCTCGTGAACGTCTACGGCGGCGGCACCACCGGCCAGGCCGGCGCCATCCGTCACGGCATCGCCCGCGCCCTGTGCGTGGCCCAGCCGGACCTGGCCCAGCCGGACCTCAGGCCCGAGCTCAAGAAGGCCGGGTTCCTGACCCGCGACCCCAGGATGAAGGAGCGCAAGAAGTACGGTCTGCATGCAGCCCGTCGCGCCCCCCAGTTCAGCAAGCGCTGATCTCGAGTCGAAATCATCAAAAAACCCTGGAATCTCAACGGTTTCAGGGTTTTTTCATACCCGGAAATCTTTGATGGTTTTTCATGGCCTTTCAGGATTTTCGACCGATTTTTTATAGTTAACGAGGGGCTAACCGCCGTTTTTCGGGCCTTTATAGTTAACAAATGGGCTAAATGAAGGAGAGCAAAAAGTGCTTTTTCGTGGATTGAAGGGCGGCATGTCTCCTCCTCGATAAGTGGTTTTTACCCTCTTTCCTGGCTTCTATCCAGACTGCGATTTGAAACTGGTCCGTTTGGCCGAATCTGACCGATCCAGACACTTCTAATCAGGTTTTATCCTAATCTAAGGCACTCAGCAGACAGTTCTTTCTGCCGGGCGTCTTTTCCTTTCCAGAAGAAAAGCCTCCATACATAGCCCTGTTACTGCTTTAAGCGGTAATTGGGCTTTTTTCATTTCTGCAGGCTCTGCAGAAATGAAAAAGGAAGATTATTCGATGTAAAAAGAAAACTTGTGTCCCACAAGATTCTGTGATACGATACTTTTGTATAGCGCTTCGCTGTGTGGGAAAGACAAAACCCTGCGAGAAAGGGCACAGAAAAGGATACAAGCGTTTTATGGACTGAAAAGTTGCCGCTCAATAAGCAAACAGCTTCATTACCTGTAAAGCGAAAACAGAAGGGAATCCCAAGATATATGCTGCAAGGGTTTGCAGATATGCTGGCTCGTGTGGAAAAGAAAAAGCGGAGGAACAGAAAGCGCAATGAAAAAATCCTGGGTCATTATTGTCAATGTGTTCATTATGATCGTTATGCTGGCCTACGTGGTTCTTTATTCCAACATTGAGAACAGAGTCACAACCCTAAGGCAGATAGAGCATTTTGAAAATACCACGATCTCTATGGCACATGTCACTGAGAATTACCTGGAGGGCGAACAGCGCATCTGTGATGTGTGGGCACGCTATATCAGCAGCGAGGACATGACCATCGAGGACGCCGCCTCCTTTATCCGGATCTCTCACGTGCTGCCGAATGCCTCTGCGCATATCGTGTATCTTGACACGCTGTCCGGCCTGTCTACCAGAACGAGGCAGGACGGCTCCGGCGACGACGCCGTCTCCTACGCGCGGATCGGTCTTCTGAACGACGTGAGCTGGATCTCCGATATCGGGGAATCCATCAACATTTCCCGTTCCTATACGAACCCGATCAACGGGGAACAGTCCATCGCCTTCTGCAATTTTATTACGCTTCACGATCCGGAAACCGGCACCCTGCGCGAAGCCATCCTGCTGCGTGTGCTGCCGCTTGCAGAGCTTGAGCAGAAATGGGTCTTCCCGCAGGAGGAGTTTGAAAGCGTCGAGCTTTCCATGATCGACGCGGACGGAGACTACATCATGAAGGGCCATTCCTTCAAGAATTCCAGTTTCTTTGAGTTTTACAAGTCTTATAACGCGATCGATCCCTCCTCCGCGCAGGAGCTCTTCGGACAAATCACTTCGTCGACCGGCTCTTTTACCATGCTCAACTCCCGCGGTGAGGAATGTATCCTCGCCTATACCCCGGTCAGCGCCACAGCGGGATGGACGCTTCTCAGTTTCATGCCGATGAAGGACCTGAGCGTCAAAGCTGAAAACTGGCTGCTGATAGGCTTCGTATCCGCGGGACTTCTGATCCTGTTCGTTTTCGATCTGGCCGTCATGCTTTCTTTCAATAAAAAGCTCCAGGCGGCAGCCCGGGAAGCGGCGACCGCAAACAAGGCGAAGACCGATTTCCTTTCCACCATGTCTCACGATATCCGCACGCCGATGAATGCGATCATCGGCCTCACGACGATCACGGAAAAGAATCTCGGAGATACGGAATCGGTAAGAGAAAATCTGCGGAAGATCACGCTGGCCAGCAATCATCTGCTCACTCTGATCAACGATATCCTGGACATTTCCAAGGTCGAGAGCGGAAAGCTGAATCTCAGCCCGCAGACATTCTCCATCGTTGAGGTGGTGGAAAATCTCGTAAATATGTCCCAGCCGATGATCAAGGAAAAGAATATCGATTTCAATTTCCGCACCGGTCGGATGGAAAAAGAATATCTCTACGCCGACCAGCTTCGGCTGAATCAGATCTATATCAACATCCTCTCCAACGCCATCAAATACACGGAGCCCGGCGGCCGTGTCAGCGTGGACGTGCGCGAGGCGGAAAGCCAAGAGCCCGGCTGTGTGCGGCTGACCTACAGGGTCTCTGATACCGGCATCGGCATGAGTCCGGAATTTATGGAAAACATGTATCAGCCGTTTTCGCGCCAGACAGACAGCCGGGTGAACAGCATCCAGGGGACCGGGCTCGGACTGGCCATCACAAAGCAGATGGTCGATCTGATGGGAGGCAGCATAGACTGCCAAAGCGAGCAGGGTAAAGGAACGACCTTCACCGTAATCCTGGATCTTCCCATTGCCGATCGGCAGCGGGAGGATATGATGCTCGAGCCGATGGACGTTCTGGTCGTCGATGACGACGAAATCCTCCTGGAGACCGCCGTCGACACATTGGAGTCTCTCGGCGTAACAGCCGACCGCGCGGGAAGCGGACTGGAGGCGCTCGGCATGATCCTGCATCGGCATCAAACAGGACGGGACTACAGCGTTGTGATCCTGGACTGGAAGATGCCGGATATCGACGGCGTCGAAACGATCCGCCGCATTCGCACAGAGGTGAATTCAAGCGTTCCCATCCTGCTGATCTCCGCCTATGACTGGTCGGATATCGAGGAAAAGGCGAAGGACGCCGGGGCAAACGGCTTCGTCAGCAAGCCGCTGTTCCGCTCCAGGCTTTACGACAAGATCAACGAGCTGCTCGGGAACGAGGCGAAGTCCGTCGAGCCGGAGAACGACTATTCCGATCTGCAGGGAATGAACATCCTCATCGCGGAGGATAACGATATCAACTGGGAGATCATATCCACCATGCTCGGCATGTTCGGGATCACGACGGAGCGCGCCGAAAACGGGCGCATCTGCGCGGAGAAAGTCCGTCAGGCGGCGGAAGGAAGCTATGCCCTCGTCTTTATGGATATACAGATGCCGGAAATGAACGGACTTGACGCCACGAGAAAGATCCGTGCGCTGGAGGATCCGTGGGCCTCTTCCATCCCGATCATCGCCATGACGGCGGACGCGTTTTCGGAAAATGTCACAGAGTGTCTGAACGCCGGTATGAACGGACATATCGCAAAACCTGTAGATATTAAACTTGTCATCAAAGAAATACGTAGAATCAAGGAGGAAAAAAGATCATGAGGAGGCTGCTTTGTGTCATTCTGTTCATCTGCATACTGGTATCGCTGACGGCCTGCGGCGGGAAACCACAGGAAGAAACCGCAGCCGGATTCAAGCCCTCCCTCGATACAAGTACCAGCTGCAGCATCACTGTAGTCGGAAGCTACGATAACTTCGAGGCACTGGAGGCTGAATTCGACAAATTCAATGAGATATATCCGAACGTGCAGCTGAGCTATGTGAAGCTGGATGATTATAACAACGTCCTTGGCACGACGTTGGAAAGCAATGACAAGCCCAACATTTTTTTCTCATACACCTGGATGATGGGAAACGAAAAATACGCTTCGGTATGTGCGCATATGGAGGAGCTTTCGGATCCCGCTCTGGCGCTGGATATAGACTGCATCCGCCCCGGTCTGATCAACCACGACGCGGAAGGGCGCGTGCTGCTGGCGCCGGTCTTCTCCAGGACTTACGGCATGCTGGTGAACAACGATCTCTTTGAAAAGGAAGGCCTCAGCGTCCCGACAACCCGGACAGAGCTGATGGCGGTTTGCGAAGAGTTCAAAAACAAGGGCTACGCCAGCCCCATGATGGGCTACAGCCTCAAATCCAACACCAGCACCTTCATGAACACTATCGCTTATCCGCTGTTCGTGGCCACGCTGGCGGAAAACCCGGAAGCGCTCGAGCTGGCCAATGAACTGGATCCCGCCGCAGGAGAATACACGCGTCCGGCCCTGGAGGCGGTGGAGCAGCTGATCCAAAACGGCTGTATCGATCTGGCGGAGTGCGACAAGATCGAAGACAACTATACCAAGGTGATCCTGCGCTTTTTTGAAGGCGACGTGCCGATGATGATCTGCCCCGCGGATACCGTGTCCGGGACCAAAAAGCGGGAAAGCCAGTCCGAGGCCTTCAGCAGCGCTCCCTTCAGCTACACCTTTGCACCGATCCCTCTGACAGAGGACGGCGGATACTTTATCGACAGTCCTTCCGTGGAGTTTTCTGTGAACATCTGTGAACAAGGACTGCAATGATCTGGAAATGACGAACGAATTCATGCGGTTTCTGATCACAAACGAAGAGCTCAACGCCATGGCTTCCGTGAAGCGCTTGGTAACGCCCACAAACGACCTCTCCTTCGATACGGTTTACGCGCCCTTCGGTCAGGTGCCCTCAGAGCGTACCATATCCCCGGAAGTGATCGGCATTAAAGATCCTCTCACGGTTCAGATCCGTGTTGCGGCGTTCCGGGTGGGAAAAGGTGAGATCACCATAGATGAGGCTGTTGCCATGTACGGAAGCTTTGAATGAAAAAAGATGCAGTTGGCAGTTGTTTAGTTAACAGGTGAGGGAACCGAAGATGCCGAACCAGGAAAACCAAGTAAATACAAAGGTTTCCGGCAACAGGGCAATCGAGTACGGCCTCAAGGCGGCGAGATGCGCACCGCAGTTCAGCAAGCGTTAACCAGGACCCAACGCAAGCACTCACAATCGTGGGTGCTTGCTTTTTTGCATATAAAACCCCGGAACCTTGCGGCCCCGGGGCGGGGTGGACTTCTCTGCTTATATCCCTTTGGCGAAGGCGGCCAGGGCCGCGGCCAGGCGGGAGACGGTCTTGGGGTCCGCCACGGTGTCCCGGGCGGTGTGGATGCGGTCGTTGTAATAGCCGATGAAGGGCTTATGCCGACAGGCGCAGACGCCCACGCCCTTGTCGAAGCTCTTATGGTCGCTGTTCATGCTGGCCTTACCGGCGGGGAAGAAGCGGGCGAAGGAGCCGCCCCTTTCCAGCGCTTCCTTGAGGGCGTCGTACAGGGGGTCCTCCTGGGCGGCGGCCGATCCGCAGAAGATATGGGTGTCCCCATTGTCCACGCAGTCCAGGTTGACGACGAGGGCCTTCTCCTTGATGTCGGGATGGGCCTTGGCGAAGGCCTTGCTGCCCTTCTTGCCCTTCTCCTCGTCGTCGAAGAGGATGCAGGCCACGCCGGCCCGGGCGCCCACCAGCTGCAGGAGCCCCAGCACCGCCGCCGTTCCGGAGGTGTTGTCGTTCCGGTTGCGCGCATTGGCGGGGCCCCGGAACATCAGATAGAACATGCCGAAATATACGACCGTATACACGCCCAACAGCAGCAGCCGGTGGCTCATGAGCGCCCAATCCAGATCCAGCAGCCTCCAGACGCCCCAGGCGGCGGCCAGGGCAGGCACCAGCAGAAGTGGGATCAGGGTGCCCAGCCGATACGTCCAGGCAAGGATCGGGTTGGTCACCAGCATCAGGTTGGGCAGCAGCCCCCGCCGGGGGGTGTCGTAGTGGGCGGTGAAGATCACCCGGGCCGTGTCCGGGTCCCCGAAGACCAGGTTCACGTGGCCCTCGTTCTCCTCCTCCCTGGAGGGGACGGCCCCGGCCTCCGCCAGGGCGTAGGCCCGAAAGGCCGCCTTCTGCTCGGCACTGTTGCGCATGGGGTACCGCTGGTCGATCTCGTCCAGATAGTCTTTCATGGAGCGTCCTCCGCGTGCAGGTTTGCGTATATTCTACGCCAGTTTCCCCCGGGAAGCAAGCAATTTCGCAGGCGCTTGTTTTTTGCTGACCCAGGGGGTACAATACAAGAAAAGATGCTGAGGCGCAGGAGGTAGAGCGCATGGATTCGATGGAACGGCTGTGGGCCTTGTCCAGCCTGTGGGCGGCGGCCCGGGAGGTGTACCCCTACTTCCATCGGCTGGAGGCGGACTGGGACGAAACGTATCGGACGTATATCCCCCGTCTCCTGGAGGCGGCGGACGACCGGGCGGCTTGGCTGCAGCTGTGCGAATTTGTCCGGCTGCTGAACGACGGCCACAGCATGGTGATCCCGCCCAGGGCTCTGATGACGGCCAACGGCGTCGCGCCCTTCCGGCTCACCCACGTGGGCGACAGCTTCCTCGTCACGGAGGCGGCGGAGGAAGAGCTGCTGCTGCGGGAGGTCCGGGCGGTGGACGGCGTGCCCATAGGGGAGCTGGTGGGGCGGCTGGACCGGTACAGGTACACGTCGAAGGGCCACCCCTACCGGGGGAACCTGGAGACCTGGCTGCCGGTGCTGCTGCCGGGCCGGGACCACGTGCTGGAGACGGACGGGGGAGATTTCCCCTGCGCCTTTTCGGATGAGCTTCCGCCCCTGAAAGCGGCTCCCGAGCCAGAGAGCCGCAAGCTCTTTGAGGACCTGGGCCAGGGCTTTCGCCTGTTTGCGGGCGGCGTCCTCTGCGCCCGGGTGGACGACATGCAGCATCTGGACCACGGGGCGGCCTTCCAGAAGGTCCTGGCCGAGACCAGGCCTCGGGCGGTGCTCTTCGACATCCGGCGGAACATGGGCGGCATGACCCTTTGCGGGGCCCGGTACGCCCAGCCCTTTTTCAAGGGCAGCTTCGGCGGCAGCCGCAAGTGGACCCAGCTCAGGAAGGCCGTGGACGCGGCGGGCAACTCCCAGATAGTCGCCATGGGCCCCCAGGCCCGGCAGCGGCTGCTGGATCAGGGCGTGGTGAAGCCGGAGGACCTGGCCGAAGCGGACAGGTACGCTAAGCGCACGCAATTCGAATTTTACGACGACGCCTGGGAGAGCCCCTGCGAGGTTTTCCTGCCGGACTGCCCGGTGCTCCTGCTGACCAGCCGGGACACCATCTCCGCCGCGGAGGACTTCACCTGCTTCTTCAAGGCCAACCGGCGGGGCCGGACCATGGGCGAAAGGACCTTCGGCTCCACCGGCAACCCCTATCTGCTGCCCCTGCCCCAGGGCGGCCGGGGCCAGGTGGTGTCCGTGGGCTACGAGATCGCCGACGGGACCCCCTTCGTGGGCGTGGGCATCCAGCCGGACGTCCCCTGCCTGCCCCGGGCGGAGGACTGGCGCGCGGGCTGGGACCGGCCGCTGGACCTCGCCTTGGAACAGCTTGCATGCAGCGAATAAAAATACATTATGGAGGCATATATGCAGCTTAGCTACGAGCCGGCTCGGCCGGAGGACGCGCCCGTGATCTTCGGTTTTGCGAAGGAATTGATCGAGAGATACGAGACGGACCCGGCGCTGGACCTCGCCATGGCCCTGGGCTGGACGAAGCGGAAGATCGAGAAAAGGATCGACGAATATACACGGGTCCTCTGCGACGGGAAGACGGCCGCCTACTACCGGTTCGTCCCCGATGGGGAGCGGATGGAGCTGGACGATCTGTACGTGCTGCCAGAATACCGCAGCCGGGGCGTGGGTACCGCCGTTTTACGCCGGTGCTTGGCACAGGGGAAGCCGGTATATTTCTATGTCTTCACGGGGAACACCCGGGCCGTGGCCCTCTACGAGCGGGAGGGCTTTCGGAAGGTGGAGGACGTGAGCCCCACCCGCTGCATCATGGCGCGATAGGACAGGCCCGCTTTCCCCGGCTGTCATCCCGACCGAGCGCCGCGAGCGGAGGGATCTCGAGCGCAGGGGGGGCTTGCCTTTTGGCGAAAAATGAGTATAGTATAGGGGAATCGCATACAGTGAACAGAGGGGGAGACCTATGAAGAAGAAGTTTATCGTCGCGGCCGTGTGCTTCGGCCTGTTCTTGCTGCTGATCCTGCTCGTCAAGGCGGTGGACGTGGCCGCCGTGGGCCCCGAGGGGAGCAAGATCGGCCTTTCCAAGCTGAACGTGGCCATCCACGACCTGTTCGGGGTACACATGGCCTGGTATAAGGTCACCAACATTTTGGGGTATCTGGCGATCCTGATCGGCCTGGGCTTTGCGGCCATCGGCGGCCTGCAGCTCATCTATCGCCGGAGCATCCTGAAGGTGGACAAGGAGATTTTGCTGCTGGGGGCCCTGTACGTGGTCACCGTGCTCTTCTACGTCCTCTTTGAGAAGGTGGTTATCAACTACCGGCCCATCCTCCTGCCCGACGGCGAGGGCCTGGAGGCCTCCTTCCCCAGCTCCCACACCATGCTCTCCTGCGTCATTTTGGGCAGCGGGCTCCAGCTGGTCAAGAAGTACGCTAAAAAGAGCAAGACCGTCCAGCTGGTGCTGACCGTGATCTTCGCCGTCATGCTGGCCCTGATCGTGGCCGGGCGGCTCCTCTCCGGTGTCCACTGGTTCACGGACATTTTGGGCGGGCTGCTTCTCAGCGTGGCGCTCCTCAACGCCTGGGAGGGCGCCGTGAAGCTCTGGAAGAGCAGGCAATAAAGGGCTTGTCCCGAATACAGTTCTTTGGCGCGCACCTTTTGAAGGAAAGGTGCGTGCTTTTATATACTTCCTTTGGCTATGGCTTTTTTTCTTCGGGTCTGGTATACTTAACTTATCTATACGGATGGGAGGGAGAAAGCCAATGAGCACACCCACCGGCGGGCACAAGAAGATCCGCACCATCGTCATCACCGGCGGCCCCTGCGGCGGCAAGACCACGGCCATGAGCTGGCTGCAGAACGCCCTGACCAGCGCGGGCTACGCGGTGATCTTCTTGACGGAGACCTTCACGGAGCTGGCCAACGGCGGCATCTCCAGCTACAATTGCAAGGACAACTTCGCCTTCCAGCGCATCCAGGTCCGCTACCAGCTGGAGCGGGAGCGGCTCTACCGCCGGGCGGCGGAGGCCCTGGCCAACGACAACGTGGTTATCGTCCACGATCGGGGCTCCATGGACGACAAGCCCTACATGGAGCCGGAGGAGTTCGCCGCCATCCTGAAGGAGCTGGACCAGGACGAGGTCAGCTTCCGGGACAAGTACGACGCGGTCTTCCACCTGGTCACGGCGGCCAAGGGGGCCCTGCCCTTCTACACCACCGCCAATAACACCGCCCGCACCGAGACCCCGGAGGAGGCCATCGACCTGGACGAAAAGACCCTGGCTGCCTGGGCGGGGCACCCGCACCTTCGGATCATCGACAACTCCACCGACTTCAACGGCAAGATGCTCCGCCTCCTGAAGGAGGTCATGGCGGCTCTCGGGGAGCCGGAGCCCATGGAGCACGCCCGGCGGTACCTCATCAAGTACCCGGACCTGAAGTGGCTCAACAACAACCCCAACTGCCAGCGGGTGGAGATCATCCAGACCTACCTCACCCCCTACCGGGACGAGGAGCGCCGCATCTGCATGCGGGGCACCGGCGGCAGCTACATCTATTACAAGACCACCCAGCGGGACGCGCCGGACGGCGGGCGTATGGAGGTGGAGGAGCGCTTGAGCCAGGAGGAGTATTTCACTCTGCTCATGGAGGCGGACCCCGCCTGCCGGCCCATCCGCAAGACCAGGTACTGTCTCGTGGACGACGTACAGTCCTTCGAGGTGGACCTGTACCCCATGTGGAAGGACGTGGCCCTGCTCCAGATCGAGCTCTCCGATCCCGACGCGGAGGTCCATATCCCGGAGAATCTGCACGTCATTCGCGAAGTGACAGACAATCCGGCCTACGACAATCATGAGATGGCCCGCATGTAGGGCTGGACATCCCCTCTGTGCAAAGGGAGTTCATGTTAGGCGCATGGATGACCTCCCTCTGATGAGGGAGGTGGTCGCAAAGCGGACGGAGGGAGAGAAAAAACAAGGAGGACGCTATGGCGAAGATCTTGAACATCGGTTCCCTGAACCTGGACTATGTGTACGCGGTGCCCCACTTCGTGGAGGCGGGGGAGACGTTGCTGGCGAGCCGCCGGGACGTGTTCGCGGGCGGCAAGGGCCTGAACCAGACCGTGGCCGCGGCCCGGGCCGGGGCGGAGGTCTGTCACGGCGGCGCTGTGGGCGCGGACGGGGACATGCTCCTGGACCTTCTGCGGGACGCGGGGGCGGACGTGTCCGCCGTGGCCCGGGTGGACGTGCCCACGGGCCACGCCGTCATCCAGGTGACGCCCCAGGGGGAGAACGCCATCCTGATCCTGGGGGGCGCCAACCGGGCCGTGAGCCCCGAGACCGTGGGGATCGCCCTTGAAAAGGTGGGCCCGGGGGACATCCTGCTGCTGCAGAACGAGATCAACGGTCTCGATCACATCATCCGCCGGGCGGCCCAGAAGGGCCTGCGGATCCTGTTCAACCCCGCGCCTATGGAGAAGGCGGTGAAGGATCTGCCCTTGGAGCTCCTCGACACGCTGATCGTCAACGAGGGGGAGGGGAAGGCCCTGGCCGGGGACATGGACGCCCTGAAAGCCGCCTATCCCAACCAAAAGATATTGCTGACCCAGGGCCGCCGGGGCGCGTCCCTGTGGACCGGGTCGGAGGTCCTTTTCCAGCCCGCCTTCCCCGTGGAGGCCGTGGACACCACCGCCGCCGGGGACTGTTTCCTGGGCTACTACGCCGCCGCCCTGGCGGAGGGGTTGCCCTATGCCGCCGCCCTGCGCCTCGCCGCCGGGGCCTCGGCCCTGTCCGTCCAGCGCCAGGGCGCCGCGCCTTCGATACCGGTCAGAGGCGAAGTAGAGGCGTTTTTGAAAGGAACATATTGAAAGCATGCAGCTTTTCTTGTAAGAAAAGCTGCTCAAAAGAACGCAAATGGGAAGTATGGCTTGCGCTGTACTTCCCATTATTCTTCCTAAGCTTTTTCTTTTTGCGCCGCTTTTCTTTTCACGGAAAAGAAAAAGCGGCAAAAAATAAAAGTATCAAGCCTCCCTATTATACAGCGGCTTCACATGCCTCCGCCCGCCGCCGATGATGACGAAGGCGGCCAGGAGGGTGACCCCCATGAAGATGGCGAGGACAGCCCGCATGGGCAAGAAGGCGGTGCAGGCCCCCGCCAGCGCCTCCCCCAGCAATGACCCGGAGGTAGTCAGCATGAGGAACGCCCCGTTGAACCGGCCCTTCTTGTCGTGGGGCACGTAGGACTGGGTGGCGGAGGAGCGGATGGTGTAGGAGGTGACGCCCAGGATGCCGATGAGGAAGCAGACCGCCCGCATGCCGTTCACCGGCAGGAACAGATACGATCCCTCCAGCACGTTCACGACGCAGTAGACCAGGAACGCCACGGCGTACTTGATGGCGGCGGGGTACTTGATCTTGTATTGCAGGAGCCCCCCGATGCCCCGGCCCAGGACCGAGAACCCCCAGGTGGTCATGTAGATCCATTCCCCGTTCTCGAAAGCGCCCTTGAAGTAGGGCAGGGTGATCACGTTGGAGGCGCCGTTGGCGAAGGCGTTGAAGATGAAGTACAGGGTGATGCACAAAAGTCCCTTCTCCGCCCACAGATACCTGACCCCCTCCTTGGCGTCGGTCCAGTAGGCCGAGAAGGAGTAGCGTTCCTCGCTGCCCAGGCCCTTCTCCTTCTCCACGTCGGAGATCCGGGTCTCGCATAGGGCCGCCCCCAGGAAGCATAAGCCGTTGCAGACCAGCAGCGGCGCCAGGCCGAACCGCTTGTAGAGGAACAACGACACGGGCACCATGACCGCGCTCAACGTCTCCAGCGTGCCCGCGATGGAGTAGGCCCGGGAGAAGTTCCCCTCGGTGATGAGCATGGGGTAGAAGCTCTCATAGGCCACCTGATAGGTGCTGGTGATGGTGCCGATGATCAGCGTCCACACCGCCAGCAGCCAGAACCGCATGAGCCCCAGGTGCAGGACGAGGGCGATGCCGATGTCCAGGGCCGCGGTGAGGAAATCCAGCAGATAGATGGTCTTGCGGCGGCTGAACCGGTCCATGAGGGGCCCGGCGATCAGCGGCGCGGTGAGCTGGGGCAGGGTGTACAGGAACACGAACACGGCGTAATAGAGGGGCGTGTCCGTGTAGTCCAGCACGAACAGGCTGATGGCAAAGCCCGCCAGCGCGTTCCCGAACATGGAGATCACGCTGCCGACGGTGATGATGGTGAAGTCCCTGGTCCATAGGGACGGCAGATCCTGCTTCGCTTGCTGTTCCATGGCGGATAGTATACCACGGGGAGAAAGTAACTTCAACATGAAAAAAGACGCCCCGTGTAGGGGCGTCTTTTAAGTCGATGCTTTGGGTTAGGCGAACAGGGCCTTCAGCAGGTTCGTCACCGCCGGGACCAGCTGCCCGAGGGCTTCGGAGAGCAGGCGGCCGTTCTTGATCATGGCCACGATGAGCCCGGCCAGGACCACGATCCAGAACACCAGCCGCAGGATCAGCAGGGCCGCGGAGAACCGCTTCAGGCTCCCGTTCTTGGGATGGCCCGCGCCGAAGACGAACAGGAAGATGAGGCCGATCACCGGGATCGAGTACAGCATGGTCAACAGCACGTACTGGAAGGTGGACAGCATCTGCTTCTTGGGGGGCATCTGGGTGATGACGGGCATATCCTGGGCCGGTTCCGCCACGGGCTCCGCCGGGGCCGCCGCAGGCGCTGCCGCCGCGACTACCGGCGCCGCAGCCTCCGCTGCCACAGGCTCCGCAGGCATATCCTCTCTCTGAGGCGCTTCCTCCGGCAGGGGCTTGCCGCACTCGCCGCAGAACTTGGCGTCGTCATTGAGTTCGCTGCCGCAAAAGGGACACAGCTTCATGGCCAGGCTCCTTACTTGATGATGACGGGCAGCTTCTCGATGAAGGGCAGGGGCTTGCCGCTGCCTTTGAGGGCCCGGACGATGCCGATGATCTCAAACACGAACAGCACGATGAGCGCGATGCCGCCCAGGATCGGGATGATGACGGTGAAGGCCAGGATGCCCGCCGCCAGGGAGCAGAGCATGGACCCGATGAAGATCCACAGGGCCTGGTTCACATGGTGCATGGCGAAGGCGCTGTTCCGGCAGCCCAGCATGGGCAGGACGCCCATGGAGAGGTAGCCCAGCATGGCCAGCATCCTGTTGTCGGCCACGTCCTGGGGATCGAACTGGGGCTCCGCGTTGTTCACCACGACCACGGTCTCCTTGCCGCAGGTGGGGCAGAAACGAACGTCATCGGCGATCTCGGCGCCGCAATGAGGACAATACTTCATAGATAGGTAACCTCCTTTAGATTCTTCATACAGTATACAACGTAACTTTGGCGAAAACCAGCCGTTTTTTGTGAATTATTGCCTAAGCGGCGCGCCATTTTCGGCAAGGACGCGGATGATGGTCTCGAAGGCCTTCTTGATCTCCTCGTCGGTGAGGGTGTGATCCTCCGCCCGCAGGTTGAAGGTGATGGCCAGGCTCTTCTTGCCGAGGCCCACCGCGGGCCCCCGGAACACGTCGAACAGCCGCCCCTTCTCCACGATCACGTCCACCGGCGCGGTCTCGATGATCTCGATCCAGTGGGCGCTCTCGCTGTCCTCCGGCACCACGATAGCGAGATCCCTGCTCACCACCGGGAACCGGGGCAGGGGCTGGAAGGCCGGGGTGTCCACGGACAGGTCCAGGATGTCCCGGAAGGACAGCTCCGCCATGTAGATGGGCCCGGGCACGTCCCAGGCCGAGAGCACGTCCGGGTGCACCTGGCCCAGCTCGCCCAGCTTCCGGCCGTTCACCACCACGTCCGCCCGGCGGCCCGGCTGGAAGCAGGCGATGTCGTTCTTCACGTACCTGGCGCCCTTCACGCCGAACCGGTCCAGCACCGTTTCGATGACGCCCTTGAGGGTGTAGAAGCTCTCTTGCTCCCCGAAGAACACGAGGCCGATCCGCTTCTCCTCCCGAGGAAGCAGCTCCCCGCCCAAATCGAAGTGGACGTTGCCCACCTCCATGAACCGGCCGTAACCGGTCTTGCGGCGGATGTTCCTTGCAGCGGAGTCCAGCATGCCCATGTACAGGGTGGTCCGCATGAGGCTCTGGTCCTCGCCGAAGGGGTTCAGGAGCTTCACGGCGCGGTTCCGCTCGTCGTCCGCGGCGAAGGACAGGGCCTTCAGGGCGGCGGGACCGGTGAAGTTGTAGTTGTACATCTCCAAACATCCGCAGGCCACCAGCACGTCCTTCACCTTGTCCTCGGCCTGGAACTCCCGGCCCAGGCACCCCTGGAAGGTGTCGCCGTTCATGAGCACGGCGGGGATGTTGTCGAAGCCGTAGATGCGGCCCACCTCCTCGGCGATGTCCGCGTCCGCCTCGATGCCGCTTTCGATGTCCGTGCGGAAGTGGGGGACGATCACGTGCAGGTCGTTGCCGTCGGCCTTGGCGGGCACCTCGATGGTGGCCAGGAGCTCCGCCATCCTCTCGCCGGACAGGCTGGTGTTGAGGATGCGGTTCACATGATCTACGTCCACGTGGATCTCCCGATCCTTGAGGTCCGCAGCGCACACGTCCACGGTGCCGCCCACGATCTTCCCGGCGTGAAGCTCGCTCACGAGCTCGATGCACCGCTCCAAAGCCAGCTGGGCGTTCACCGGCTCCACGCCCTTGATGAACCGGGCCGCGGCGTCGGTCATGTGCTTCAGCTTCCGGGCGGTATGGCGGATGTTGCTGGCCTTGAAGGCGGCGGACTCGAAGAACACGGCCTTGGTGTTCTCTGTGATCTCGCTGTTCAAGCCGCCCATGACGCCGGCCACGCCCACGCCGCCCTGGGGGTCGCTGATGAGGAGCATGTCCTTGTCCATGACCCGCTCCTTCTTGTCCAACGTCACCACCTTCTCGCCCTCCTCAGCGTTCCGGACGATGATGTGCCCGTCCCGGATGCAGGCAAGGTCGAAGGCGTGGGTGGGATGGCCGTACTCCACCAGCACGTAGTTGGTGATGTCCACGATGTTGCTGATGGGCCGCATGCCCATCTCCTTGAGCCGCCGCTGCATCCAGGCGGGGGAGGGGCCGATCTTAAGGTCCGTGGCCGCCCGGCCCGTGTACCGGGGGCACAGATCCCCGTTCTCCACCGTGACTTTCACGAGGTCGTTCACGTCCCCCTCTCCCTCGATGTGGGGGATCACGGGGGCCTTCATCTTTTGACCGAGGGCCGCCGCCGCCTCCCGGACCAGGCCGATGATGCTGTTGCAATCGGGCCGGTTGGGGAGCACGGAGAAGTCGAAGATCACGTCGTCCCGGTCGATGGCCTTCTCGATGGGGATGCCCAGGGGGGTGTTCTCCCGGAGGATCAAAATGCCGTCCACCTCCGCGCCGGGGTACTCCACGTCGGAGAGGTTGAACTCCTGGCCGGAGCAGAACATGCCCTGGCTCTCCACGCCCCGGATGCTGGCCACGGTGAAATCGTGGTTGCCGATCTTCGCCCCGGCGTAGGCCACGGGCACGATAGCGCCCACGAACACGTTCTTGGCGTTGGTCAAGATCTGGGCCCGCTTGTCGCCCAGGTCCACCTGGCAGACGGTGAGCTTGTCGGCGTTGGGGTGCTTCTCCATGGACAGGATCTTGCCGGTGATGACGCCGGACACGTCTTTCAGCTCCTTCTCCACGCCCTCCAGCTCGAAGCCGCGCCACATCATGCGCTCGATGAATTCCTCATCGGTCACGTTGAAATCCACATAGTCCTGCAGCCAGGATTTGGGGTCCAGGCCGCAGTTCTCCAGCTCGTGGGGGTTGGTCATGCCGCAGCCCAAGATCTCGATCCAGCCCGTGCCCTTGCACACCCGGCAGCCCTTGCCGCCGCAGATGGTGCAGCTCATATCGAGCTCCGCGGAGGGCTCCGTGAAGGGGAAGTAGGAGGGCCGCAGCCGGGTCTTCACGTTCTCGCCGAAAACCGCCCGGATGAAGGCGTCCAGCGTGCCCTTCAGGTTCGCCAGGTTCAAATTCTTGTCCACCACGAACCCCTCGATCTGCATGAACACGGGGCTGTGGGAGGCGTCCACCTCGTCCACCCGGAACACCCGCCCCGGCATCAGGAACCGGAAGGGGGGCTTGAAGGTCTGCAGCGCCCTGATCTCGCAGGGGGAGGTGTGGGTCCTAAGCAGCACCTTGTCGTTGATATAGAAGGTGTCCTGCATGTCCCTGGCGGGATGGTCGAGGGGCAGATTCAGGAGGGTGAAGTTATTGTCGTCCAGCTCGATCTCCGGCCCGTCGAAGACCTGGAATCCCATGCCGACGAGGGCGTCCCGGATGGTCCGATAGGTCTTGGTCATGGGGTGAAGATGCCCCATGGCCACGGGGGAGACCCCCGCCTCGGTCACGTCCAGGGCCTCCTGCTGGAACCGGAGCTCCTGGGCCTTCTTCCTGAACTCCGCCCGGCGCTCCTCCATGGCCGCCTCCAGCTCCTGCTTGAGCTTGTTCACGCTGGCGCCCAGCTGGGCCCGCTCCTCCTTGCTGAGCTTGCCCATGGTCCTGAGGATACCGGTGAGCTCCCCGGCCTTGCCGAAGAGCTGCTGCTGCAGCGCCACCAGATCGCATTCCTCCCGCATGGCGGCCAGCTTCTTCTGGGCCTCCTCGCGGATACGTATCAGATCGTTTTCCATTCCTTTTCTCCTTCTCGTTTCTTCAAAATAAATCGCGCCCCGTCCAAAGGGACGAAGCGCGTCGTGGTACCACCCCAAGTTCACCGCCGAAATGGCGGCCTCTCAACAGCTGTATCGGGCTTTCCCGTCGCGAACTACCGTGGGGCCGCAGCCCCGTTTCCCCCGCGCCGCTCCCGGGCGAACCGCATCCCTTCCTCGGCGCTCCGCTTTCACCTGACCGGAGCTCTCTTTGGCCGCCTCTTAGGACCTTTTCCCGTTCCTCGCGTTCTATAACGTTGCTTATTCTACCACCCGGGCTTCCCTGCCGTCAAGAGTTATTTGCACGGCGGGGACCTCGTCTGTCCGCAGCAGACGGGTGCCCGTCAGCCCCAGCCGCAGCAGCACCTCCGGGGCCGGGTGCCCGTACTCGTTGTCCCGGCCCACACTGACGACAGACAGGGCCGGGGAGACCACCTGCAAAAACCGGAGGGACGAGGAGGAGGGGGAGCCGTGGTGGCCCACCTTCAGCACATCCGCGGAGAGCTCCGCCCGGTGGTAGCGAAAGAGCATGTATTCCTCCGTCTGCATGGTGGCGTCCGCCATGAACAGGGCGGCGTTCTCCCCATAGGAAAGCTTGAGCACCGCGGAGGAGCCGTTGATATCGTCGTAGGTCCGGTTCGAGAGGGGGCTCAGGACCGTCAGCACCGCGTCCCCGTAGGAAATGTCGTCCCCCTCCAGAAGGGCTATGCAGTCGACGCCCCGGCGGCGGACCTTCTCCAAAAGGTCCCCGTAATCTCCCTCCGTGCCGCCGTAATAGACCTTAGGGACGTCGAACCGGCGCACCAGGGTCAACAGGTTCCCCGTGTGGTCAGCGTGACCGTGGGTCACGTAGACCGCGTCCAGCTTGTCCACCCCCAGGGCGTGGAGCTGGTCCACCACCCTGTCCCGGCTCTCGAAGGGGCCCGTGTCGATCATGATCCGTTCCCCGGTGGGGAAGGTCATGAGGCAGGCGTCCCCCTGGCCCACGGACAGGAAAAAGAGGTTCACCTTGTCCGGCTCGACGGCCCCCTGATAAAGCTCCGCCGGGTCCGTCTTGGGCTTTGGATCGCCGCAGCCGGTCAGCACCAGCAGCGCGATCAAAAGTAAGGAAAGGAATCGCTTCATGGCTCGTCCACCACGTCGAAGACCTTCACCACCCCGTCCTCCACGTAGAACCGCACGTCCTTGCCGGCGTAGGGGAAGCCGTAGGGGTCGCTGCGGCCCGTGAGATACCCGGGCCGGGGGTCCAGCGCCAGGGAGGAGAGCAGGGCGGGCCGCTTCTCCTCGGGGATGCGGTCGAGGAGCTCCGCCGGGAAGCTCACCGGCAGCCGCTCCGCCGCGTGATCCGCCGCGAAGCCGTCGCGGGCTTCCGGGTGGCTGTCGGTGAAGGAAAGGTAGGGTTTTATATCGTAGATGGGGGACCCGTCCATGAGATCCGCCCCGGAGACCACCAGCACCGTGCCCAAGCCTTGCCGCTTTTCGAGGCGCACCAGCCGTACCGAGGACAGGCCCAGGGGGTTGGGCCGGAAGGGGGAGCGGGTGGCGAAGACCCCCATGCGCTTGTTGCCCCCCAGCTTGGGCGGCTTCACCATGGGGGACCAGCCCTCCTGCTTCACTTCAGAGAAGCCCCAGATGAGCCACAGGTGGCTGTAGCCCTCCAGGCCCCTCAGGGCGTTCTCGTCCCGGTACGCGGGCTCGAACACCACCAGGGCCTCCTGCTCGGGCACCAGATTGCTCTGCCGGGGGATGCCGAATTTGCTGGTGAAGTCGCTCCGTATCCGGGCGACGACTTGCAACGTGAGCTGTTCTTCCATATACGGCAGTATACCCCCGGCCCGCCCTGCTGTCAAAGGGGGATACGGAAAAACCGCCTCCGACGCCGGAAGCGGTCTTCAATGCAGGTTGAACGTCACTCCGCCCTCTCCACGTTCCGGGAGGCCAGGAGGGTGAGGCCGATGGCCGGGTCCTCATAGACCAGGTCGCCGATGTGGACCGGGGCGTCCACGACCAGGTCCTTCAGGGCCGCCACCGCGGGGAGCAGGGCTGCCCGGGGGATGGGGGCGGTGCTGCGGACGCTGACCAGGGGCAGCACGCCGCCCTTCACCGCCACGCTGGTGGTCAACACCCGCCGGGGGTCCGTCAGCTCCGTCCGGCCGTAGGCGATGCCGTTCTTGCAGGCCGCGCCCTCCACCTTGGTCTCCCCGTTCTCCTGCCACACGGTGAGCAGGCACCCGTTGGGGCAGACCACGCAGGTCAATTCCATCTTCTTCATACGAGGCTCACCTCCACCTGTTCGCATGCGGGCACGTCCTTCACCTTCAGCCGGATCATCTCCGAGGGCATGACCCGCTTCATCTTTTTACTGACCAACGTCTTGTCGCCCGCCGTGACGGTCAGCTTCCGGTCCCGGCCCGGGAGCATCACCCGCATGGAGAGGTACCCGTCCTCGCCCGTGGTCAGCTGCCGGGGCAGCACGTAGCGAATGCCGCCGGAGACGGTCACGGGGACCATGGGCTTGTTGGCCGCGCCCTTCAGATAGGCCGCCGCGTGCTCCGCCGCCCGTTCGCCCTCCTCGGACACCAGGTCCACGAGATCGTGGACGTGGAGGCCGTTGCCGCAGGAGAAGACGCCGGGGACCGAGGTCATGAGATCCCCGTCCACCAGCGCGCCGCCGGTGACCGGGTCCATCTCTATGCCGCAGGCCTTGGCGAGCTCGTTCTCCGGGATCAGGCCCACGGACAGCACCAGCACGTCGCAGGGGATGGTCCGCTCGCTCCCGGGGATGAATCGGCCCTTTTCGTCCACCTTGGCGGTGATCACGTGGGTGATGTGGTCGTCCCCGTGGATCTCCTTCACGGTCTCTGCGAGGCACAGGGGAATGTCGAAATCTTCAAGGCACTGCCGCACGTTCCGGGGGAGACCAGAGCAGAAGGGCAGCTTTTCAAGGACGCAGTGGACACGGGCACCCTCCAGCGTCATGCGCCGGGCCATGATGAGGCCGATGTCGCCGGAGCCCATGATGACCACGTTCTTGCCGAAGGCGATGTTGCGCATGTTCATCAGGTACTGGACCACGCCCGCCGTGTACACCCCCGCGGGCCGGTTCCCGGGCACGGCCAGGGCGCCCCGCGTCCGCTCCCGGCAGCCCGTGGACAGGATGACGGCCTTAGCCTGGACCTCGAAGAGGCCCTGGGGGGTGATGTAGGTCACCTTTTTATCCGGGGAAAGCTCCACCACCATGGCGCCGCAAATGGCCTCCACCCCGGCGTCCCGAGCCATTTGGATGAAACGGGCCGCGTACTCCGGGCCGGACATGGCGCTGCCGAAGCGCAGCACGCCGAAGCCGTCGTGGATGCACTGATTGAGGATGCCCCCCAGCACCGGGTTCCGCTCCAGCAGGAGCACCCGCTCTACGCCTTTTTCCTTGGCCCGGACCGCCGCGGCCAACCCTGCGGGGCCGCCGCCGATGACGATAAGATCAGCTCGTTCCATGGTCACGCCTGACCTCCTTTCACGTAGCCCAGCAGGGGACGATCCCCCCGCCGCTTCAGGTCGATATCCTGGGGCGCCTTGCCCTCAGAAAGCAGCAGCTCCACGATCCGCTGGAAGCAGTAGCCTCCGTTGCAGCGGCCCATGGTGGACCGGGTCCGGTTCTTCACGGCGATGACGCCGGTGGCGCCGATGGGGTTGTGGAGGGCCCGCTTCACCTGGGCTCGAGTCACGGTCTCGCAGCGGCAGACCACGTCCCCGTAGTCCGGGTCCTGTTCGATGAGCGCCCGCTGCTCCGCCCGGGAGAGCTCCGCGAAGGGAGGGATGCCCCGGTAGGTGGGGACGAAATCGGGCTTTTCGACGAGCTCCGTATCCTCCGACAGGATATCCAGCACCATCCGGGCGATGGGCATGGAGGCGGTGATGCCGGGGGACTCGATGCCGATGAGGTTGATGAGGTGCTTCGCTTTGGGGCTCCGCTCGATGACGAAGTCGCCGAAGTTGGCCTCGCCCTTCTTCACCAGCTTGGGCCGGACCCCGGCGTAGGTGCCGATGACGGTCCGCATGTTCAGCGTGGGCAGTAGGATCATGGCCTCCCGCCGGAGCTGATCCAGGATGGGCTCCGTGGTGCTGTAGTCCTCGTGATTGTCAATGTAGTCCGCGCTAGGCCCGATGAGGATGTTCCCGTCCACGGTGACCGTGAGGTGGACGCCGAGCCCCCCCACGCCGGGCCGGGGCACCGGGTACACGGGCATCTTCAAGGTCCCCTTGTCCAGCAGATAGTATTCGCCCCGGCAGGGATAGATGGTGAAGGAGGGGTCCCCGGCCATGGCGGACACCCTGTCGGCGAAGAGGCCCGCCGAATTGATCAGGGTCTTGCAGGTGAGGACGTGGTCCCCGGCCTGGACCCGATAGCCCTCCTCCGTGGCTTCCACGGCGGTGACGGGGCTGTTCAGGTAGTATTGGACCCCGTTCTGGGCCGAGGCCTCCGCCAGGTGGATGGAGTAGAGGAAGGGGTTAAACACGGCGGTGTTCCTGGAGAGCATGGCCCAGCTGGCGGGCAGGTCCGGCTCGATGGCTCGGATGGCCGCCCCGTCGATGATCTCGAGGCCCTTGACCCCGTTCTTCTCGCCCTGCTCCTTCAACTTGATGAGGGCCTGGTGATCCGCCTCGTCGTAGCCCACGATGAGCTTGCCGGTCCTCTTATAGGGGATATCCAGCATCTTGCACAGGGCCTCGAAGCCCTCGTTGCCCTCCACGCAGAGCTTGGCCATGAGGCTCCCGGGCCGGTTGTTGAACCCGGCGTGGACCACGCCGCTGTTGCGGCCGCTGGTGCCCATGCCCACGTCCAGCTCCTTTTCCGCCACGGCCACTTTTAGGTCGTAGCGGCTCAGGGCGTAGGCGATGGCGCAGCCTACGCTGCCCCCACCCACGATCAATACGTCATACTTCGTCATTTGCATGCCTCGCTCAAAACTTTGATGGCGTCCTCCAGGGTGAAGGCCGCGTAACCCCCCGCCGCCATGTCTCCCCAGGGCAGGGCGTTCTGGGCCAGCTCCCGGATGATCCCGTCATCGAGGGTGAAGCCCAGGGCTTCCGTCAGGTTCACGGGCAGGCCCATGCGCCTAAAGAACGCTTCCAGGCCCGCCGCCGCGTCCTCAGCTTGGAAGAGCTTCTTCAGGGCGTCCAGCTTGCCCGTGTCATCCTGGGGCGCGATGAACCGAAGGTAGGCGGGCAGGATGGCGGTCATGCCCGCGCCGTGAGCGATGTTGTATTTCGCCGACACGGCGTGCTCCAGCATGTGGCAGAGCCAGTTCTCCTCGTGGCCCACGCCCAAAACCCGGGACATGGCCAAAATGCTGGCCCACATCAGGTTGCTCCGGGCGTTGAGATCGCCCGGCGTCTCGCAGGCCACGGGGCCCCATTTGTACACCGCCTCCAGGATGCCCAGGGACATGTTGTCGCTCACGTCCACGGCGGCGTCCCGGTGGAGGTACTGCTCCAGCACGTGGGAGAAGATGTCCGCCGCACCGAGAGCCGTTTGCCGCTTCGGCAGCGTCAGGGTCAGGGTGGGGTCGCAGATGGAGAAGGTGGGCCGGACGCTGGGGTGGTTGCAGATCATCTTCTGCTCCCCCAGCCGATCCGTGACCACGAAGCTTTCGTTGCTCTCGGAGCCGGTGGAGGCGATGGTCACCACCAGGCCGATGGGGTAGGCCCCGTTCTCGGCGGTCTTCTCGCCGCTGACGTAGGCCCAGACGCCCTCGGGGCAGGGGTTCTTGGCGAGGAGCGCCACCCCCTTGCAGGTGTCGATGACGGAGCCGCCGCCTATGCCCACCACGAGATCGCAGCCCTCCTGGAGGAAGATGGCCGCGGCCTCGTCGATCTGCTCCGCTCTGGGGTTGGCGGTGCAGGCGGCGTGGAGGTAATAGGGGACGCCCCGCTGGTCGAGGCCGGTCAAAAGCTGATCCAGCACCGGCAGCCGCACGTCGGCGTAGGTGCAGACGAAGACCTTTTCAGGCTTCAGCTCCGCCGCCAGCTCGGCGCAGCGGCCGCTTTCCCCGGGCCCGAAGACGATCCGGGTGGGGAACACGAACGTAAAGGGTTGATAGGGCATAGGTTACTTCCTTTCCGCCTGGTTCGGCTCCTTCACCAAACAGGCACCCAACAGGATCAAGAATACCAATATGCTGCAGAGGATATAGAGCCACCGGGGGGAGTGGGGGTAGAGGACGGCGCAGAGGGCCGTCACCACGATCCCCAGCCCGGAGGAGAACAGGTTCGCCAGGGCGTAGACCCCGCTTTGATACTCGCTGCCCGTGTACACGGCCAGGCCCCCGTCCACCTCGCTCTTGAGCATGCCGTACCCAAGGGCCATGACCAGGGTGGCGGCGATGGCCAGGGCGTAGGCCTTCGCCGGGATCACCACCAGGGCGACCAGGCCCAGCAGGGTCACCAGGGCGCTCATGCGGACCCCGAAGATCAGCCCCCGGCGGCCGAAGAGGGGGTTGATGAGGATCATGGCAAAGAGCATCCCCCCGTAGTAGACGCTGCCCAGGACCGAGGACTGCATGGCGTCCATGCCCAGCCGATCCGTGAAGTAGGGCACGAAGTACAGGCTGTAGTTGGACCCCAGGTTCATGTACACGTAGAACAGGATGTTGATGAGCACGAACAGCAGCGCCGCCCGGTTCCGGCGCAGGAAGGCCATGGCGTCCCCGTAGGGCTTGTAGGCCTCCCGGAAGAAGGCGCCCAGGCCCTTGCCCGCCGAGGCGGCCCGAAGCTTCTCGCCGATGGCGGTCTCCTTGAGGAGCATGTTCCGAAAGAGGATCATGGCGGTCATCATGAGGAAGGAGACGATGAGGAACACCCGCTCCGTGGCCACCACCCCGTACTTGTCCACGAAGATGCCCGCGATGGGGATCAGCAGCCCCGCCGCCACGGTGATGATGTTGAACAGGTTGAAGGCCACGATCCGGCTCTCCTCGTCGCTGTCCTCGATCATGACGAGATAGTAGGCGATGCTCATGATCTTGTTGGAGTTAAAGAGGATCACGGCAAGCAGGGCGAAGAAGAAGTTTTTGGAGAACAGGTACACCAGGGGCGGCAGGGCCGAGGACAGCAGGTCGAACACGAAGGTGGCCCGTTTGCGGCCCATCCGGTCCACCAACGGCGCGGAGATGAAGCTGAACAGGAAGGAGGCCACGGTGCCCGCCACCATCAGGCGGCCCAGGGCCGTGTCCGTAAGGCCGATCTCCTTCAGGTACAGGCTGATGTAATAGGTGTAGAAGGTGTAGGGCACGCCCCACAGGGGGTGGAAGGCGATGCACACCCGATCGTTCCCCTTGAGGCAGCCGAAGTAGCCGCCGATGCGCTTCAGGAAACCTTTTTTCACAGGCCCAGCCTCCTCAGGATCGGACCGTTCACCGCCCTCACGGGCCCGGCGATATGGTCAGGGATGTCGGCATGGCCCGCCTGGGCCGCGGTCAGAGCCCCGGCCAGGGCCGCGATGGTGTCCGTGTCGCCGCCCAGGGACGCGCCCATAGAGATGGCCCGATAGGCGCTGCCCTCCGCCGCCAGGAACAGGGCGAAGACCGCCCCGCACACGTCCGCCGAGGGGAGGCCCGTGCCCCAGAGGTCGTAGAGCCGGTGGAACAGCTCCTCGTCGGGGAGCCTGCCCCAGCCGGCCGCCGCCCGGATACGGGCCGCGGAGGAGGCCGCACAGCCCCGCCAGGGGGCCAGGGCTTCCGTCAGGGGGCCGTTCTCCAAAGCCGCTTCGATGACCTCCGCCACGGTGCCGCTGTTGATCGCCATCAGCAGGGCCGCCCCGTAGCAGCCCGCCGCCTCCAACGCTTCCGAGGTGTTGTGGGTGGGCAGCAGGGCGGCGCGGACGTTCTCCCGCAGCTGGTCCATGGTCTGGTCCGGGTCGAAGCATACCGCCGCCGGGGTCCGCATGATGCCGCCGCAGGTGGTTCCGGTGCCCGCGGTGGCCGGGTCGGCGCCCTTTTCGATGGCGTTCAGGGCCTTCAGGGAGCTGGGGCCGATGTAGTGCTTCTCCACTGCCCCGGTCTCCCGTATCCAGGCCAAAAGGGCGTCCACCGTATCCTCCACGGTGACCTCCCCCTTCGCCCGGTAGCGCTCCAGCAGGTAGGCCACCTGCTCCGTGTCGTCGGTGACGGAGCCGGGGGTCAGATCCCCATGGTTCTGGGAATCCTTTTGCTCCAAAAGGCGGGTGACGCCGCCGGGGAAGGCGCCCTCGATCTGCTCACGGGTCATGAACTCCGTGGCCATGCCCAGGGCGTCCCCGCAGGCGAAGGCGAGCAGGGCGGCGTCGATGCGCGTTTGCTTGTCAGGCGAAATGCTCACAGAGGAATTCGTACCCCTTTCTGATCTTTTCCTGGGTGTCGGAGAGATAGAACTTGTAGGCGGGCTCCAGGGTGTAGAAGCCCTGGTAGTCGCCGAGAGCGTCCTTCACGTCCGCCCAGTCCGTGTCGCCCTCCCCGGCGGGCAGGTGCTTGATGCTGCCCAGATAGTCGCTCATGTGCAGGTGGCAGGGGGGGCAGGCGCGGATGAAGGCGGCCGGGTCCTGGTCCGCCTCCCGGGCCTCGGTGGTGTCCACCATGGGCCGGATGTTGGGATGGCCCAGCTCCTTCACGTAGGCGGTGAGCTTCTCCGCGGTGGAGCAGGTGTAGGGGGAGTTCTCCATGGCCATGAGGATGTCCCGCTTGCCGCACTCGTCGGCCAGCCACAGCAGATTGTCGACGACGGGCTTTTCCAGCAGCTCCTCGTAGCCGGGGTAGCTGGGATTGTGGGGGTGGACCACCAGCACCCGGCAGCCCATGCGCTGGCCCATGGTCAAGAGGTCCCGGGAGAAGGCGCGGCCGTCCTCCCGCATGGTCCTGTGGGCGGTGTAGAGCACGCCGAACATGACCAGGGGATAGTGGATGGAAGCGAGGCGGATGCCGGTCTTCTCGAACTTCCGGGTGGCCGCCTCGGAGGCGTCGGAGATGGCCTGGGGCATGAGCTCGGCGTAGTCGAACCCGGCGTTCCGGATCATCTGGAGGGCGTCCTCGGACTCGTAGGGGAACAGGGCCCCGGTGGAAAACGAATACTGTGCTTGCTTCATGGCGTTCTTCCTTTCCTTGCTATGGGCAAAGGCGCAGCGTGCCGCGCCCTTGCCCATAGGGGCGGTATCCCCGCCCCTCGGCTTCATTCGACTGGAATCGGATTTAGCCTTCGTCGATCTCGGATTGCAGATCCTTCACCGCCTTGTCGAGAAGGGCCTGGCTGGTGCCCCGGTTCTTCTCCAGCTTGTTGAGCATGTTCCGAATGAGGCTATCCATGGTGCCCATCTGCTCGAAGTGGGTGTAGGCGAAGGTGTAGTCCAGCTGCTTGAAGGCGATGCTGTAGAGGGCGTTCTCGCTGAGGGCCTTCTGGATGTCCGGGTTATTGAGCTCCGACTTGCGGATGGGCAGATACCCGGTGGCCAGGGCGAACTCGGCGTTGTTCTCGGCGGTGGTCAGGTAGGACACGTACTCCCAGGCGGCCTCCACCTTCTGGGGATCGTCGGTGAGGATGACCATCACGTTGCCGCCCAGGGCCAGGGACTGGTCCTTGAAGTAGGGCATCTCGATGGCGCCCAGCTCGAACTCTGTGGCGCCCTTCCAACGGGAGATACGGTTGGAGGTGGCGGCGATGAAGGCGCAGTTGCCGGACAGGAACCGGTTCTCCGCGTTGTCGTGCTCCCCGGCGGCCATGATGCCGGAGGTGACCAGGGAATACCAGAAGTCGGTGACCTCCAGGGCCGCCGCGTCGTTGTACACGGGCTTGATCTTCCCGTCCTCGCCCTGCACCACGATCTCGCAGCCGTTCTGCTTCAGCATGGACTTGAAGAGCCAGGGGGCGTCAGACACGTCGAAGGCGGTGAAATCCTTGCCCTCGCCGCCCAGCTTGACGAGCAGGTCGGCGCACAGGTCATAGAACTCCTGCCAGGTCTTGGGCGGGTTGGTCATGTCCACTCCGGCCTTCTCCAGCAGGGTCTTGTTGTAGTACATGACCTGGGTGGAGATGCCGAAGGGCACCGCGCAGATGCCCTGGCCCATGTAGGTGCAATAGTCCAGCATGCCGGGGAAGATGTCGTCCACGTCGAACTCCGGCCGCTTGACCAGCTCGGCCATGGCGTAGTCGTTCCGGCCGCCGGTGTAGAGGGGACCGGCGTACATGAGGGCCACGTCGGGCTGGGTGTTGGTGAGCAGGGCCGCGCTGACCTTGGTGGCGGTGTCCGCGGAGCCGCCGGAGTAGGAGAGCTCCAAGTCCACGAGGTCGCTGCCCTCGTCGAAGGCCTTGGACATGGCCACGAACTTGTCGCCGCTGGTGCCGCTGACGGCGTACCAGACCTGCAGGGTCTGCTTCTCCCGGGCGGGGGCCTCGGTGGGGGCGGCCGCCGCAGGCTTTTCTTCCGCCTTAGCTTCGGTCTTGGTCTCCGTCTTGGTCTCGGTCTGCTGGGCGGGGGCGGCGGTGGGGTCCGCCTTGTTCACCGTGTTGGCGTACTGGCTGACGCATCCGGGCAGGAGCAGCAGCGCCACGAGGAGGAACGCGATGAGTTTTTTCATGGGTTTCATAGTATCTCCTTTCAGATTGTCCTTAGGATTTCATGCCGGTCAGGGTGATGGAACGGACCAGCTGCTTCTCGCAGAAGATGAAGATGATGAGCACCGGCAGGATGGCCATGAGGGAGGCGGCCATCATGACCTGATACTCGGAGGAGGACTCCTGCATCAGGTACTTGAGGCCGATGGGCAGCGTCCGGTACTCCGTCTTGGTGGTGACGATCAGGGGCCAGGTGTAGCTCTTCCAGTTCCCCAGGAAGGAGAAGAGGGTGGCGGTGGAGATGGCGCCCTTGGAGTTGGGCACGATCACCCGGGTCAGGACCCTGAAATACCCGCAGCCGTCCAGCTTGGCGGAGTCCACCAGGTCCTTGGGGATGGAGTCGAAGTAGCTCATCAACAGGAGGGTGGTGAAGGCCGTGGTCACCTGGGGGAAGATGATGCCTGCGTAGCTGTCCAGCCACCCCAGCGACGCCACCAGCAGGTACATGGGGATCATGGTCACCACCATGGGCACGAAGAGGCTGGAGCGCATGAAGGCCAGGAACAGCTTCTTGCCGGGGTAGCGGAGCTTGGTGATGGAGTAGGCCGCGAAGATGGAGATGACGATCTGGAGCACCGTCTCGATGACGGAGGTGACGATGCTGTTGAAATAATACCGCCAGAAGGGGATCATCTCGAAGACCTTGGTGAAGTTCTGCCACTGCCACTGGGAGGGGATCCACCGAGGCGGGTAGGCGTACACGTCCGCCTTGGTCTTGAAGGCGGAGAGGATCATCCACACGAAGGGGAAGAGCATGAACAGTGCGCCGATGGTGAGCATGACGAACACGTACCACTGGTAGCCGTTCAGGTGCTTGCGGCGGATGCGCATGGGCTGGATATCGGCAGGCTTACTCATAGTCCACGTCCTTTCTCGCATCCATGGCGGAGCGGATCTGGGTCAAGATGAAGATGACGACGAACAGCAGCAGGGCCGCGGCGGAGGCCCGGCCCATGCGGCCGTTGGTGAATGCCTGCTCGTAGATGTAGCTGACGATGAGGCGGGTGGACCCCAGGGGGCCGCCGTTGGGGGTCATGACGTTGATCTCCGTGAACACCTTGAAGGAGTTGATGATGCACATGATGACCACGAAGTTGGTGATGGGCCGAAGCAGCGGGAACTTCACCTTCCAGAAGAGCTGCCACTCGTTGGCTCCGTCCAGCCGCGCCGCCTCCAGGTACGAGTCGGAGATGTTCTGCAGGCCCGAAAGGAACAGGACCACGTTGTAGCCGAGACCCTTCCAGATGGAGAACAGGAGGATGGAGATCATGGCGGTATGCTCGCTGTAGAGCCACTTGAGCTCCGGCAGGCCCAGGAAGGAGAGGATCTGGTTGAAGGGGCCCACCTGGGGATCGTAGAACCAGATCCAGATGAGGCTGGAGGCCACCATGGGCACCACCACGGGGGCGAAGTAGGTGGACCGCAGGAACTTCTTCAGGGGGATGTTCTTGTCGAGCTGCACCGCGATCAGCAGGGCCAACGACGTGTCGAAGATGAGCTTGGCCGCCGAATACTTGCAGGTGTTCCACATGGACAGCCAGAAGTCGCTGTTTTCCAGCAGGTACCTGTAGTTGCGCAGGCCGATGAAGGACATCTCGCCCGTGGCCATGTTGAAGTTGGTCAGGCTGAGCTCCACCACCTGCACCACCGGGATCACGAAGGTGAACACCAGGAACACGATGGAGGGCACCAGCAGCAGCACGCCCACCACGATCTCCGGCACGGAATAGGTGTTCCGTCCCAGGGTGATCTTGCGGATGGCGCGTGCAGGCGGCTTTACGGCCGCCGAAGCGTTCTTTTCCATAGGCTCATCTCCTTTTGGCGATCAGGACATCTTGGGGGACATAGTGCAAGGTGACGGCCCCGCCGGTCAAAGGCCAGGGGTTCCCGTCGCACACGGCCAGGACCGAGGGGTCCAGGCCGGTGATGGCGATCTCGTCCGCCGCCGAAAAGAGCAGCCGCTCCTCGGGGGCGAAGGCGTCGTAGCCCCTGTCGTCCGGCTCGTAGCTGACCAGGGGTCGGGCGCTCAACGTAAGAGCGCCCTGGGTGGGGGAGTCGGGGGCGTAGCAGTAGATGCCGTGGACGGCCCGCCCGTAGAGCCGATCCTGGATCAGGGGGGCGGCGATAGCCTGCCCCACGGCCGGCAATGACACGGGAAGGGGGCGGCCGTTCTTCGTCACCCGGGCGCGGGGACCGAAGACGTTTTCAAGAGGCGTGCCCCGGACCACCCTGCCCTCCGCCAACAGGGCCTGCCCGTCGGCGGTGACGGTCTCCCCGTCCATAGTGGCGAGGTAGGTGTTGCCCAGGACCACGTCGTTGTATCCCGCCGCGATCCGGCGGCCGCGATCATACACGGCGACGGCGGCTCCGGGGACGAAGCACAGGGCCTCCACCGGGGGGATGGGATCGTCCCCAGACAGGGTGACAATGGGGCCCACGTTGGCGGTGCCGAGGCCGATCCCCAGCAGGGGCACGGCCTTGCGGCATTCCCCCAATGCCTCGGCGGCGTAGGCGGCGGTGCCGTCGCCGCCCAGGGTGACGATCATCTCCGCCCCGGCAGTGAGGAGGGCTCGGACGCTGCCGAAAAGCTTCTCCACATACCCGCCCGCCGGTTCCGGCAGCAGCTCCGCCCGGGAAAAACAGGGGGCGGCGGGCCCGTCCACGGCCAACAGCTCATGGCCCTGCCAGCGCACCTCCAGCCGGGAGATCACCGCCTGGGCCCTTTGCCCATGCCCGGCGGAGGGGTTGACCAGAACGCCGATCCTCATGGCTCGATGACGATCTTGAAGGCCCGGCCGTCCTTGAGGAAGTCGAAGGCCTCCTGCCCCTTGTCCAGGGGGAAGGTGTGGGTGATGAGGCGGCGGTAGTGGTCCGGATTGTTCCGCACGGCCTCGTAGGCCATCCTGAAGTGGTCCAGCCGATAGCCGCTGCTGCCCATGACGGCCACCTTCCGGTAGTGCAGGTCGTGGGCGTCCACGTTCAGCACCGTGCCCGAGGGGAGCCCGGCGAACACGTGGACCCGGCCTCCGTTGTGGACGGAATGGATGGCCTGCTCCACCAGCTCCTTCTTGTTCACCGCCACGAAGATGCGGGTGAACTCCTTCATGTTGTACTGTTCCAGGGGCGCCGCCGGGATGCCCCAGCCGTTGAGGCAGTCCCGCCGAAGCTCGTTGAGCTCCGCCACCTGCACGTCGATGCCCCGATCCTTCAGGGTGAAGGCGATGAGGGCGCCCATGGGGCCGCCGCCGATGACCAGGGCCTTGTCCCTCTCGGTGACCTCCATCTGCTCCACCCCGTCCAGCACGCACGCCAGGGGCTCCACCAGGGCGAAGGCCTTGTCCGGGCCGGGGATGGGGAAGACGCCCCGGGATACGAAGGACAGAGGGACGCTCACCTTCTCACAGAAGGCGCCGTCCCCCACATACTCCTTGTTTTTGCAGCTTTCCCCGTTGCCCTGGCGGCATTCGTCGCAGACGCCGCACTCCCCGTAGGGCGCCACCACCACGCAATCCCCGGGGGCGTAGCCGGAGCCCGCCGGCGCCTTGTCCACCACGCCGTAGAACTCATGGCCCAGGATCGTGGGGGGCTTGAAATAGGGATGTCCATGAAGCAAAGTCTTCAGATCCGTTCCGCAGATGGCGCAGCCCAGTATCCGTACCAGAAACTCTCCCTTGGGTTCCGGCACGTCCCGGACTTCCAGCTGCCGTTCGCCTACGTACACCAATGCTTTCATCTCTCTCAACTCCTTATCGCGTCATAGATGGCTTCCGCGGTGACGCTGTCCGTCACCAGCATGTTGTAGTATCCGGCTTTCGCGGCGGCGATGAGGGCGGGGACCTTGTCCCGCCCGCCGGCCAGGCAGATCACCTTGCGGACCCGGCGAAGATCGGCGGCGTCGAAGGCCACCCGCTCGTAGCCGGAGATCTCGGGCACCAGGGTGCCGTCCGCCCGGAAGAAATGGGTCAGCACGTCGCCCACGGCCTGGGCCAGGAGCGACCGCTCGGCAGGCTGGGCGTCCACCTCGGTGATGAAGAAATGATCGGCGCCCGGGGCGGTCCCTACGCCCACGATGGCGGCGTCCAGATCGTCCCAATAGCGGTGCAGCTGCTGGAGCCGCTTCTTTTCCAGCTCCGACAGGGCCACCTCGCTTTCCCGGAAGGCGGGCACGTTGATAAAATAGGTATGGGCCCGGAACCGCTCGCCCAGGCGGTCCAGGATGGCGTTCACCTGCATGGCCGGGTTGTCCGTGCCGGAGGCGCCGATGAGGGGCACGAACAGCTTGGCGGACTCCGCCCCCCGGTGGGACAGGACGCAGCTCATCCGGTACACGGTCCGTCCCCAGCCCACGCCCACGGTCCGGCAGGACTTGAGCTCCTTGGGGAGGAAGCCGGCGGCGGCGGTGGCGATGGCCTCGATCACGTCCTCCTCAGCGGCGGTCTCGTTGAGGGGCGCGATGGCCACGTCCTTCAGCCTCAGCTCCCGGACGAGATCGTCCCGAAGCTCGTTGAGGCTGATCCGGCCCGGCATGCGCACGGTGATCTCCACGATGCCCCGGGCTCGCGCCTGATCCAGCAGCCGGGAGATCTGGGAGCGGGAGATGCTCTCCGCCGCCGCGATCTGGGCCTGGGTCAGACCGTCCATATAGTACATCTTGGCGATACGATACATCTGCATCATATCCGTGCGATTCCGGGGCATGGGACAGCTCCTGTATTACTTATGAAGGATTTGGTACAGCTTTTCGATGCGCTCCGCGGCGTCCTCGCTCTGGAACAGGTTCCGCCCGAAGCAGAAGCCCTTGACGCCACAGCGGACGGCGTCCGCCGCCGTGTCCAAAATGTCCGCGCCCTTGGGCCCGCCGGCGAGGACGATGGGCACCGGGCAGTTCCTGACCACGGCCTCGAAGTTCTCGGTATAGAAGGCCTTCACCACGTCCGCCCCCAGCTCCGCGGCCACCCGGGCCCCGTTGGCCTGGATGTCGAAGGTCTGGGTCTTGGTGAAATCCTCGGCCAGGATCTCCACCACCACGGGGATCTGGAGCCGGTGGAAGCCGTCGATGGCCTCGGCCGCGTCCTGGATGCTCCGATAGTCGGCGCCGCCCAGGACCATCATCATCACCACCGCGTCCGCGCCCATAGCGAGGGCTGTCTCGGGGCTGACGAAATTCCTGTTCACGTTGGTGAACTCCGTGGACAGGAAGGTGCCGCCGAAGGAGGTGCGCAGGATGATCTTCTTGTGGAGCAGCTCCTGCTGGGCCAGGCGGGCCACCCCGGGGTTGATCAAGAAGGCGTCCAGCTTGGAGTCCTTCCGGGCCCGGATCACGGAGACGGGGTCTTCCAGCCCTTCCACCAGGCCGCACTGAGGCAGGTCCATGGCCATGGCGAACAGCTTTCCTTCGTTGGAGAACAGGCGGGCAACGTTGCGCTCTAATCCATTCATAGTAAAACCCCACTTTCCAGCGTTTTTTTCATTGTACCGCATCCCGGGATCAATTACAATCCGCCCGGAAAGATTTGCACATTTGTCCATCACTTTTTTGCATAATATCCTGCAAAAGGAAGAAAAGTGTCGGCAGCGCGACGCTTTTGCGGCTTGGACGGGATTTGGGCATTTGTGAAAAATGAAGAAATTACTGGACAGGGGGTATTGACCTCGTTATAATATATACCGTATACAGGCGGTCTGCCCCCGGGGCGAACCGCGGCGTACGACCCATCATTTTGAAATAAAAAACAGGAGGGAAAGTCATGAAAAAGACCTGGTTCGCATTGCTGCTGGCTGTGGTGATGCTGGCGTCCATGTTCGTCGGCTGCACCCAGAAGCCCGCGGAAAAGCCTGCTGAGGCGGCTCCCGTGGTGACGGAAGCGCCCAAGCCCACCGAAGCCCCCAAAGAGGAGCCCAAGCCCACCGAGGCGCCCGCTCCCGAGCCCACGGCTGAGCCCGAACCCGAGCCCGAACCCGAAGGCCTCCACAAGCTGGTCGTGCTGAACACGCTGGTGAAGGACATGGAGACCGTCAAGAGCGAGGATTCCCGCTTCAACGCCTACTGGCTGCCCTCCTACAAGCTGGGCGAGATCTTCGAGAAGAACTTCTGGTTCGTGCCCGAAGCCAACGAAGTGGTGGCTGTGACGGCCTACAGCGACGGCTACACCGACGACGGCACCGATTCCTATGAGACCCTGTGCGCCAAGGGCGTGTCCTTCGGCTTCACCGACAACAAGGGCGGCACCTACGACGTGTTCACCGGCCCCACCCAGAAGATGAACGCCATGGTCCAGTACATGGGCTACATCCTCACCGGTCACGAGTGCGCTTTGTTCGTGCCCGAGGATGGCTGGGAGAACCTGAAGGAGCTCTTCGACGAGATCAAGATGGCCCCCGCCGAGTCCTACGACTTCATCTGCGCCGACGACTACAAGGAAGAGATCGCCGCGGCTGACCTGGAGAACTGCAAGATCTACGTGAGCGACAAGGGCACCATCGACGCCACCTCCATCGCTTACCCCAAGTACGGCCTCACCAGCATCCGCTACATCGTGCCTCACGACGTGACCAAGGAGTCCGAGCCGGTGGAGGGCATCAACCAGATCGTGGTCATGCCCAACGCCGACGGCATCCTGGATGTGGAAGCCCCCGAACTGCTGAACTACGGCGGTACCCTGTACGCGGCCTACCCCGTGGCTGAGGTGCTCAAGAAGGCCGGCATCGAGACCACCACGGCCAAGGCCATCTCCTACAAGGACGGCTACATCTTCGACTACGACATCGACACCTTCATGAAGGTCTACTTCTGCCTGGACACCAAGAACAAGAACGACGCCTTCACCTGCGGCAAGGCCCAGGTCAGGGATCAGCTCTGCAAGGCGGCCGGCCAGTACATCTTCGATGACGCGGCCTTGGTCTACGTGCCCGGCACGGACGTGATGCCCGACGGTTACAGCGTGCCCGACCTGTTCAAGGCCATCGGCATGGTGGAAGCCAAGGCCTATAAGTTCACCTGCGCTGACGGCTGGGCCGAGGAGATCGACGCGGAGGATCTCGCCAACGTGAAGATCTTCATCAACGCCGCCGGTGACGGTGTGGACGCCACCTCCATCGCGTATCCCGACTATACGCTGATGAACATCCTCGAGATCACCCCCGTCGCCTGATTATGCGAAAAAACCTCCCCTGCAGGGGAGGTTTTTTTATTCATCACAGGATCGTGCGCGAAAACCAAACCACAGGGAGGAAAGCACTGTGAAAAGAACCATCGCATTTTGTCTTGCCCTCGTGATGCTGCTGGGCATCGTGGCCGGGTGCAAGAAGACCGAGACCGTCGAAACCAAGCCCCAGGTCACCGAAGCCCCCGCTCCGGCGACCGAAGCCCCCGCCGCGCCGGCCCCCACGGAGGTCCCGGCCCCCACGGAGCCCCCCTTCAAAGGCGCATACCCCGGTGACGACTACAGCACCGGCGCCGTGGGTGAGTTCGGTGCGGCCGCCTGCGCCAACCCCGTGGCGTCCCAGATCGGCGTGGACATCCTGAAGGCCGGCGGCAACGCCGTGGACGCGGCCGTGGCCATGATCTACGCCGTGGGCCTGCTGGAGCCCGCCGCTTCCGGCATGGGCGGCGCCGGCCAGATGGTCATCTACCTGAAGGCGGAGGACCGGTATTTGGTGCTGGAGTACATGACCCAGGCGCCCGGAGCGGCCATCGCCGGGGAGATCTCCACCGACACCTCCTCCAACCCGCCCTCCGTGGAGTCCCTGGCCGTCCCCGGGGTGGTCCACGGCACCATGACGGCCCTCGAGAAGTACGGCAGCGGCAACCTGACCCGCCGTCAGGTCCTGCAGCCGGTCATCGACCTGGCCCGCAATGGCTTCACCCTGCCCCAGCGCTGGAACACCAACATCGAGGGCCGGTATGAGAACCTGTCCGCGTACCCCTACACCCTGGGCCTGTATACCGACGACGGCTTCACCTACTCCAACGGCCAGACCATCTACAACAAGGACCTGGCCGACACCCTGGATCTCATCGCCGACGGAGGCAAGGAAGCCTTCTACAACAGCGACTTCACCCAGAAGATGGTTGACTACATCCAGTCCATCGGCGGCATCCTGACCCGGGAGGACTTCGCCCAGTACGAGACCAAGGAGCGGGAGGCCATCTCCACCACCTACCGGGGCAACACCGTCTACACCGTGGGCGGCCCCAGCAACGGCGGCGTGGCCCTCCTCGAGATGCTGAACATCATGGAGAACTTCGACATGAAGGCTCTTGGGCGCGACAGCATGGAGGCCGTCAAGGTCACCGCTGACGCCTACGCCCTGGCGGAGATGGACGGCGTGGCCTACATGGCCGACCCGGATTACTACAACCTGCCCGTGGCCGAGATGATCAGCAAGGAGTACGCCAAGGAGCGGGCGGCCAAGATCACCCTGGACACCTACCTCAAGAACGCCAAGAAGGGGAACCTCACCGTGACCCTCAGCGAGACCGGCGAAGCGGTGGCCGCCGCCAACACCCCCGATCAGGGCGGCACCACCCACCTGGCCGTCATGGACAAGGACGGGAACGTGGTCTCCACCACCAACACCAACGGCATCAACTTCGGCTCTGCCGTGGCCGTGCCCGGCACGGGCTTCGTGTTCAGCGCCCATTTGGGGAACCTGACCAACAGCCCCTCCGCCAAGGTGAACCGGCTCATGCCCTACATCCGGGTCCGCTCCACCATCTGCCCCTCCATCGTGGCCGACGAGAACGGCGTGCCCTTCCTGGCCGTGGGCTCCCCCGGCAACTGGGCACTGGTGTCCGCCGTGGCCATCGCCATCTCCAACGTCATCGACTACGACATGAACGTGGCGGAGGCCGTGAACGCGCCCCGGGTCTATCGGGACCAGAACAGCAAGAACCTGACCATCGAGAGCCGGTACAGCCAGGAGACCATGGACAAGCTCACCGCCCTGGGCTTCTCCCTCACCGACGAGGGCGAGCTGGGCTCCCACGTGGGCTGCGTGGCCGCCGTGTACCATAAGCCCGGCGACAAGTTCTACGCCGCCGCGGACTACCGCCGCTTCTACGGTTCCGCCGCCTATTGATCCACTTCACAAAAGAGGCCGGGGAGAGCGCTGAAGCTCGCCCCGGCCCAGGAGGTTTTTTATCATGCGTGAAGAATACTTGCTTGCCCTCCTGATGCTGGGGGTGGTGGCGGTGGTGGAGATCATCACCCGAAACCATCCCAAGTGGTGGGCGCCCGCCCTGCTGCTGGCCGCCGTGGCCGGGAGCCTGGCGGCGGGCATGGGCCTGCGCTTCCGGGAGATCGTGGAGGGGCCCTTCGGCTTCCTGGACGCCCTGCTCCCCTGCGTGGTGGGCATGATCTTTCTCAGGGTGTTGAAGGATAACGGGGCCTGGGACGCCCTGTTCAGCCGCCTGTTGGGGAAGAGCCCGATCCTCTCCAGCTTCGGGGCCCTGCTGTTTTTGGCCCTGCCCGGCATGCTGACGGGCTTTGCCGCGGCCTCCGTGCTCATGAGCGCCAGGCCCGTGTACGCCTATCTGCTGAAGCGGGACGCGCCGAAGGCCAAGGCCGTGGGCTTCGTGACCGTGGGCGCGTTCCTGGGCATGATGCTGCCCCCCAACTGCATCCCCGCCATCGTGGCTTCCAACGGCGCCGGGAGCGTGCTGCCCACCCCCTATGTGGGCTTCTTCCTGCCCCTGCTGGTGCTGGCTTTGCCCGCCTTCCTCCTCTTCGGGATCATGAGCGCGCCCCTCTTCAGGGGGCCTGCCCCTGACCTTCCCAAGGGAAAGCTGCTGCCCCTGCTGCCCCTCGCTGTGGTCCTGGCGCTGGTGCTGGTGGAGGGGCTCCTGGGCTCCTACGTGTACGTGGGCGGCCAGGTGATCATCTTCCTTATCGGCCTGGTGCTGGCCTTCCTCCTACCGGCGGAGCGTCGGGGCCTCAAGGCGGCCCTGGACACCGTGCTCCAGGGCACGGCGGATATGGCCATCCCCGCGGCGGCGGTCCTGGCGCTGGGCTCCTTCATCGAGGTCAGCTCCATGAACGGCATCCGGGGCATCTTCTCCTATCATATCCTGCCCTGGACCAACGGGGACCTCACCTACGGGGTGATGCTGGTGCTCATGGCCCTGTCCCTGGTGGTGGGCTTCTTCCTGTCGGCGCCCCTGCCCGCCTTCTTCATCACCTACGCGGTGTTCCCCATCGGGTGGCTCGCTAACACGGTGATCGTCACGGGCTGCGCGGCGGCCGTGGGCGTGGTGTGCCTGGTGGCCTTCCGGGGCGGCGTCTTCTCCCGGACCAAGGAGGAGCTGCGGATCGAGGACGTGACCTATAAGCAGGTCCTGCCGCAGCTGCTGCTGCCGGCCCTGCTGGTGACGGTCCTGGGCGTCGTCATGGTCGTCTTCGGCGACAAGATGACGGGACTCATTCTGTAAGGAGGGAAAGCACATGATATCCATCATCTATTACGTGGTGATCTCCCTGCTTGCGGTGCTGCTGCTGGTGGACCTGCTGAAGAAGCGTCCCCTGCCGGAGCTCATTTCCCTGGCCATCATCCTGGTGACCTTCGCCCTCAGGGCGCTGCACGTCAAGTGAGGAGGCGGCCATGAAGAAATACAGCTATCTTTGGAAAAACATCCTGGTGCTGCTGGTGGCGGTCCTGTTCGCCGCCGTGGCGGCCCACGACTTCCTCGCCATGCGGACCCCGGAGCCCGTGGTGGCCAGCAAGGGCCTCACCCGGGTGGCCAGGCTCTCGGAGTACTGCGCCAACCTGAAGGGCACCGTGGGGGACGAGGAGGTCTACGTGTTCGATTCCGGCGTGCCCGGCGGCACCTTCCTGGTGCTGGGCGGCACCCACCCCAACGAGAGCGCCGGCATGATGGCGGCCATCGCTATGGCGGAGAACATCGAGGTGACCGAGGGCCGGGTCTTCATCATGCCCTGGACCAACACATCCGGCTTCACCCACACCTCGCCCCTGGATGGCATGCAGGATCTGTTCACCATCACCCTGAAGGACGGCTCCACCCGCACCTTCCGGGTGGGCAACCGGCTCACCAACCCGGTGGATCAGTGGCCCGACCGGAACTACTATGAGGGCACCTCCGGCCGGAAGCTGGTGGGCACGGAGACGGCGGAGATCCGCAACGTGAACCGGCTCTATCCCGGCAACGAGAACGGCGTCCTCACGGAGCAGGTCTGCGCGGGTATCAAGAACATGATCGTCCAGGAGAACGTGTCCATCGTCATGGACATGCACGAGGGCTCCCCGGAGTTCTTCTACCTGGACACCACCATGGCCCATGAACGGGCCCTGAACGTAGCCTCCCTCATGGCCATGGACATGGGCATGGAAGGGCTGGACATGAAGGCGGAGCTGTCCGGACGGACCAGCTACGGCCTGTCCCACCGGAGCCTTGGCGACAACACCGACGCCCTCATGACCCTCATGGAGACCTACAACCCCTCCATGGGCCCCCTCCACGGGAAGATGGACGACGACCTCATCATCAACGGCAACGAGCCCAACTACTACCAGGCCCACCTGGACGGCTACATCTACTACCGGGTGAAGGAGAACGGCATCCCCCTCATCGAGCGGATCGCCCGGCACATCGTGTGCATCACCAAGCTGAAGGACGCCTATAACCTGTATTATCCCGAAGCGCCCATCGAGTTCACCTGCCTCGGCTCCTACGACGACATGATGGAGCTGGGCCTGGAGGGCGTCTTCAAGCCCGTCAAATAAGGCATACCCAAACTGGAATACATAAGAAAAGAGGAAAAGAAAACCATGAAAAAGATCATCGCCATGCTGTTGGCCCTCCTGTTCGTCATCGCCCTCGCCGCTTGCGGCAGCAAAACGGCTGAGACCGCCCCCGCCGCTACCCAGGCTCCCGCTGCGGAGCAGAAGCAGGAGACCTACACCTCCTCCCAGGGCACCGTGGACGGGTTCGATCCCAACCAGAAGACCGAGTTTGCCATGAACACCAGCGAGTCCGTCCGCACCTTCAACATCGGTGAGGTGGACCCCTCCCTGTTCGCCACGCCCATCCTGGTCACCTCCTTTGGACAGAGCGCCGACACCTCCATGATGGACGCCATCATGAAGCGGTCCGGCGTGAAGGACTACGCCTTCAACGCCCTGGCCACCGACGCTGACATCAAGAACTACAAGACCGTCATCATCGTCTGCGGCGCCAGCTCCAAGGGCCTGGGCGCGGCCGGCATATCCGAGGCGGACGAGACCGCCCGGGCCGAGAAGATCATGGCCGCCATCAACGAGACCAACCCGGCGGTCATCATGTGCCACCTGGGCGGCTCCATGCGCCGGGGCGTCCTGTCCGACAAGCTCACCGACATGGTGCTGGAGGTGGCCAAGTACATGGTGGTGGTGGAGGACGCCAACTTCGACGGCAAGTTCACCACCGTGGCCCAGGAGAAGAACATCCCCCTGACCTACCTGTACGCCATCAAGGACGGCATGGACGTGTTCTCCGCCCTGTTCAACAAATAAGGAACCCTGTTTCGTCGCCCTGCCCGCCTCGTCGATCGGGGCGGGCGGGATGTTTTCCTGATCCGATATAGAGAGGAGAACGCTTTGGATATCGAATTACTGGTCCTGTTGGCCATGCTGGGCGTGTTCCTGATCGGGAACCTGCTGCTGAAGCTCCCCGTCAGCATCTCCATGATCCTGGGCGCCGTGGCCGGCGCTCTGGTGGCGGGGGAGGGCATCCCCATCCGGCATCTGTTTGAGGGATGCTTCACCTATGTGGACACCATTTTGATCATCTCCACGGCCATGCTGTTCATGACCGCCATCCAGCGCTCCGGCGCCTTGGAGGCCCTGAACGCCCTGATCGTCACCAAGTTTTATAAGGTGCCGGCCCTCATGCTGATCCTGCTCATGTTCATCGTCATGTTCCCGGGCATGATCACCGGCTCCTCCACCGCCGCGGTCCTGTCCGCCGGCGCCATCGTGGCCCCCATCCTGCTGAAGATCGGCATCCCCAAGGAACGGGCGGGCGCCATCCTGGCCGTGGGCGCCATCATGGGCATGGCGGCCCCGCCGGTGAACATCCCCGCCATGCTGATCGCCGGGGGCGTGGACATGCCCTATATCGGCTTTGAGGGGCCCCTGTTCCTCATCACCATCCCCTGCGCCATCTTCACGGTCCTGTTCCTGGGGCTCAAGTATTGCAAGAACCTGGATATCGAGGAGCTGAAGAAGGACCTGGATATGGAGGTGGGGAAGAAGTACGGCTTCAAGCTCTATATCCCCATCCTGCTGCTGGTGGTGCTGCTGGTGCTGACCAGGGCCGTGCCCAAGATCATGCCCCAGCTGGGCACGCCCCTCATTTTCCTGCTTTGCGCCGTGGTGGCCGTGTTCACGGGCCGCCGTTTCAACGCCTGGGAGGGGGGCCTGGAGGCCATGGACACCACCATTCCCGTCCTCGCCAAGCTCATGGGCGTGGGCATGTTCATCCAGGTTTTGACCCTCACCGGCGCCCGGGGCTGGATCGTGGTTTCCTGCCTGGGCCTCGGCACCGTGCTCCTGTACGTGGCCATCTGCACCATCATGCCGGGCTTCGGCGCGGTCAGCTCCTACGGGGCGGCCAGCGTCATGGGCGTGCCCTTCCTGCTGGTGCTGCTGGACACCGGCGACCAGATCACCATCGCGGCCCTGCTGTCCTTCATCTGCTGCCTGGGCGATCTCATGCCGCCCACGGCCCTGGCGGGCAACTACGCCGCCCAGATCGTGGGCCTCAAGTACAAGCCTGTCTTGAAGCACTGCGTGATCCCGTTCCTGGTGTGCATCGCCCTGGCGGTGATCTACCTGCTCAACTCCAAGTACATGGGCTTTTTGACCCGGTAAGGAGGGAAGAACATGCTGTTTTTGAAATACGTGTATCTGGCCATCGTGGCCCTGCTGCTGGTGCTGATCCTGGTGAACATGTTCAAAAAGGACAAGTTCCTCTACCAGCTGGACGCGGCCCTGGTCATCATCCCCCTGATCCTGCGGCTGCTGCTGATCAAGTGAGGGCATAGCTATGAAGAAGATACCGAAACGAATCTGGACCGCCGCGGCCCTGTGCCTCCTGGCCGCCGCCGTGTGCGTGTACCTGGGCGTCACCTTCTCCTCCATGTGGAAGGATCAGCCTATATATCCAGGCCCCGGCGTCACCGCGGTGGAGATGCTCTCCGACTACAATCCGGGCCTTAAGGGCACCCATGGGGACACGGAGGTCTACGTGCTGGATTCCGGCAAGCCCGGCGCGGCGGTGCTGGTGCTGGGCGGCACCCACCCCAACGAGCCCTCGGGCGTGGTGGCGGCGGTGGCCCTCATCGAGAACTGCCAGCCCAAAACCGGCGTCCTCTACGTGATCCCCCGGGCCAACCACAGCGCCTTCACCTGCACGGACCCCCAGGAGGGCGCGCCCATGTTCTTCACCATATCCACCCCCGGCGGGGATCGGACCTTCCGCTTCGGCTCCCGGGCCACCAACCCCATCGACCAGTGGCCTGACTCCGACGTGTACGTCCATAGGACCAGCGGCCAGACCCTGTCCGGCAGCGAGACCCGGAACCTGAATCGAGCCTACCCCGGCAGCAACAGCGGCACCTTCACCGAGCGGGTCACCTACGGCATCACGGAGCTGGTGAAGCAGCGGGATGTGAAGATCACGGTGGACCTCCACGAGGCGTCCCCGGAGTACACCACGGTCAACGCCATCGTGGCCCATCAGGACGCCATCGAGTTGGCCAGCTGGGCCTCCATGGACATGCAGATGGAGGGCATGAACATCAGCATCGAGGCGTCGCCCACCAACCTGCACGGCCTGTCCCACCGGGAGCTGGGGGACTTCACCGACACTCTGGCCACCCTCATGGAGACCGCCAACCCCTCCCAGGGCCGGCTTCGGGGCCGGACCAACGCGGACTTGGTGGTGAAGGGCGTGGACAAGTACTACGTCCGGGCCCGCAAGGCCGGTTCGGTCACCGTGGAGTTCACCGAGGCGGGCATCCCCCTGGACGAGCGGGTGGCCCGGCACATCTGCGGCATCGTGCAGCTGTGCAACGCCTATAACGAGCTGGGGAACCAGGAGACCATCGAGCTGGGCGGCCTGCCCTCCTATCAGGAGATACTGACCAACGGCATCGGGCGGTACCTGTCCCCGGGAAAGTAAATCGCTGTGAAGAAGCTATGGATGATCTGCCTGGCGGGGCTGCTCCTTCTGACGGGATGCGCCCCCCGGCAGGCCACAACTCAAAACGCCCAAGCGACGGCAGCGCCCGCTGCTGACGCCACCCCCTTGCCGGTGGATGACGGGCCGGACCCCCAGGAGGAAGGGGGCATGACGGTCACCATCGGCGGGGAGACCTTCGGCTACGACGGCTATCGGGTCCTGGAGCCGGAGGTCACCTTCGACATCTATACCAAGACGGCCCACGACTTCGTGGCCGACTTTGACACGGCATACCCGGTGACCCGGGAGAGCTATCTGCTGACCCCTGGCGCGGACACGGAGACCACCGTGGTGAAGATCGTCGGCCAGGACCCCGGCCCCACCCTCTATGTGGCGGCGGGCATCCACGGGGACGAGCGGGCCGCCTGGTACGCGGGGCTCATGCTCCAGAACGCCACCATCAAGGCCGGCACCCTGTACGTGCTGGCCCCGGCCAACGCCTGGGGCGCCCAGCGGAACCAGCGCCGGGTGGGGGAGGACGACCCCAACCGCTGCTTCCCCGGGAGCGAGACGGGCACCATGGCCCAGCGGATCTGCTATGCCATCTTCCACGACATCGAGGAGAAACAGCCGGAGCTGCTGCTGGACCTCCACGAGGCCATCGTCTACAAGGAGGGCCGGGACTTTCTGGGCAGCACCCTCATCTACACCTCCCTGGAGGGGATGGAGGACCTGTTCTTCGACCTGCTGTTCGCCACCCAGGAGGGGGAGGTGACCTCCTGCCCCTTCGGCTATAACGGCCCGGGGCCCTGGGGCAGCATGAACCGCACCGTCACCGACCAGCTGAAGATCCCCGCCATCACCGTGGAGACCTTCCGGGGCTTCCCCATGGAGCGCCGGGTATCGGATCAGCTGAAGGTGGTGGCCTACGTCCTGCGCTACAAGGGCATGCTATGAGCCTGCCGGAATACCTTTTGATCGCTTTGTGCGCCGCATATCTCCTATACCTGGCGGGGGAGAAGCTCCTCCTTCGCCGGTGTAGGAGTTCTTTCGTTCATGTGATCCATGTGAACGGCATCCGGGGCAAGTCCTCCACGGTCCGGCTCATCGACGCGGGATTGCGGGGCGGCGGCGTCCGGGTGCTCTCCAAGTCCACCGGCACCCTGCCCATGATCCTCCATGTGGACGGCCATGAGGAGCAGATAGAGCGCCGCGCCCCCGCCAACATCCGGGAGCAGGCCCGCATGATGCGCCTCGCCCGCCGGGAGGGGGCCCAGGTGCTGGTGGTGGAGTGCATGGCCATCCATCCCGAGGGCCAGCGGGCCTCGGAGGACATGCTGCGGGCGGACCTGGCTGTCGTCACCAACGTGCGGCCGGACCATACGGACGTGATGGGGGAGACCCGGGAGGAGATCTGCGACGCCCTCCTCTCCATGCGCCCCCACAAGGGGGACCTGTTCACCTGTGAGGCGGACATGGCGCCTCGGATGGAGAAGGCCATGGCGGGCCGAGGGCGAGTGTTCGTCATCGAGCCCCGGCCGGAGGGGTATCCCGTCGTGGATGATTTTGGGGAGAACGTGGCCCTGGCCCTGGCGGTGTGCCGGGCAGCGGGGGTCAACGAGGCGGACGCCCTCGCCGGCATGGCCCATGTGCGGAAGGACCCCTACGCCTTCGAGCGCATCGACCATGGGAACGGGGTGTTCTTGAACGCCTTCTCCGCCAACGACCTGGTCTCCACCATGAAGCTGTACGAGGCCCAGAAAGCGGAGGGACGGCTCATCCTGATCCTGAACAATCGGCGGGATCGGCCGGCCCGGGCGGAGGACATGAGCCGTCTCGCAGCCCGGCTCCCGGCGGAGGAGATATGGGTGCTGGGGGAGCAGCCCCGGCTTTTGCAGCGGCTGCTAAGGCGGACCTGCCCTCGGGTACCGGTGCGGATATTCGCCGATCCCGACGAGGTGCCGCTGACGTTTTCCGAAAAAACCGTGCTGCTGTGCGCAGGGAACATCAAGGGCGCGGGAGAAGCGCTGACGCAGCGGATCAGAGACCTGGGGAAGGAGGTGGAATCATGACGGAGAAGATACTGGTGCTGGGCATCGTGTTGAGCATCCTGTTCTACGAATGCACCCGCCTTTCCCCGGGGGGCATCATCGTGCCCGGGTATTTCGCCCTGTGCCTGACCACCCCCCTTCGGATCGGGTACACCCTGGTCCTGGTCCTGTTGACCTGGGTCCTGCTCCAGGGGCTGTCGAACCTGTTCATCCTCTACGGCAAGCGCCGCTTCGCGTTGGCCATCGTGCTTTCCTATCTGCTGAACCTGGCGGTGGTGGCCACGGGCCTGCTGCCCTTTCCTGTAGGCGTCATCGGCCTGCTGGTGCCGGGGATCATGGTGCGGGAGATGGAGAAGCAGGGCGTAGGGAAGACCCTGCTGGCCCTGGCCGCGGTCACGGGCATCCTGGCCGCCGTCATGCTGCTCATGGGGGCCCTGTGAGGCGGCGGGAACGGACAACGTGCATACTGATCCTGGCCATGGTCCTGGTGCTGCTCGCCGGGTGCCTGGGGAGCTTTTGGGGCGTGCGGACCGTCCCCAAGCGCCACTATGAGGCCATGGTCCGGGCGGCAGAGCAGATGGAGAGCTGCATGGCGGAGCTGAAGGCGGAGCGCCTGCGGCGGGGCATCCCCATCGACGAGGGGACGGACCGGTTCTCCACGGGCCTTCTCGGCACGGATTTCACCGCCATCACCACCACCCTGGGGAATTTGGAGGCCAAGCGCACCTCCTGCCAGCCGGACATGGCGGCCCTGGTCTGCGACCTGTACGTCCGGGCCGGGGTGCAGGCGGGGGACCGGGTGGCTATCTGCAGCACCGGCTCCTTTCCTGCCCTGAACCTGGCCGCCCTGTGCGCGGCGGAAGCCCTGGGGGCGGAGCCCGTCATGATCGTGTCCATCGGCGCCTCCACCTACGGGGCCAATATCCCGGCCTTCACGGCCCCGGAGATGCTGTATCACCTGTATGAAGCGGGTTTGGTGGCCACGGCCCCCGCAGGGGTTACCCTGGGCGGGGACGACGACATGGGCCTCAATATGGGCGCGGTGTTTTTCCCCGACGAGGCAGGGGCGCTGCAGGCCGCCCTGGACAGGATGGAGGGGGCAGGGATCGTCGTAACACAGATACCCGACCGGCAGGCGAACCTCCGCTGGCGGGAATCGCTCTACGGGGATGTGAGTTGCTTCGTCAGCGTGGGGGGCCACAACATGGCCCTGGGGGACCATGGCGAGGGCTACGCCCTGGGCCAGGGGCTGATCCAAAGGAGGGTGACCGACGGGGAGGACTACCTGATGGGCCACTACCTCGCCTTGGGCGTCCCCTGCGTGGGCCTGCTGAACGTGAAGCAGCTCTGTACGGAATACGGCATACCTTTTGATCCCACAGCCCTTGAAAAGGTGGGGCAAAGTCATATATACTATGAGAAAGCGTACCCCAGGGCGCTGCTGCTGGCTGCCCTGGCGCTGACGGCCTTGCTGCTGGCCGCCTGCAGGCGGGTCCACAGGCGGATACCCGAACCCGACCCATCCCTACGAAAGGAGACGATACCATGAACAAAGCTTTGGCAGAACAGTTTTTGACCCGATACGAGGAGGCCGCCACCCGGCGGGAGAAGGCTTTGGCCCTCTACAACGCCATGGTGGTGTCCATGCCCAAGGAGGAGTTCCCGGCGTTCCTGGGCGACGCCAGCGATGCCTTCCTGGCCTTTATCAAGACCATGCAGAACGAGGACGCCGACATCTCCACCGCCGTGGCCTACGAGAAGGATGCCCCCTGCAAGCGGTACCTGAACACCCTGTACGCGAAGCTGAAGGCCCTGTGACCTTCCGCCCCCTGTCGCCAGCAGGCGGTGTATTAAGATTTGCCCATCATGCCTCGCGGCATTCTGTAGAGAAGGACGGTCCAGGAGATATGCGGACGAGAGAACCCATCATTTCCTTCCAAAACTTCAGCTTCCAGTATTTCAGCCAGAAGGAACCCACGCTGTCCGATATCGACCTGGACATCTACCCCGGGGAGAAGATATTGATCGTGGGCCCCTCCGGGTCCGGCAAGAGCACCCTGGGCCATTGCATCAACGGCCTCATCCCCTTCGCCTACAAAGGCACCATCACCGGCAGGATGACGGTGGACGGCAAGACGCCGGAGGAGAGCAGCCTGTTCGAGCGCTCCAAGAAGGTGGGCACGGTCCTCCAGGATTCCGACGGCCAGTTCGTGGGCCTGACCGTGGGGGAGGACATCGCCTTCTCCCTGGAGAACGACCGGGTGGCCCAACCCGAGATGAAGCGGACCGTCCAGCGGGTGGCCGATATGGTGGACATGGGGACCCTTCTCTCCTCCTCGCCCTTCGAGCTCTCCGGCGGCCAGAAGCAGCGGACGGCCCTGGCCGGGGTCATGGTGGACGACGTGGACGTGCTCCTGTTCGACGAGCCCCTGGCTAACCTGGACCCCCTCACCGGCAAGACCGCCATCGACCTCATCGACCGCATCCATCGGGAGTACGGGAAGACCGTCGTCATCATCGAGCACAGGATGGAGGACGTGCTCTATCGGCACGTGGACCGGGTGCTGGTCATCAGCGACGGCCGGATCGTGTCCGACAGCTCCCCCCACGAGCTGGTGTCCTCCGATATTTTGCGGGGCCTCGGCAACCGGGAGCCCCTGTACGTGACGGCCCTCAAATACGCGGGGGTGACGCTGACGCCGGATCTGCAGCCCGGGTATCTCGATACCCTGGATATCGACAAGGTCAGGGAGCCCGTGCTCCGATGGTACGCCGCCCAGCCGCCCCACCCCGAGAAGCCGTTGGGGGAGGTGCTGCTGTCCGTCCGGGATCTGAGCTTCCAGTACACCAAAAAGCGCAAGATATTGCAACACATCTCCTTCGACATCCGGCGGGGCGAGATGGTTTCCATCGTGGGCACCAACGGGGCGGGGAAGAGCACCCTCGCCAAGGTGATCTGCGGCTTCGTCCACGAGGACGAGGGGGAGATCCTCTATGAGGACCAGTCCATCCGGGACTGGACCATCAAGGAACGGTCGCTGAAGATCGGCTACGTCATGCAGAACCCCAACCAGATGATCTCCAAACCCATGATCTTCGACGAGGTGGCCCTGGGCCTGCGCCTCCGGGGCATGGGGGAGGAGCAGATACGGCCCAAGGTGGAGCAGGCGTTGAAGATATGCGGCCTGTATCCCATGCGCAACTGGCCCATCGCCGCCCTGTCCTTCGGCCAGAAGAAGCGGGTGACCATCGCGTCCATGCTGGTCATGGACCCCCAGATCCTGATCCTGGACGAGCCCACCGCCGGCCAGGACTACCGCCACTATACGGATATCATGGAGTTCTTGCGTGGCCTGAACCGGCAGGGCATCACCATACTCATGATCACCCACGACATGCACCTGATGCTGGAGTATACGCCCCACGCCATCGTGATCTCTGGCGGGCGGAAGATCGGCGACGACAGCGCCGTGGCGGTGCTCACCGACGCGCAGATGGCGGAGCAGGCCAATTTGAAGCTGACGAGCCTGTACGAGCTGGCGCAGAAGGCGGGGCTGCCCGATCCCCAGCAATTCGTCCAGCAGTTTATCGATTACGAGGAGGCCCGCCGCCGTGAAAGCTAAACTGTTCGACTACATCGAAAAGGACAACTTCGTGTTCAACCTGTCGGGCATGACCAAGCTCCTGTGCTTCCTGATCCTGACGTTCACGGTCATGTACTCCTACGACGCCCGGGTGATCCTGCCCATCCTGGTCTTCTCCTTCTGGGTGCTGCACCTGTCCGAGATACGCTTCTCCCAGATCAAGATCATGCTCTACTACGTGCTGGTGTTCATCGCCATCAACTTCGTGCTGACCTTCCTGTTCAGCCCCCAGTATGGCGTGGAGCTCTACGGGACCAGGCACGAGCTGTTTTCCCTGACGGCCCGCTACACCGTCACGGCGGAGCAGCTCCTCTATCAGGGCACCAAGGTCCTTAAGTATCTTTCGGTGATCCCCCTGGGCATGATGTTCCTCTTGACCACCAACCCCAGCGAGTTCGCCGCGTCGCTGAGCTCCATCGGCGTCAGCTACAAGGCGGCCTTCGCCGTGTCATTGACCCTCCGATACTTCCCCGACATGATCCGGGACTACAACGATATCGCTCTCGCGCAGCAGGCCCGGGGGCTGGACCTGTCCCGAAAGGAGCGGATCGGGACCCGGCTCAAGAACATCATGAACATCTTCGTACCGCTGATCTTCTCCTCCCTGGATCGGGTGGAGGTCATCAGCAACGCCATGGACCTGCGGGGCTTCGGCAAGCATAAGAAGCGCACCTGGTACGCCTTCAAGCCCCTGGTAAAGGACGACGGTTTGGCCATGGCCATCTGCGTCGCCATCGCCCTCGCTGCCCTGGGGGTAGCGTTCTTCGTGGATCACGGACGGTATTGGAATCCGTTCATCGCATAGGAGGAAACGTATGAGCATGTTCGACAAACCCATCCTGGTGTTCCAGACGGACTTCACCTACAAGGAGGGCGCGGTCAGCGCCATGTACGGGGTGGTCAAGACCGTGGATCGGGAGCTGGAGATCTTCGACGGGACCCACGAGATCCCCCAGTACGACACCTGGTCCGCCAGCTACCGGCTGCTCCAGAGCCTGCCCTTCTGGCCCAAGGGCACCATCTACGTGTCCGTGGTGGACCCGGGGGTGGGCACGTCCCGCCGGGCCTGCGTGGCGAAGACCGCCAACGGGTACTACGTGGTCACCCCGGACAACGGGGCCCTGACCCACATCAAGAAGGAGTTCGGCATCCTGGAGGTCCGGGAGATCGACGAGAGGGTGAACCGGCTCCCCTCCACCCGGGGCGTGTCCATCTTCCACGGCCGGGACCTGTTCGGCTACACGGCGGCTAGGCTCGCTTCCGGCATCATCGACTTCGAGGGGGTGGGGCCCGCCTACCCCGTGGAGGAGATCGTCTGCCACCCCATCCCCGAGCCCACCGTGGGACCGGGCCATGCCCGGGGCATCTTCGAGATCGACGATCCGAACTTCGGGAACCTGTGGACCAACATCCCCCTGGACGCGTTCAACGCCGCCGGCTTCGCCTACGGGGACATGGTCCATACCCGGGTGTTCCACGGGGAGGAGCTGATCTTCGAGCAGGACGTGCTGTTCCACCGGAGCTTCGGCTTTGCGGAAAAAGGCGCGCCCATGCTCTACAACAACGAGCTCATGAAGCTGGGCATGGCCGTCACCCAGGGGTCCTTGGAGCGCCAGTACGGCATGGGCTTCGGTTCGGACTGGATCGTGGACCTTTCCAAGGCTTGACAAAAACCGCAAAGCGTGGTTTTTATATACTATAGTGAAAAAAGGAGGCTTCCCATGAAAAAACTGTTCGAGTTCAAAACCAAGACCATCGTCGCCACCGGCATCGGCGCCGCCCTGTTCATGCTGCTGTTCATGTACGTCAAGGTGCCCACCGGCATCCCCGAGACGGACGTGCAGACCGCCTACGGCATCGGCGCCTTCTTCGCCGCCCTGTTCGGCCCCATCGCCGGCTTCCTGATCGCCTTCATCGGCCACGCCATCTCCGACGCGGTGCAGTACGGCTCCCCCTGGTGGAGCTGGGTCGTGGCGTCCGGCATCTCCTGCTTCATCGTGGGCCTGGTCTATCCCCGGCTCAAGGTGGACGAGGGCGTCTTCGGCGGAAAGGACATCCTGAAGTTCAACCTGTACCAGATCGTGGCCAACGCCATCTCCTGGATAGTGGTGGCCCCGGTCCTGGACATCGTGGTCTACGGTGAGCCGGCCAACCTGGTCTTCACCCAGGGCGCCGTGGCGGCCCTCTCCAACGCCGTGTCCATGGGCGTCATCGGCACGCTCCTGTTGTTCCTCTATTCCAAGACCCGGTCCGGCAAGGGCACCCTGTCCAAGGAGTAAGGCAGCAGCTCTCCATCCATCAGAAAAACAGCTCCCGGGCAAACGCTTCGGGAGCTGTGCTTTTTGCGTCCTTATGGATGGCGGCGAGATGGATTCAACGGAAGAACAGCGGCAGGGCGTTGTAGAGGAATTCGTCCACGGAGTAGCGGTCGTGCCGCCCGTCCTTCCGCTGGTAGAAGACGTAGTGCTCCGGGGGGAAGGCGCCCCGGGCCAGCATCTCCTCCGCCTGCAGGACGGATTGCTCCCGGTAGGCGTCCAGGGTGCCCACGGCATGATAGACGAAGTACCCGCGGTCGTTCAGATCCCCGTCCCGGACCACGCTCTCGAGATGGTCCACGTTCCGCTCCGTCTGATAGTCGTCGTAATCCCCGTAGTAGAAGCAGGCGCCGCTCATGGGCAGGTAGTAGCGGATATAGTCGCTGTCGTGGCACAGCATCAGCCAGGTGGTCACCGCGCCCATGGAGAAGCCGCCGAAGGCCCGGTGGTCCCGGGACGCCTTCAGATCGTCATCCGACGTGGAGGCGGCGTAGGTGAAGTACCTCCCCTCCACGGCGGGCATCAGATGGGCTTCGAAATCCAGGTAGAACAGGCGAAGGGCGTCCATGGAGGCGTCGAAATCGGTGCGGCTGTTCTCGGTGTAAAAGCTGGGCGAGACCACGATCATGGGCGGCGTGTCGCCGTTGGCGATCAGGTGATCCAGGATGTTTATGAAGGCGCCGTACTGGAAGAACTCCCCCGCGTGCCCCGTCCAGCCGTGCATCAGGTAGAGGATGTCGTATCGGGTGCTGGCGTCGGCTTCGTCGTACCCGTAGGGCAGGTACACGTAGGCGGTCTTCACGATGGCCGCACCGCTGCCGGCGTAATCCCGGGAGTCGTAGGCGAGGCGCTGGACGCTGCCGGGGCGGTCGCAGGGTCGGGTATAGGGGGCGGGCACAGGATCGGTCATGCCCGTCTGGGGGATGGCCAGGGTGGGCGACGGCGTATGGGATGGGGTGGGCGACGGCGTCTCCTCCGCCGTGGGCGCAGGCGTCTCCTCCGCTGTGGGCGCGGGTGACGGCGTTTCCTCCGCCGGGGGCGTGGGCAGCCGCAGCGATTCCTCCGGGGCGGGAGCAGGCTGCTCCGTCGGCTCCTCCACCCTCTGGGTCGGCATAGGGCTGCCGCTGACGACCGGCCCCGTCCCCTGGGCGCAGCCAACCAGCAGCCATAATCCGAGCAGCAGGAGTGCAAGGCGGATGCTGAATTTTCGGGCGATCATCGTTTGCCTCCATCCATAGTCGCGGATTCCACCGCGCCTGACAGCATGATGATACTACGCTTTCTCCAGAGCTGTCAATCCAGCCCCTCCGCGGGAACATCCCACCAGCATCCAAACCAAAAGACAGCCCCGGATGGGACTATCTTTCTATGGTTGCGGGAACAGTCCTTGTCGTTCCTCCAGACCGTTCTGCCGATCCTGCTTGGGTATGGGCGAAGGCTATACGCATGAGGCGATGAAATATCACCTCTATCGGTTCTGCTTGCGGTACTGGGCGGGGGTGAGGCCTTCCAGGGCACGGAAGGATTGGATGAAGTAGTTGGGCGTGTTGAAGGCCAGGCGCTCGGCGATGTCCCGGACGGAGAGGGCGGTGGAGGTCAGGAGCACCTTGGCCCGGGCGATTTTGGCGGCGCGGATGTACTGGGAGACGGACTGGCCCGTCTCCTTTTTAAATTTCTCGGTCAGGTAGTATTCCGTGTAGCCTACCAGGGCCGCAAGGTCGGCTGTGCGGATGGGCCGATCCAGGCTCATGTCGATATAGTCGCAGACCTTCTGGACCGCGTGGGAGCAGGTGGGGTTGGTGCGGACGTGGTGGACCCGGTAGATGAAGTCGTGGTACATGGTGGAAGCGAGGGCGTTGAGCTCCCCGGAGTCCTGGCTGTTCTCGGCGGACTGGATGTAGGAGTCCCCCAGGGGGTAGGCCACCTCCGGGCTCAGGCCCCCCTCCATGGCTGCCCGGCAGACCAGGGTGGTGAACACGATGATGCTGGTCTTCATCTGCCGCAGGGGGTCCTGGCCCTGGACCGGCACCCCGGGGCTCAGCTGGACGCTGCGCTGAAGGACGGCGTGGTAGTTGATGTTCCCCGTGCGGACCATCTCCAGCATGGCCTGCTCCGCGGCGTAGATCTTTGACCGATCCCGCACCCCCACGGGCAGGGCGGCAGAGGGACCGTTTTGAGGCAGGTCCCCCTTCAGGGCGTCCAGGCCCAGCTGCTGGTCCGTCAGGGTGTTGTGGATCATGAGCACGTAGCGGCTGAAGATGGCGTAGGTCATGACCGGCAGCCGGGGGAGGGTGGCCGCCAGGGCCGCGACCCAATCGGCACTTTCCCGATCCTGGATACAGGGCTGCAGGGCCCGGCGCAGGCGCTCCGGCCGGGGGGCATCGTAGAACACGGGGCCCACGACGAAGTACAGGGCGCCGTTCCGGTCCGGCTCGTAGCTCAGGGCCCATTGCATGCCGATGGGGGAACCCAGGAGCACCGGCCGTTTATCCGCCTGGGCTGCATACTGCGCCAGGCGCTCAAGCCCCTCGAACCGGCGGAAGGCCTCCTCCAGGACGGGGCGGTCCTCCTCCGGGCAGGAGGCGGCGATGAAATCCCCCTCCGGGCGGCAGCACCATACGTAAATTTTTTCATTTTTCGGGATCAGACTTTGGAGCAGGATCAAATTCCGCTCGGCGCGGGTCATTCCATTTTCCATGGAAAGGGTCCGTCCTTTCGGCGTTTTTCATACTACCCTTCGATCTTATCACGGTTTCCCGGATTTCTCAACAGCTTTCCTGAATTTTTGTAATTTTTTTCGGCATTTTGGCTTTACGTCTCTTGACCTCGGCCCTACAATGAACTCGTAAGGCGGGCGGCAGGTCCAAGCCCGCGAAAAAAGCAAGGAGCAGCGTCATGAAAAAGAATCCTCAGGTCCTGGAATCCCTGGACGGCGTCCAGTATCGTCGGGCCAAGCTTTGGCAGATCATCCTGTATGCGTGCTCAGCACTGTCTAACATGGCGGTATATATCCTCATCCAGCAGGCGAGCTACGCAGCCAGCATCGGCTTCGGCATCTCCACTGCCATCATTGGCGTCATCATCATGGGCACCCGGATCCTGGATGCTGTGACCGACTCCCTTCTGGCTTTCGTGTACGACAGGGTGAACACCCGCTTCGGCAAGATCCGTATCCTGCTGATCGTGGGCTGGTTGATCCAAAGTTTCGGATTGCTGGGCATGTTCCATCTGTTCTCCAGCAAGGGGCTGGGCGTGGCGACCTTTGCCCTGTCTTATGTGGTTTACATCATCGGGTATACGCTGGTGAACATGACGGGACAGACCATTCCGGCGCTCATGTCGAACGATCCCAAACAGCGGCCGAAGATCGGCGTTTGGCTGACAGCCTTCAATTATGTCGTGCCTATGGCCTTGTCCATCGTGCTGAGCAACGTGATACTGAAAGCCGCCGGCGGCGAATACAACCAGGCGTACCTGTCCATGGCAGTGTTTATGGTCGTTGGATTGTCCGGTCTGGGCGTTCTCCTCACCTGCATCGGCGTTTCCGCCTTTGATAAACCGGAAAACTTCTCGGGCATCGGCAAGCATGAGCACCTGAAGCTCAAGGATATGATTGACGTGCTGTCCCACAACAAGCCTCTGCAGAGCTACATCGCAGCTCAGGCCAGTGATAAAATTGCCCAGCTGGTGGCGGGACAGGCTATCATCACCACGATGCTCTACGGCATCGTGATCGGGAATGTGGGTCTCGGCACCATTCTCTCCGCCATCGGCATGTTCCCCTCCATCATCTTCGCTGTGTTCGGTGCCCGGTATGCCGGCAAGCACGGCAGCAAAAAGGCCATCGTCGATTGGACCTGGGCCTGCATCGGCACCTCCGTGCTCATGATCCTCTTCTTTGTCCTGATCCGCAATAACACTGCGGCCATTGCCGCTATGGGAAGCCTGCCCATGATCGGGTATGTGCTCATCACCTTCCTCTGCCGTGGAACGCAGATGTGCGTCACCACATCCGCCACCTCGTTCATGGCAGATGTGATCGATTATGAGCTCGACCGAAGCGGACGCTATATTCCTGCTGTAGTCAGCGGTACCTACAGCCTTATCGACAAGATCATCTCCTCCTTCGGCGCCGTCCTTGCTACCGGCTGTATAGCTCTGATCGGTTATACCAACACCGTGCCGCAGCCCACCGATCCGCTGACGCCGAGCGTGTTCTGGATGACCCTGGCGCTGATGTATGTTCTGCCGATCATAGGATGGATCATTACGCTCATCGCAATGAAGCCCTGCAAGCTGGACAAGGCCGAGATGGTGGAGGTCCAGAAGCGGATTGCCGAGAAGAAGGCGGCCGCTCAGGAAGCTCTGTTCGAGGAGGAGCTCCACCGGGGTGACGCGAATGCGTAAGATCCTGAGCATCAACGAGGGATGGCGGTTTCTGAAGGCCGCCATTCCTGTAGAGACGGCCATGGCCTACGCCCGGCAAGGGGAAGAGGTGACCCTGCCCCACACCTGGAACGCCCTGGACGGCCAGGACGGGGGCAACGACTACCATCGGGGCAAGTGTTGGTACGTGCGGGAAATACGGCCCGAGGAGCTTTCCGGGGCGGTGAACTTCCTGGAGATCAACGGGGCCAACCACACCGCTGAAGTCTATCTGGACGGCCAGCTGTTGGCCCGTCACGAGGGCGGGTATGCCACCTTCCGGGTGGCGCTGCCTCATCCCGGCACCCTGGCCGTCTCCGTGGACAACGGTGACAGCCATCGGGTCTACCCTCAGAAGGCGGACTTCACCTTCTACGGCGGCCTCTACCGGGACGTGAACATCGTTTCCGTGCCGAAAGAGCACTTCGAGCTGGTCAAGGACGGCACCCCGGGGATCAAGGTCACCCCCGTGGTGGACCTCGAGGCAAAGCGCGCCACCGTCACCGTGGAGACCTGGCACAACGCTGAGTCCGTAGATATTTCCGTGAACGGGGAGACGAAGACCGTCCAAAACAAGGCCGAGTTCGTCATCGAGGACGTGCGCTTGTGGGACGGCGTAAACGACCCCTATCTCTACACCGCCACAGCCACACTTCCCAGCGGGGACGAGGTCAGCGCCCGCTTCGGCTGCCGCGTCTTCGACTTCGATCCCGAGAAGGGCTTTCTGCTGAACGGCCGCCTTTATCCCCTCCGGGGCGTGAGCCGCCACCAGGACAAAAAGGGCAAGGGCAACGCCCTCTCCCATGAGGACCACGCCGCCGACATGGCCGTGATTCGGGAGATCGGCGCCAACACCGTGCGCCTTGCCCACTACCAGCACGCCCAGGCCTTCTACGATCTCTGCGACGAGAACGGCATCGTGGTCTGGGCGGAGATCCCCTATATCACCATGCACATGGCAGACGGCCGGGAGAACACCCTCACCGCCATGCGGGAGCTCATCACCCAGTGCTACAACCACCCCTCCATCGCCGTCTGGGGCCTAAGCAACGAGATCACCGCCGCCAGCGCCGTGAACGAGGAACTTTTAGAGAACCATCGGCAACTCAACGACCTGTGCCATCGGCTGGACCCCACGAGGAAGACCACCATGGCCAACGTGTTCATGCTGGAGACCGACAGCCCCATCCTAAACATCCCCGACGTGAACAGCTACAATCTGTACTTCGGCTGGTATCTGGGGGACATGGACGAGACGGACCGCTTCTTCGACGAGTTCCACGAGAAGTACCCCGATAAGGTCATGGGCTTCTCCGAATATGGGGCCGACGCCAACCCCGCCTTCCACAGCAGCCGTCCCGAGAAGGGGGACTACACCGAGGAATACCAGTGCCTGTACCACGAGCACATGCTCCGCATGATCGAGGCGCGGCCCTGGCTTTGGGCCACCCACGTGTGGAACTTGTTCGACTTCGCCGCCGACGGCCGGGACGAGGGGGGCAAGCACGGGGAGAATCAGAAAGGCCTGGTGACCTTTGACCGGTCCCTCCGCAAGGACGCCTTCTATCTCTACAAAGCGGCCTGGAACAAGACCGAGCCCTTCGTACACCTCTGCGGCAAGCGGTACGAGAACCGGAACGAGCACGAGACCGAGATCAAGGTCTACGCCAACCAGCCGGAGGTCCGGCTCTATGTGGACGATACCCTGGTGGGCACGCAAACCGGCCATGCTGTCTTCTCCTTTCAAGTGCCCCTGCTGGGCGAACATATGATCCGGGCCGAGGCCTCGGGCTGTACCGACGCCATGGTGATCCGCTACACAGCGGAGCCTGACGAAAGCTATATCTTCAACAAGGCCGCCGCCGGCGTCGCCAACTGGTTCGACGCGGAGGAGCCGGACCCCGCCTGCTTCTCCGTCCACGACACCCTGGGCGAAATCCGGCAGCATCCCCAGGCCAGGCCCATCGTGGAGGCCATGATGGCCAAAGGTGCCAGCGAGCGGGGCGACGTGGCCGAGGCCGTGAAGGACAACCCGGCCCTGCAGCGGATGATGGACCGCATGACCATGCTGAGCCTGTTGAAGCAGGGCGGCGCCGACGAGGAGAGCATCAAACAGCTGAACCGGGTTTTGCAGGGGATCCGCAAATGAAGACCTACGTACAACAGATCATGCTGGGTACGGTGACGGGCAGCGAGGAAGCCGCCCGCGCCACGCTCCGCCGTGTCAGGGCCGCCGGATACGACGGCCTTGAATTGAATCGGTTCATGACCCGGCCCACCGGTCTCCTGGTCCGGCTGCTGACGAAGGCCGCCGGCATGCCCACGGGCAGGGGCGGAAAGCTGGATTGGCCCAAGCTGATGGGGGAGAGCGGACTCGAGACCGTCAGCTACCACGCGGACCTGGGGAGCCTGGAACGGGAGCCCGCCGCTGTCGCTCAGGAGGCGAAAACCCTGGGCACGGACAAGGTCATCGTCACCGGCATGTACCGCTTCGACTACGTCAGCGAAGGGGCGGTGAAGGACCTGGCCCGGCGGCTCAACGCAGCCGGGGCAGCCCTGAAGGAACAGGGCTTGTCTCTTCTATACCACAATCACAACGTGGAATTACTGTTCGTGCGGCCGAACGTCCGCGCCTATGATATACTGATAGACGAGACGGACCCGGCTCTGGTTGGCTTTGAGTTCGACAGCTACTGGTTCGCCGACGGGGGCGCGGACCCCAAGGCATGGATGCGCCGCCTGGGTACCCGCATGCAGCTCTGGCACATGACCGACCGGGGCAGCCGCCAAACCGGCCCCGCCATGACCCCCATTTTGAAGTGCGACAGCCTGGAGCTGGGCACGGGGAACATGGACTTGGCGGGCATGTATGACATTGCTCGGGAGAACGGCGTGGAGGCCGTGATCCTGGAGAGCCATAAGAACTGGATCGACAAGGACCCGGTGAGGAGCTTTGAGCTGAGCGCCGAATATCTGAAGGGATGGAAATGACCATGGATTTGAGAGACCTGTTCATCACCACCGAGCGCCCCTACAAGGAGGGGGCCGTGGAGGTGTTCGCCCAGGCGATCCCTGCGGGGCCGGTGGAAAAGGCAGCCCTGACCGTCACGGCTCTGGGGGTCTACGAGGCGGAGCTGAACGGCCGGAAGGTGGGGGACGTCCTCTTCGCCCCCGGCTACACCTACTATCCCCGGGAGCTGCAGGTGCAGACCTACGACGTGACGGACCTGCTGGGCCGGGAGAACGTGCTGAAGGTGTACCTGGGCCAGGGCTGGTACTGCGGCCGGTTCACCTTCGACAACAAGACGAAGATCTACGGGGATCGGCCCGCCGTGGCCTGGAAGCTGACCGTGACGCGGCCCGACGGTAGCGAGCACGTCTATACCTCCCGGGACCAGGGCGTGGTGTCCCGGCCCAGCCCCTACGATTACGCCGGGCTCTACGACGGGGAGGTCTACTACGCCGACGGGGCGGACATGCCCGTATACCCGCCTGTACCCTATGCGGGGAAATTGCCGGAAGTCTTCGACGAGACCATCGTCTCCGTCCGCGTCCGGGAGGAGATGCCCGTGAAAGCGGTCATTCCCCGGGGGGACAGGACCATTTTGGACTTCGGCCAGAACTTCGCCGGGTTCGTCGTCATCGACCCCAGCAAGATGGCGGGGGACGTGCTGACCGTCCGCCATGGGGAGATATTGAACCCGGACGGGAGCCTCTATACCAACAACCTGCGCAAGGCCAAGGCCACCGTCGAATACCACAGGGGCCAGGAGACGAAGCTCTATCGCCCCCGGTTCACCTATATGGGCTTTAGGTACGCGGAGCTCTCCGGCGTGCCCTATGAGGAGGGGCTCATCACCGCCTACGCCGTCTACAGCGACATGGCGCGGACGGGTGACTTCTCCTGCGGCCATGAGGACGTGACCAGGCTCTATGAAAACCAGGTCTGGGGCCAGAAGTCCAACTACGTAGAGGTGCCTACGGACTGCCCCCAGCGGGACGAGCGCATGGGCTACACCGGCGACGGCCAGGTCTTCGCCCTGACCGGTGCCTACAATTTCGACACCGAAGCCTTCTGGACCAAGTTCCTCCGGGACATCCGCTACTCCCAGATGGACAACAAGGAGGGATACGTGGCCCCCACCATCCCGGCCCAGGGTCCCGCAGGCGTGGGGTTCATGAGCATGCTGGGCTGGGGCAACTGCGACCTCATCGTGCCGGAGATGCTCTACTGGCAGTTCGGGAACGATCGGCACCTTCGGGCCCAGTACGACAGCATGAAGGCCTTCGTGGACTGCGAGATCCGGCACATGGGGGGGCTCCTGGGCAAGAGGGACCTGTGGATGGGGCCCAGTCTCGGCGACTGGCTCACCCTGGGCAAGGACGTGAAGTATATGGCCATGCACAACGGCCCCGTGTCCAACGCCTTTTTAGTCAACGACCTGCGCATTTTGAGCGAGACCGCCCGGATGCTGGACAGGGCCGAGGACGCCGAGCGATATGCCGCCCAGCTTGCCAGATCCCGGGCCGCCTATATCAAGGCTTTTGTGAGGGAAGACGGCACCATGAAGGACGACTACCAGGGGGCCTACGTGCTGGCACTGCGGTACGTGCTGGAGGCGGGGGAGCTGTGGGACAGGGTGTTCCTGAAGCTCCTCGAAAAGCTCCGGGCTGAGGGGATGCAGACGGGCTTTTTCGCCACGGAGCATCTGCTGCCCCTTCTGGCGGACCACAGGGAGGCCGCCTTGGCCTACGATCTGCTCCTCAGCGAGCGCTGCCCCGGCTGGCTCTATCAGGTGCAGCGGGGGGCCACCACCACCTGGGAGCGCTGGGACGCCCTGCGGCCCGACGGCACGGTGAACGAGGACAGGATGTCCTCCGACAACATGGTCTCCTTCAATCACTACGCCTTCGGCAGCGTGGGCGAGTTCTACTACCGCTATATCCTGGGCATCCGGCCCCTAAAGCCGGGCTTCTCAAAGGTCCTGATCGCTCCGGTGCCCGACCCACGGCTGCAGCACGCCAAGGGCAGCTACCGATCCCGGGCGGGCCTGATCCGCTCCGCCTGGAAGTATCGGAAGGATCGGATCGTCTTCGAAATCACCGTCCCCGCCCCGGCCGAGATCCGCCTGCCCGACGGACAGGTCCACCAAGTGGAGCCGGGCACCTATCGCTACGAGATCGACGCATAAGGAGGAAGAAATATGGCATTTCCAAAAGGATTCATGATCGGCGCGGCCACCGCCGCCCACCAGGTGGAGGGCAACAACGTCCATAGCGACTACTGGCTCCAGGAGCACATGCCCCACACCAGCTTCACCGAGCCCAGCGGCGACGCCTGCGACCACTATACCCGCTATGCGGAGGATATCGAGCTGCTGGCAAACGCCGGTCTCACCGCCTACCGCTTCTCCATCGAGTGGGCCCGGATCGAGCCCGAGGAGGGGCAGTTCGACGAAACGGAGATCGAGCACTACCGTCAGGTCATCCGCTGCTGCCGGGATCACGGGGTGGAGCCCGTGGTGACGTTGCACCACTTCACCAGCCCCGCCTGGCTCATCCGCATGGGCGGCTGGGAGGCCGAGAGCACCGTGGAATACTTCCGCCGCTACGCTGCCTACGTAACGGAGCAGCTGGGCGGCGAGCTCAACTACATCTGCACCATCAACGAGGCCAACATAGGCCTGCAGCTGGCCGCTATCAGCAAGCGCTATATGCTTATGGCCGAGCAGGCCAGGAAGGCCGCGGCCTCCGGCGCCAAGCAGGCTGAGGGCAAGGTCCAGGTGGGCATGAACTTCGAGAAGATGATGGAAAACATGAAGTTCGCCGCCATGGAGAACGCTCAAGTTTTCGGCACGCCCCAGCCCCAGACCTTCGTCTCCGCTCGGACCCCCGCCGGGGACATCCTGGTCATGCGGGCCCATCTGGCGGCCCGGGAGGCCATCAAGGCCCGCTGCCCCCACATCCGGGTGGGCCTGACCCTGTCCCTCCACGACCTCCAATCCCAGCCTGGGGGCGAAGCCTTCGCCGAAGCCGCCTGGGAGGAGGAGTTCCGGCACTATCTCCCCTATATCGAGGGCGACGACTTCCTGGGCGTCCAGAACTACACCCGCACCGTCTACGGCCCCGCGGGCCAGCTGCCCGCCCCTCAAGGCGCTGAGCTCACTCAAATGGAGTACGAGTTCTATCCCCAAGCCCTGGCCCACGTGCTCCGCCAGGTCCACCGGGACTTCCTCGGGGACCTGATCGTCACGGAAAACGGCATCGCCACCGCCGACGACAGCCGCCGTGTGGCCTTCCTCCGGGAAGCTCTCGCCGGTGTCCAGGCCTGCCTCGCCGACGGCCTCCCCATCCGGGGCTACTTCCACTGGTCCCTCCTGGACAACTTCGAGTGGCAGAAGGGCTTCTCCATGACCTTCGGCCTCATCGCCGTGGACCGCGCCACCCAGGCCCGCACCCCCAAGCCCAGCCTCACATTCCTGGGCTCCTTCGCAGGATAATCATCATAGAATCTGTCATCATACAAACGAACACCCACCGGCCAAGCTTGACCGGTGGGCGTTTGATGTTGCATGCCAGAAAACAGTATAGACAACATATAAGATAATGAAATTATTAATCGAAATCATGGAAAACATATAAGATAACAGATAAGATATTGCGCGTTGCACGATGCTGGCATATATGTTTCAGTAACAAAACAATTGCGGCGCATCAAAACGGTGCGCCGCGAGTTTGACTATACAAGATTTCGGTATTCCTGCCTTGCGTCCACGACGGCGTGAAGAATGACCGTTTTCTTTTCTTCGTACACCTTGTAAAAGATCAGGTGCCGCTCGACGATCAATACTCGATAACCCTGCTTCCTGAGAGTCGAATAGCGCGGCGTTACACCGGAATACGGAAACTCCGCAAGGTTCATCACGGCGGATTCCAGCTTGTCGAGATAATTCAGAGCAGTATCGATGCTCGAATCGGCGGCAATGTACTGGATCAGATCATACAGCTGATCGTTGGCTTTATCGGTGCGCAGGATTCGATAACTCATCCGTTCTTCCTTTCGGTCAGACGCGCGCGAAGATCACGGAAGGTTTCTTCGACAGGGGCGACGCGATCAGCGGCAACGTCCGCTTCACTATCGGCGAGCATCCGCAAAAGCTCCAACTCCGCTTGCATTTGGCGGTATTCCTGCAAATTCAAAACAGCCGTATCACCGCGACCGTTGACCGTGATAATCACCGGCTGGCGGGACTGCTTGCAGGTTTTTGATATCTCGGCATAATGATTTCTCAGATCAGCCGATGGACGGATCATTTCTTCCATAGGTTTCGACCTCCTTTTGATAGTCAAATCATATCATAATATGCCGATCTCGTCAAGCTGTTATACAGCAGTGAGCACATTTTTTGTTTTCCGGAATAGCAATACAACCCAAGAGTGTTGTTCAATTTGTACATAGCGTACTGACTTCAATTTCCATTTATTCCCTCTCCGTCACCGTACAATCCATGCCTAATACAGAAAGAATAGAGGCTTCAAATGATAGAACTACAAAACAGATTGAAACAAGCGAGGACTATTGCGGAACAATTGCTGCAAAGCAAAATGTATTCGTTTCAGGGGTTGAAACCTTCCATGCTGGAAAGTGTACCGGGGGTCTATGCGATTTATGACCGCGATACCGGTGCAACACTGTATGTCGGCAGAACAAAAAATATCCGTCGCCGCCTTTATACACACCACTTAATGGGACCGGAAACAAATGCTCGTCTGAAAAAATATCTGTGGAAAGATGATCGGCATCCGGAAATTACTACTATGGATGATGCGAAAAGATACTTGCAAGAGTATTGCGATTTCCAGTATATCCGTGAGGATGACAAGATCATTCGGGGACAGTTAGAGGGATTATTGAGCTATCTTCTGGACGTTACCTACATTCACGAAGAACATTAGGGTCAATCTGTTCCCATAAAAAAGCAAATGCGCTTCGAATACGGCGGGGATTGGAACTCGATCTGCCACCTTTTTTATGCATAAAATGTTGTAGAGGCAGGGGGTGCGTTGAACAGTCCAAAAAGCCCGTGTCGTCAAAGTGTCTTCATAATCCCAAAATGCCTGTTTTGTCCATGCGCCAAAAATGAAAAATGCCCTAATATAGGGCACTTTTTTGGCACGTTGCACCAAAAAAGATATTTTGCTTTTTGCGTTATCGAGAGCGTTTTCTCCTTCATAAACCAGGAGTCAAGAAGATGACTCCCGGTTTATTTCATTTTCTTCCTAAGTATGCGAGAATGTATGTAGTACAGTTCTAAATCATCTCCTCGAGCATTTCTGCGGTGTCACCGTCAAGGCAAATAGCTTGCTCCTCAATTTCTTTTGGACAATACGCTTCGCCGTAATTCAAACAAGCGTATGTAGCTTGCCTGTTGTCTCTGGTCATCTGCCAGAAGGGATACTTGATGATGACCGGGGTGTTGGCTCCTACGCCGATCTCCAGATACAGTACATGAAGGTTTTCGTGTCTGCGCAGGAAATCGGAATATGCAGCCGACGCCTTTCGCCATCCGGCATCCTCAACAAAGGTATCGTCGGAGCGCAGGTTCATCGTGACCGGATCACCGTTTGGAGCGGTGGGGATCAGTTCTGTCGGCAGCTGCATGGAAACATCGCCGTTCTCTGGAATTTGAAATATGCCGGCTTCATCCCGGACAAAGCCCTGGGCTTCCATGGCTCGCATCGTCCACACTTCGTTGTCGAAGGTATCCTGCACTTTTGGATCAACGCTCTGGAACAGACCGTAATCTCCCTGCGTATAGAACAGCCGTTTTTTGTCGAAGCCCGCACGCTGAAACTGGTGATCCACGTTTGTCGTAATCACGAAATAGTCTTTGCCATCCAGTAGAGACAGCAGATTCTGATAAACGGGCTTCGGAGCAGAGATATAACGGTTGAAGTAAATATGTCTTGCCCAATAGGCCCACATCACCTCAGGAGCCGCATTCATCACAACAAAGCCACCGGTATACATATCGTGAAAGCCGAATGTCTCTTCAAAATCGGAAAAATACCTTTTGAAACGATCCCCGGCGTAAGTAAAACCTGCTGCGGTAGAGAGACCAGCACCTGCGCCTACAACGACAGCATCTGCCGTTTCGAGTTCTTTTTTCAGTTTTGCAATCTGCTCGTTGCGAGTTCCAATTCCGCGAGACACACGAAGGTCATAAGAACGCACGGCTATGAGACCTTTTTGTATGGATTCCAGATAGCCGTTTGGCTGATTAGTGTAATAGTTTTTCATAATATGCCTTGTCCTCGTTTTTGAACACGTTGAAAATCACTCTGTCAATCCGTCCCTTGTGTTCGTCCAGCCATTTGCTTACGGTTTCGACCGCAATTTCCGCTGCCCGCCGATTCGGAAAGCGGAATACGCCCGTTGAAATACAGCAGAAAGCCACGCTGCGCAGGCCGTTTTCCATACACAGGTCGAGCGTGTTCCGATAGCAATCCGCCAGATCCTGTTCCAGCGCCTTTGTCAACTGCCCCGCAACAATCGGGCCGACAATATGGATGATCTTCTTTGCCGGAAGGTTGTAGCCGTCCGTCAGCATGGGGACAGCGGTGGGCTGCTCGTAGTCTCTGCCATAGCGGATGCGAAACTGATTCATCTGCCGATTGCATTCTGCCCGTAACTGTACTCCAGCAAAGGTATGAATGCAGTTGTCGATGCAGGTGTGCATCGGGACGAAGCATCCCAGCATCTGCGAGTTGGCGGCGTTCACAATAGCGTCAACGGCAAGCCGGGTGATATCGCCCTGCCAGATTGACATGCCATTCCGAATAACGGGAATCTTCGAAAGCGTGACAATGCCGTTTTCACGGATACGCTCCCTCAGGTATTCATCCTGTACGGCCAGTACCGAATCGTCCAGCTTCTTCGGCATGCGAATGTTCATCAGAGAGCGCAGGATTCGCCGTTTGCCCTCTGTATCCGCAGGCGTCCGTAATTCTTTATATTGAACGGAATCAGCCTTGAACGCTTCGACCAGCGTATCGAGCCGCTGCTCCTGTGTCATCTTCTCAGCCATAAAGCTACCTTCTTTCTACCGCTTCCACGGGACAAGCCTCCATGCAGTTTCCGCAATGCAGGCAATGCTCCTGCTCGATCACATAAGGAATGCTTTCAGCATTGATGCAGTTCTGAGGGCAGACCGCCGCACAGCTTCCGCAGCCGATGCAGGCATCCGTAATGAAGTATCCTTCCGGTTTCTGTGCTGCTCCCCCGAAGGTGAAGGAGGCACGCTCAATCGGCTTTTTTGAAAGATCAAACCACTGGCCGGTGCCTTCGTAAATCTGAAAGACGGTCAATGCCCGCATGGCTTCCTCTGTCGGATAAATATCATGCATATACGGGTTCTTTGCAAACAGCTCCGGGATTTTGTTATACCCAAGCTCACGCACCCAGCCTCTGATCGACACTGCTACGCTGCTCATCGTATCCTTGCCTTTCATAGCGGTCAGCGCAAGAAACTCTTTCTTGATGAGCCTGTCATAGAATCCCTTGCCCTTCGCCGTCAGAAAATAAAGGCTGTTTTCATCGCAGTCCATCATGTCGATGGCGGCGGTGACGGGCAAACCCTCATCGTCTACCGTGGCTACGATGGTCGTGTGGATTTCATTTACAATGAAAGATAAATAGTCTGCAGTCCTCATAAATTCGCCTCCTATGAAAAGCTCCGGAAGAATGCTATCCTCCGGAGCCTTTGCTTTAGTTCTCCTTTGCCAGAAGCTCAGTCATGCCGCTGCGAAGATCGAGCAGCGTGTATTTTCGCAGTTCGTCCTCCATTGCGTCCTGAATCGCTTTCAGTTTGTCATCCAGCAATGCATGGATATTCCTGCCCACCGGACATTCGGGATTGGGACTTTCGTGAAAGTGGAACAGGTCTCCGTTTTCTACTGCTCCGATTGCCTCGTACACATCGTAAAAGGTGATTTCCGATAAGTCCCTCGTCAGCTCAATCCCGCCCGTGCCTCTTGCCACGTTTATCAGCCCGGCGTTTTTGAGCTGCGTCAGGATCTTGCGTATGATGACCGGATTGGTGTTGATCGACCCGGCAAGAAAGTCGCTGGTGACCTTGTATTCATCCTTGAACACATCCACACAGGTGAAGATGTGCAAGGCAATTGTAAACCTGCTTGAAATCTGCATAGCCATTCCTCCCGAAGAACAGTATATCACGGAACGGCTGTAATTTCAATGGTTACATTAGAATTTGCCATTCTCGTTTGCCCAAGTCTCCTTGGCAGCAATGGTCTCCATCACGTCCCAATGCTCGGTGACCTTGCCGTTTTCCACACGCCACAGGTCATAGTAGGAAGTGGGAGCGCCGCCGAAGGTTCCCTCGGAAACTGCCAGCACGTAGTTGCCCTGCGCCAGAACCTGATGGATAGTATCATAGATCATCTGGATGCCCTGCTCAGCCAGAGCGCCAAGCGCAGCACCGAGACCGGAGAGCCCGTCTGCAATGCCGGTGTTATGCTGAATGTAGGTGTCGCCGTCGAAGTAGGAGGGCGTCTTTTCAGGAGCCTTGCCCTGCATCACATCATGCAGGAAGTTCTTGATGATCTCACGGTTTTCCTCGGTCTTGTCCAGATCCTCCAGCTTGTCATAGCCGTCGATCTGGGTGTGACCGGAGGGGTTGGGTTCGGCCTTCGTAGCGAGATTGTCCCAATGCTCGGCGATCAGCCCTTCCTCATCGAAGCGGAAGATGTCGAAGGCGACCTGTTCGCCTGCGCCGGCGAAGTTGTAAACGGTCTGCAGGAAAACCTTATCGCCGTCCTCAAACGCGCGGATGTTGTTGACAGTGGTCTTTACGGGTGCCTGCTGGAGTCCAGCGACAGCAGCCACAAATGCGTCAGCGCCGGTGCCGAAAGCGAGGTTGTGCTGCTTGTACTCGGGGGCGAGCAGAGACTTCGCCAGATCCAGATCACCGGATACGAAAGTGCCGATCAGAGCCAGGGCTTTTTCTTTGTTAGTCATAGTAGGATACCTCCGAAAATACATTCGATGTAACCTCCGTGGTTTCATCTTGGTCATAGTATAGCACGGCGACGATGTAATGTCAATAGTTACATCAAAATAGTTTTTAGATAATCTCTCCCGGCAGGGGGATCACACATGTGATTCTTTGCAGGGAGAGTCCGTTTACCTGGTTTTTTATATCTGCTTGGTGCCATCTTCGCGCTGGCTCTGTTGATGCTGCTCTTCAGACCTGATATCAGCAAATAGACTTCTGAGGTTGCTCTCTGCGATAACCAGCTCCTGCGCCTCATCCCGTAGTTTCCGATATTCAGCATAGGCAGTTTTCTTGCCGGAAAGCAGTTCAGCACACGCAGCGACGCCACTTGGTCTAAGTCCAAGTGGCGTCAATATAATGATATCAGGCTACAGTTTTTTGCTTGCTTTACAAAGATGTCGCCATTTGCCTGACCGCCGCTAAGCAGTCCTTGTCGTGATTAGTGATGATCCCCATATCTTCCAATCCAAGATAACCAAGAAAATCACCATCATAAGAAAATTTGGCGCCATCATACATGTCCGGATCACCGGAACTCAGAAACATGGCAGCTTTCTTAAGCGTCTCCGGCGCTTTGGGGTAAAGCGCGGAATAAAAACGATCGATTGTACATTTCAGCTGCCCGCTGATACCGTGATAGTAGATCGGCGAGGCAAGCACCAACATCTGAGTATCCTTCAGCTCAGCATAGATCTCCTGCATGTCGTCC
>ONNZ01000021.1 GCA_900319345.1 uncultured Eubacteriales bacterium
CCCGATTTCAACCTGAAATTAAACAGGAGTATGGCTCCTCTCCACGAAAAACCATACTCCATATGAGCTTTTCTTTTTCCGCCGCTTTTTCTTTTCACTGAAAAGAAAAAGCGGCAAAAGAGGAGGTCTCACCGTTTATTCGACTGCCGCCAGATGTTCTGCTTTTCCGCGGCGGCGATGAGCTCCTCCCGGTAGGCCGGGTGGGCGAGGTCCACCAGCATGGCCGCCCGCTCCCAGGTGGTCCGGCCGACGAGATTGCGGACGCCGTATTCCGTGACCACGTAGTAGGTTTCGCTCCGGGGGGTGGTGACGATGTCGCCGCCGAAGTGGGGCACGATGCGGGAATGCATCTGCCCCTTCTTGTCCGTGAAGGTGGAGGTGAGGCAGATGAAGGCCTTGCCGCCCTTCGATTTCGCCGCGCCGGTCATGAAGTCCAGCTGGCCGCCGGTGCCGGAGATGTGCCTCGTGCCGGAGCTTTCGGCGGACACCTGGCCGTAGAGGTCCACGCTGATGCAGTTGTTGATGGCCACCATGTTGTCGATGGCGCCGATGAGCTCCGGGGAGTTCACGTATTCGAGGGGGCACACGGACAAACCCGGGTTCCGGTCCATCCACTCGTAGAGCTTCCTGGTGCCGAAGGCCATGCCGAACATGCCCTTGTTCCGGTGCATGTTGTTCCGGGCGTTGGTCAGCTTCCCGGCGGCGTACAGGTCGTAGTAGGCGTCGGAGCAGAGCTCGGTATGCATGGACAGATCCTTGAGGTCCGAGTTGGCGATCATATTGCCCACGGAGTTGGGCATGGACCCGATGCCCAGCTGCAAACAGGAGCCGTCCTTGATGTAGGGCACGATGCTGGCTGCGATCTTCCTGTCCAGCTCGCTGGGCTCGGCGATGGGCAGCTCGAAGAGGGGCTCGTGCTCCCCCTCCACCACGTAGTCCACTTGGGAGATGTGGACCACTTCGTCAAAGCCCCCACAGAGCCAGGGCAGGTGCTCGTTCACCTCCACGATGACGATGTCCGCCTTGTCGATGATGCCCTTGCTGACGCCGGTGGAGCAGCTCAGGTTGAAGTAGCCGTGCTTGTCCATGGGCGTGACGCTGACCATGGCCACGTTGACGGTGAGGAAGTGGGTGTAGTAGGGGACCACGTTGCGGAAGACCATGGGGATGAAGTTGCACAGGCCCCTGTCGCACAGGCTCCGCTCGTAGCCGGAGCAGTGCCAGGAGTTGTAGATGAAGTGCTCCCGGGTGGGGTCGTTCTCTACGGTCTCCAGCTTGTTGAAGATCAGGTTGCCCCGGATCTTCACGTCGAACAGCTCGTCCCGCCGCTTGCTCAAAGCTCGGTCCAGCAGGATGGGGAAGCCCAGCTGGGAGGTGTAGTCGATCCAGTCGCCGCTTTTGACACACTGTACGGCCTGCTCCGGGGTCCGGAGCTTGCTTCTATACTCGCTGTAAAAGTCCATGGGGCACTCCTTCCGCATATTGAGATATTTTAATTATATCATCCCACAAAGCCCTTGACAATTCCATCCCGCCGGTATATTATTGTGCATATCGAATATACACAATATGCACAAGGAGGAAAACCATGCATCTGTTGGAAGTGCGGGACCTGGAGAAGCGGTATCCGACCTTTACGTTGGACAAGGTCAGCTTTTCCCTGGAGCCCGGATACATCATGGGCTTCATCGGCCGGAACGGGGCCGGGAAGACCACCACCATGAAGGCCATGCTGAACCTGATCCACCGGGACGGGGGAGAGGTGTTCGTGAACGGCCGGTCCTTCTTCGAGAACGAGCGGGCCTGCAAGGGCGAGATCGGTTTCGTCATGGGCGAGTTCGACTGCTACAAGAACGCCACCTTGAAGGCCATCACCGACGTGACCCGCCGCTTCTATCCCACCTGGGACCAGGCGGCCTACGAGGACTACCTGCGCCGCTTCGCCCTGGTGGAGAGCAAGAAGGTGAAGGAGCTGTCCGCGGGCATGCGGGTGAAGTACGCCCTGGCCCTGGCCCTCAGCCACGACGCCAGGCTCCTGATCCTGGACGAGCCCACCAGCGGCCTGGACCCGGTGTCCCGGGACGACCTATTGGACGTGTTCCGGTCCGTCATCGAGGACGGCAGCCGCAGCATCCTCTTCTCCACCCACATCATCTCGGACCTGGAGAAGTGCGCGGACTACATCACCTACATCAAGGGCGGCAAGGTCCTCTCTTCCACGGACATGCTCACCTTTAGGGAGAGCTACCGGCTGGTGTCAGGGGACCGGGAGCACCTGGAGGTGCGCCGGCCCAAGCTCATCGGGTGCAAGGAGCACGCCTTCGGGTTCACGGGCCTCATCCGGGCCGAGGACGAGGCGGCCTTTAGAAGCTGCAAGATCGCCCCGGCGGATCTCGAATCCATCATGATCTACACCGAACAGGAGGAAAGCCATGAAACAGCTTCTTTATAAGGAATACAAACTGTGCCTGGTGAGCATGGTGCCCATCTTCTACCTCTTCGCCCTCATGCTCCTCATCCCCAACTACCCCTATCTGGTGGCGGCCTTCTTCACCTGCAACAGCATCTTCTTCCTCTTCAAGCAGAGCGTGGTCAACGGGGACCTCCTGTTCACCACCCTGCTGCCTGTGGCCAAGGGGGACGTGGTCCGCGCCCGGGTCCGGTTCGTGGTGATCATCCAGATGATCATGTTCCTGCTGTTCATCCCCCTGTGCTACGCGAACCACCTGCTGGTCCCCCGCAATCCGGCGGGCACCGACGGGAGTTTGACGTTCCTCGCCGCGGCGCTGGTCCTCTTCACCATCTTCAACGGCACCTTCCTCCCCGGCTTCTACAAGAACGAGCAGAAGATGGATAAACTCTTTTTGATCAGCCTCATAGCCGTGTTCGGCTGGATCATCCTGTGGGAGGGCTTTATGATCACCGCGGGGGCCGCCGAAAGGCTCGTGCCCTTCTTCGCCTGGGTGGAGACGCATCTCGATTGCTGGCCCGCCACCTCCGAAGCCTGGACCGTCCAACTCATCGCCCTCGCCATAGGCGCCCTGGTCTACGTCGTAGGGAATATCCTCATCACCCGCCGGGCCGTGGCCGTCTTCGAACGGGTGGACCTTTGATGGACCTGGTGCTCACAGGGAGCTCCCCCCTCCCCATCTACCGGCAGCTCTTCGACCAGCTCTGCGCCCAGATCCTGGACGGGCGCTTGAAGAGCGGTGACGCCCTGCCCCCCATCCGCACGGTGGCCAGGGAGCTCAGTATCAGCGTCATCCCCGTGAAGCGGGCCTGGGAGGAGCTGGAATCGGCGGGCTTCATCGAGAGCTTCGTGGGCCGGGGGTGCTTCATCGCGCCCATGAGCGCCGACAAGCTCCAGCGCCTCAAGCGGGAGATGGCCGCCGACAAGCTCTCCGACGCCGCGGCCTGCTGCCGGGGCCTGGGCCTGACCCTACAGGAGGCGGAGGCCTTGCTCAGGGAGGCGTGGGGGTCGAAAGAGTGATGTTGGTGCTGGCGCACCAGTGATGTTGGGCTTCGCCCAGTGATGCACCGCTGCGCGGCGTGATGTATGGACGCCCGGCGGCCAAGATATCGTGCGCAGCATCACTTTGTCTTGACGCTCCTTTCAAAACGTGATACCCTGTCCATAGCACCTCTGAACCCAAGCGGTCAGGGGATTTTTGAAATGGGGGCAGGGGAGAGATGGACGCCCGGGCCGACAAGTTCACGCGCATGACCACCCAGCCGGTGAAGAAGCTGATCCTTCGCCTGGCGGGCCCCACCATCGCCTCCATGCTGATCTCCTCCCTGTACAACATGGCGGACACCTTCTTCGTGGGCCGCATCGGCACCTTCGCCACGGCGGGCGTGGGCCTGATCTTCCCCCTGATGACCGTCATGCAGGCCTTCGGCTTCTTCTTCGGCCAGGGCTCCGGCAACTACGTGTCCCGGGCCCTGGGGGCCAACAGGATCGAGGACGGGGAGAAGATGGCCGCCACGGGCTTCTTCTGCGCCTTGGGCATGGGCGCCCTGATCCTGGGCGCGGGCCAGCTCTTCGCCGCCCCCGTGCTGCGCATCCTGGGGGCGGACACCGCCCGGGTAGCCCAGGAGACCGTGGACCACGCCCGGGCCTACTATACGACCCTCCTGTTCGGCGCGCCCTTCGTCCTCTCCTCCTGCGTATTGAACAACCAGATGCGCTTCCAGGGCAACGCCTTCTTCTCCATGATCGGCCTGGTGTCTGGGGCCATATTGAACATCGGTCTCGATCCCCTGTTCATCTTCGTGTTCGACATGGGCGTCATGGGTGCCGCCGCCGCCACGGTGGTGAGCCAGGCATTCAGCTTCTGCGTGCTGTATCTCGGGACCCTCCGGAGCGACACGTTGAAGATCAAACTGAAGAACCTGACCCCCAACGCCCACTATCTGGGCAACATCGTAGCCGGGGGCCTGCCCTCCCTCCTCCGGCAGGGGTTGGGGAGCGTGGCCACCCTGTGCCTCAATGCCGCGGCCGCGGCCGCGGTGCCCCTCGCCCAGGCGGACGCCGCCATCGCCGCCTTCTCCGTGGTGAGCCGGGTCATGTTCTTCACCTTCTCCGCCCTGCTGGGCTTCGGCCAGGGGTTCCAGCCCGTCTGCGGCTACAACTGGGGCGCCCGGAAGTTCGACCGGGTCCGGGAGGGGTATCTGTTCTGCATTCAGGTCGGCGTCACGGCCCTGCTGCTCATCTCCACCTGCACCTTTCTCTTCGCCCGGCCCATCGTGTCCCTGTTCCGGGACGATCCGGAGGTCATCCGCATGGGCGCCATCGCCATGCGGTGCCAAAGCTGCTCCCTGCCCCTTATGGCCGTGGTGGCCTCCTCCAACATGCTCTTCCAGACTGCGGGCAAGCCCGTCCGGGCCACGATCCTGGCCATCGCCCGCCAGGGCATGGTGTTCATCCCCTGCGTGCTGCTGCTGCCCCGGGTCATCGATCCGGCCATCTGGGGGGTGTATCTGGCCCAGCCCATCGCGGATTTCATCACCTTCCTGGTGGCCCTCCCCATGGTCGTCCACATCCTGAAGCAGTTCAAAAAGGCCATGGCCGACCCGGACTTCACCCCGTAACTTTGTTGCCGTGGCAACATATTAAACGGAGGGAACTGGCTATAATAGCTCTGCATCCGAAGATGCAGAAAGAAGGACTATCCAAATGAAGAAATATATGTCTCTCCTGTTGGCCGTGCTGATGCTGGCCGCTCTGTTCACCGGCTGCGCCAAGCGGGCCGCCGAGCCCGCCCCCACCGAAGCCCCGAAGGCGGAGGCGAAGGCCACAGAAGCCCCTCAGGCCGAGGTGAAGCCCACGGTCGCCCCCACCGCGGAGCCCACGGCTGAACCCACCGCCGAGCCTACGGCGGAGCCCACCCCCGAGCCCGTGACCATGCGCCTGGGCGGCCTCAAGGGGCCCACCACCATGGGCATGGTGAAGCTTCTCAGCGACAGCGACGCGGGCGCTACCGCCAACACCTACGAGTACACCATCGCGGCCGCCGCCGACGAGCTGACCCCCAAGCTCCTGAAGGGCGAGCTCGACATGCTGGCTCTGCCCGTGAACGCCGGCTCCGTCCTCTACAACAAGTCCAACGGCGGCGTGACCATGCTGGCCGTGAACACCCTGGGCGTGCTCTACATCCTGGAGAAGGGCGGCGAAACCGTCCAGTCCGTGGCGGACCTGAAGGGCAAGACCATCTACGCCACCGGCAAGGGCACCACCCCCGAGTACGCCCTGGCCTACCTGCTCAGCAAGAACGGCCTCGACATCGCCACCGACGTCACCATGGAGTGGAAGAGCGAGCCCACCGAGGTGGTGGCGCAGCTCGCCAAGGAGGAGAGCGCCGTGGCCATGATGCCCCAGCCCTTCGTCACCGTGGCCAAGGGCAAGGTGGAGGGGCTCCGGGTGGCCCTGGACATGACCAAGGAATGGGCCGCCGCGGGCGACACCCTCATCACCGCGGGCCTCATCGTCCGCACCGCCTTCTTGAACGAGCATCCTGAGGCCGTCAAGGTGTTCCTGGAGGAGTACGCCGCCTCCACCGCCTACGCCAACGAGCATCCCGCCGAGGCCGCCGTGCTGGTGGAGCAGTTCATCGGCGTGAAGGCCGCCATCGCGGAGAAGGCTATCCCCGCCTGCAACATCGTCTGCGTCACCGGCGAGGAGATGAAGCAGGCCGCCCAAGGGTACCTCCAGGTGCTGTTCGATCTCAATCCCAAGGCTGTGGGCGGCGCCCTGCCGGCTGACGACTTCTACTATCTGCCGTGAAGGAACTGCTGAAACAGAGATCCATACAGAAGATCTTGTCCGTAGCTCTCGCCCTGCTCCTATGGCAGGCGGGAGCTATGGCTTTGGACCTCCATCTGCTGCTGGTGACGCCCCTGGAGGTGGTGAAGCGGCTCTTCACCCTGGTGCTTGAAAACGACTTCTGGCGGACCCTCCTCTTCTCCTTCAGCCGGATCGTGCTGGGGTTCGCCCTGGCCTTCGCCCTGGGGTGCCTGTTGGGGGTGCTGTCAGGAAAGTGGCCCCTGCTCGAGACCCTGCTCTGGCCCTACGTCATCACCATCAAGACCGTGCCCGTGGCCTCCTTCATCATCATCAGCCTGATCTTTTTCTCGGCCAGGCAGCTGTCCACCTTCATCTCCTTCCTCATGGTGTTTCCCGTGATCTATTCGAACGTCCTGGAGGGCATCCGCAGCACGGACAGGGAGCTGTTGGAGATGGGGCAGGTGTTCCACATCCCCTGGGGGCGGCGGCTCGGGTATATCTACCTGCCTCACCTGAAGCCCTTTCTGTTCTCCGCCTGCTCGGTGGCCCTGGGCATGAGCTGGAAGTCCGGCGTGGCGGCGGAGGTCATCGGCGTGGCCGCCGGGTCCATCGGCGAGAAGCTGTACGAGTCCAAGGTGTACTTCATGACTGAGGATCTCTTGGCCTGGACCGTGGTCATCGTGCTGGTCTCCGTCCTCTTTGAAAAGCTGTTCCTGCGGCTCATGAAGGCGGCCTTCGACCGCTGGGAGGCCCGATGATGGATATCGTGATCGACAACCTCACCAAGTCCTACGGCGATAAGTTGGCCCTGCCCCCCTTCTCCGCTAAACTGGGGGCGGGGGAGCGGGTGTGCCTGCTGGGCCAGTCCGGCTGCGGGAAGACCACCCTGCTGCGGCTGCTGCTGGGCCTGGAAGCGCCTACGGGCGGCCGGGTGACGGGGCTCCCCGACCGGATCAGCGCCGTCTTCCAGGAGGATCGGCTGTGCCCCTCCTTCTCCGCCGTGACCAACGTGTCCCTGGCTCTGGGCCGCCAGGTATCGAAAGGGGAGATCGTGGCCCTGCTCACGGACCTGGGCCTGGGCGACGCCCTCACTAAGCCCGTCCGGGAGCTGAGCGGGGGCATGCAGCGGCGGGTGGCCATCGCTCGGAGCCTCCTCATGCCGGCGGACCTGTACCTGATGGACGAGCCCTTCAAGGGCCTCGACGAGGACACCCGCCGGACCGTCATGGACCTGGTCCTTGATCGCACCCGGGGCAAGACCCTGCTGGCGATCACCCACGACCCGGAGGAAGCATCGTACCTGGGCGGCCGAGTGATACGCATGTGAGAAACCAAATCTATCAAGCTCAAGGCCTTTTGCCTTGAGCTTTTTTCGTGCTTGGTGTATGATATACTAAATTAAGGAATGATGGTGAAAAGGGCTATGAGCGAAGCGAAAAAACAGTATCGCGTATACAACGGCGACGAGCCCTATGGGTTCATCAGCTACGCCCACAAGGACGCGGCCCGGGTGCTGCCCGTGATCGCCGCCCTGAGCCGGGACCGGTTCCGCCTGTGGTACGACGCGGGCATCGAGGCCGGCGACAACTGGCCCGAGGTGGTGGCGAATCATCTGCGCCGGGCCGGGGCCGTGGTGTTCTTCCTCTCCCGCCGCTTTTTGCACTCCCAGAACTGCGTCCGGGAGGTCCACTACGCCGTGGACCAGCGCAAGCCCATGATCGCCGTCTATCTGGAGCACGTGGAGCTGCCCAGCGACCTTGCCATGCAGTTCTCCACGGCAACCGTGATCCAGGGGGCGGAGGCCGCGCCGGAAGCCATAGCCGCGGAGGCGGAGGGGCTGTTGGGTCCCGGGTTCCTGGGGGACGGGGTCACGGGCTACGAGATCGTGCGCGTCCATAAGCCCCAGAAAAACCCCTGGCGGACCCTGTCGCTGGTGTTCCTGGCTCTGTTCCTGGTGACGGCCCTGCTGGTGGCCGGGTATCTGGGCGGCTTTCTCCCGTCTTTGGGCGCCAGGACCGTGACGGTGGACCAGGCTCCTGGCGCCGCGGCGGCGGAGGCCGTGACCGTCACCACCTTCCAGGACGCCTTCAGCCGGGACATCCTCCTGCGGACCTATCAGGGCACCTCCCTGTATCTGTGCGGCAACGCCCTGGTGTCCGACCCCACCGCCATCCGTTGTCAGGGCGGCGTCTGGACCGTGGCCCATGAGCCCGTGTCGCCGGGCAGCCCGGACGTACTGGCTTCGGTGGCGGAGAAAAGCGATCTTATGGGCCTGGCCCTAGTGGACCAGGGCATAGAGTCCTTCGAGGGGCTGACCGGCCTTCAAAATTTAGTGTATCTCGATATCAGCGGCAACCCGGTCCGGGACCTGTCCTTCCTGGCCGCCTTCCCGGCCCTCAGGACGGTGAAGCTCGTCGCCGTGGACGGGGCGGACTATGCTGTGCTGGCCGCCCTGCCCGCCCTGGAGGCGGTGTACGTGGACGAGGGGGCTTTGAGCGCCGTGCTGGACGCACTGAGCGGCACCGACGTGGACGTGATCGTGAAGCGATAGGGGGCCCCATGAGATCGTACCAAGGCAACCGATACCCCTTCTGCTACGCCCTGTTCGCCAAGGCCGATCGGCGGGAAGCCATGGCGGTCCTGGGCGCCCTGGACCGGCAGGGGGTCCGCGTGGCCCTGCCCGTCCGCCGAAACAAGAAGTTGATCCGGCGGGCCGCCCTGGTGCTGCTGTTCCTGTCCCCGGAGGCGGTGCAGGACAGGGCTGTGGCGGCGGGCGTCGCCCAGGCCACCGCCGCGGGGAAGACCATCCTGGCCGTCTATCTCAAGGCCACGAAGCTGACGCCGGGGTTGGAGATGCAGCTGGGCCAGACCCAGGCCCTCCTGAAATACCGGGAGGACAGCGAGGCGGATTTCTATCGCAAGCTCCTGGACGCCCCGGCCCTCCGATCGTTGTCCGTGACCCCGGAGCAGAAGCGGGCCCTTCGTCGCCGGACCCTCCTGTGGGCCCTGTGCGGCGGGCTGACCCTGGCGTTGGGGCTGCTGGTGGCCCTGAACTGGAAGCCCATCCAGGCGCGCCTGCCCAACGCCCCCCTGCGCCAGTTGGGGGTGCCCCTGGACTTCGACAGCGTGGAGACCCTGTACGTGTACGGGGAAACGCCCCTCGACACCTACGCCATGCCCGGCTACAGGCTGTTCGCCGACGGGGAGCGGGACTACGTGCGCCTGGGCCAGCGGCTGATCCCCCCAGGGAGCATCGCCGCGCTGGACGACTTCGCCCTTTTACGGAATCTGCGGGAGCTGTGCCTCTGCAACGACCCCGTGGAGTCCCTCACGCCCCTTCTGTCCCTCACCGGGCTGACGCTGCTGGACGTGTCCCACGACGGGGAGCTGGACCTGAGCGGCATCGGGGCCCTGTCTCAGCTGGAGACGCTGAACCTTTCCCATGATCACCTCTCCGGGCTGGAGGCCCTGGCTGACCTCTCGTCCCTCCGGGTGCTGAACCTGGCCTATACGGACCTTGCTGACCTTAGCTGGCTCCGGGACCTGCCGTCCCTCGAGACGGTGTATATCGACGCGGGCCTGCTCGCCGCGGCCCAGGCCTTGGGAGAGACCCCCTTTGAAATCGTGTGCCTGGACACCCCGGTCTACGGGTACGCCGAGCTGAAGGCGGCCCTGGAGGATCCCGCCGTCACCGATATCCGCATCATGAACGGCCTCACCATCCCTACGAGCGCCGAGCTGGTCGTCCGCTCGGAGGTGGCCCTCACCGGCGCGGGCACGGCGGGGAGCTTCACCGTCAACAACTACGGCACCGTCCGCGTCTATGGGGTGTGGGAGATGGGCCTCTGCGAGCGGATCAACTACGGAACCATCATCGTGGAGCCCGGGGGCCTCTACTCCGGCGGCATGTGCGAAAACATCACCACGGGCCTCTTCCGCATCAAGGCGGGGGGCCGCCAGAACCTGGAGCGAGGCATGAACTTCTCCCTGTCGGGGGGCCGCTATGAGAACGAGGGGGACGTGTACCTGAGGGACGGCTACCAGCTGCGGTTCCTGGGCGGCACCGTGGTGAACCACGGGGCTCTCCACTTCTTCCCCACGGAGAACGGGGTCTTTCAGATCGGCATCGACCGGGACCGGTTCCAAAACGACGGCCAGGTGTACTACAACGGCGCCCTGATCCCCAACGAAAGGCTGTTCTCGGAGGAGTAGACGAACTTTCGCGCAAAAAAGGAGGATGCCTTCCTTGGAAGGCATCCTCCTTTGGTATGGTTCGTTACTTTTCCTTGAGCTTGCCGATCTCGCCCACCACGCCGAAGAGCACGGCGGCCACGGGCCAGATGATCCAGGTCATGTCCCAGCGGTTGGTGAGGAAGCTGACGGCCAGGTACGCCGCCACCACGATGCCCCAGTAGATGCCGCTGTATTTGCGGTTGTTGCGCTTCCTGGCCCGGGTGTAGTCCCCCTGTTCCAGCAGGGCCTGATACCCTTCCCAGGGGACGCTGGCCTTCACCAGGATGTACACGCCCACGGCGGCCAGAGCCATGATGGCGGCCACGCCCAGGGCCCCGTAGAACTCGTCCACGCCTTGCCACAGGATCAGGACGAACAGGGGGATGGCCGCCAGCACGCAGAGGACCACGCCCACGGCGATGTTGCGGGTATGGTCGCTCTCCTCCCGCTGCATCCGCTCCCGGACCATGCCGGAAACGCCGTAGGCCGTGTCCAGGGCCTCTTTCTCCATATAGTCGTACTTGTTTCCCCGCATGCCCGTGAGCACGAACAGCAGCACCGCCCCGGCCACCAAGAGGAGCAGGACGATGAGGCCGATCATGGCCGCCTGCAGCTCCGTGAGCGGCAGCCGCCCGCTCTCCTGGGCCCCGCCCAGAAGCAGCAGCGTCACGGGGGAGAGGATGCACAGGAGCACGCCCAGGGCCAGGCGGGAGGCGCTCTCGGTCTTATAGTTCAGGAAGGCGTTGGCCTCCTCCATGGACACGAAGGTGGCGCCCTCGGTATCGGCGTCCTCCGGGGCGGTCAGGGGCTCCGGGGCCTCCAGGCTGTCCTTCAACAGGTAATCCGTGCTGACGCCGAAGAGCTCGGAGAGCTGCAGGATCTTGTTCATGTCGGGGATGGACTGGGCCCCCTCCCACTTGGAAACGGACTGGCGGCTCACGCCCAGCTTGTCGGCCAGCTCCTCCTGGGACCAGCCCGCCTTCTTTCTCAAATCGATGATCTTGTCTGCGAGGATCATGTGTTTCTCCTTTCGGTCGGGGCGCTGCCCGGCTCTGTTTTCTGGCCTCATCCTACCCGAAATCCCGGTTGCCTGCTACCAATTTCTGCCGTCAATCTGTCAACCGGCGGTTGCAACCGGCGGGCAATCCCGCCACCAGACGCGCCAGAAGCCTGTTTCTCCCTACATATACCATCTCTCCCCAGCCTTGTCAACCGAACCCCCGGCCGCCCCATTTTGCCCTTGATAGTTCCCGGGGTTTCGGGTATGATAGGGGTAGTTTCAAAACGGAAAGGAGCCCTATGAAAAAGCTCATCGCCATAGGCATGATCCTGCTGGTCCTGGCGGCAGGCTGCCGAACCGCCCAAACGGACGCCCCCGCGTCGCCCGCGGCGGAACAGCCCACGCCCACCAGCGCCCCCGCGACGGAACCGCCCGCGGCGGAGCAGCCTAAGGCGGCCCCCGTGCCGGAGACCGAGGCCCCGGAAGCCGGCGAGCCCTACGCCTTCTCCTTCACCGCCCAGACCCTGGATGGGGACACGGTGACGGAGGCGTATTTCGGGGAGCACGACCTGACCATGGTGAACGTGTGGGCCAGCTGGTGCGGCCCCTGCCGCAGCGAGCTCAAGGAGCTGGGCGAGCTCTATAGCAAGCTCCCGGAGAACGTGGGCTTTTTGTCCGTGACCATGGACGATCCCGGCGACCTTGCCGACGCCAAGGCCCTGCTGGAGGAGAACGGCTGCGCCTTCCCTTGCCTGGACGGCCAGAGGTCCTCGGGGCTCATGATCGGGTTCCTTCGGAAGGTGTCGGCCATCCCCACCACTCTCTTCTTCGACAGCCGGGGGAACCAGGTGGGCCAGTGGATCGTGGGCGTGCCCCGGGGGAGCTCGGTGGTGGACGCCTACTGGAACGAGATCCAGGCCCGCCTGGACAGCCTGAACGGAAAATGAAGAGGGATCGGTGGCTGAAATGGGCCCTGCTGGGGCTCGCCATAGGGTTGATCGCCGGGGGCGCGGCCGCGGGCCAGGCGGCGGCCACCCTGCGCAAGGCCATCCTGATCTGCCTGGAGTGCATGGGGTTGGGCGCATGAAGGGACAGAGCCGCCGCACCCTCATACAGTGTATCGCCGCCGTCGCCCAGAACGCCTATATCCCGGGCTTCCTTCTGGGCGTCATCTACCAGGGGAGGACGAAGCTCCTCTGCGTGCCGGGCCTCAACTGCTACTCCTGCCCCGGGGCCCTGGGGGCCTGCCCCATCGGCTCCCTCCAGGCGGCCCTCTCCGGGCGAAGGGGCCGCTTCCCGGCTTACGTGCTGGGGACGCTGTTGCTGTTCGGGGTGGTCCTGGGGCGGCTGGTGTGCGGGTTCCTGTGCCCCTTCGGGCTGCTGCAGGACCTGCTGGCTCGGGTGCCGCTGCCGAAAGTCAAGGTCCCCCGGTGGCTGGACAAGCCCCTGCGGTACCTCAAATATGTGACCTTAGTCCTGCTGATGGTCCTGGCCCTGCTGCTCCACGAGCCCGCCTTCTGCAAGTATCTCTGCCCCGCGGGCCTGCTGGAGGCGGGGCTGCCCCTGACCAGCCTGAACCCCCAGTTCGCCGGGCTGCGGGGGCCCCTGTTCTATATCAAACTGGGGGTCCTTCTCGCCATCGTCCTGCTGTCGTTGTGGATCTTCCGGCCCTTCTGCAAGTACCTCTGCCCTCTGGGGGCCTTCTACGGCCTGTTCAACGGGGTGGGGTTCTTCCGGCTGCAGGTGGCGGAGGATAAGTGCGTCTGCTGCGGCCAGTGCGCCGCCGCCTGCCCCATGGACGTGGACGTGATCCGTCACCCCAACAGCCCCGAGTGCATCCGCTGCGGAAAATGCGTCGATACCTGCCCCACGAAAGCTATCTCCTGCGGCTTCCGCTGCAAATAAACCTTACCTATAAAGGAGAACACCTATGAACAGACCCGCCTGGCTCAAAGACGCCGTGTTCTACGAGATCTATCCCTCCTCCTTCTTCGACAGCAACGCCGACGGTATCGGGGACATCGACGGCATCCGGCAGAAGCTCTCCTACGTGAAGGAGCTGGGCTGCAACGCCCTGTGGCTGAACCCCTGCTTCGACTCCCCCTTCAAGGACGGGGGCTACGACGTGCGGGACTACAAGCTGGTGGCGCAACGCTACGGCACCAATGAGGATTTGTACGCCCTGTTCCGGGAGGCCCACGAGCTGGGCATCCGGGTCCTCCTGGACCTGGTGCCGGGCCACACCTCCGAGGAGCACCCCTGGTTTTTGGAGAGCGGCAAGGCGGAGCGGAACGAGTACTCCGACCGGTACGTCTGGACCGACTTCTGGATCAAGGGCACTCCGGGCCACCCCTACATCGGCGGCGAGACCCCCCGGAACGGCACCTACATGCTGAACTTCTTCAAGTGCCAGCCCGCCCTGAACTACGGCTGGGCCAAGGTGACGGAGCCCTGGCAGACCCCGGTGGACGGCCCCGCAGCCAAGGCCACCCGGGACGCCATGGTGGACGTGATGCGGTTCTGGCTGGAGAAGGGCTGCGACGGCTTTCGGGTGGACATGGCCAACTCCCTGGTGAAGGCCGACGACGACAATAAGAGCTACACCTCCGCCCTGTGGCGGGGCATATTCAAGGAGCTGCGGGCGGAGTTCCCCCAGGCGGCCTGGGTGGCCGAGTGGGGCTGGCCCTGGCAGGCCCTGCAGTTGGCGGACTTCGATATGGATTTCTACCTGGACCACGAGGAGAACGGCTACCACGCCCTGGTCCGTTCCGCCGACGCCTATCTGAAGGGCAACGACCCCGCCTTCTTTGTGAAGGACTACCTGGATCGCTACGAGAGCAGCAAGGACGCGGGCTACATCAGCTTCATCACCGGCAACCACGACACTCCCCGGCTCCGCTGGCATTTGGACGAGGACCGGCTGAAGCTCGCCTACGCCCTGCTCTTCACCCTGCCCGGGGTGCCCTTCCTCTACTACGGGGACGAGATCGGCATGCGCTATCTCGACTGCCTCCCCACCAAAGAGGGGGGCTACACCCGCACCGGCAGCCGGACCCCCATGCAGTGGGCCCCCGGGAAGAACCTGGGCTTCTCCGACGCCGCGCCGGAAAAGCTGTACCTTCCCGTGGACCCGGCCCCGGACGCCCCCACGGTCAGCGGGCAGGAAGGGGACCCCGCCTCCATCCTGAACACGGTGAAGGCCGTCCTAGCCCTGCGCCACGGCCATCCCGACCTGCAGGCGGACGGCAGCTTTGAAGTCCTCCACGCCCAGAAGGGCGACCCCCTGCTCATCTATCGCCGGGGGAGGCTCACCCTGGCGGTGAACCCCTCGGACAAGCCCGTGCCCACGGGCCTTGCGGCAAAGCCCATCTTCCAGATCGGCGCCTTCGAAGGCGGCATCCTGGGGCCCCGTTCCTTCGCGGTGCTGGCGTAAATCACGCCCATGAGGAAACAGATGACGCGAAAACTCTCAGATTCCATCGGCACCATGGAAAAGCTGAAACAGGCCCTGCTGTCCTGCCTGAACGAGAAGGATTACGCCGACATCACCGTTGCCGAGCTGTCCAGACGCGCCAGGATCAACCGGACGACGTTTTACCTTTTCTATGGACTGAAGGATGAATTGCTGATCGATCTGTGCCATTCGATCATCGACAGATGGTTCCAGCCCTTTTTCGATCTGAACATGGCGAAAAAGTCAGATCAGGAGAAGGCGCTGTTCCTCCAGCTGCTCTCCTGGCTCCAACAGTGGCACCCCGCCCTGAACCGGATCTTGAGCATCCGAACGGAAGCCTTCGACGGATTCACCCTGTTTACGGAGGGATTCGAGAGGAAGATGACGGCGCAGGAGGAATTCCGTGCGGAGGACGAGAAAAGAAAAAAGAAATACGATCTGTTTATCAAAATGTATTCCGTCGGCCTGGCCTCCGTCCTCCGGTGGTGGATCGAGGAGGGTGGGAGCTTCGATGCCGACGAGTTCCACGCCATGATCGAACGGATGCGATACAAGGGATACTACAGCATCCTCACAGACTGAAAAAAATATGTCGACATAGTGAATCGGTTTGTCTTGAAATTTCCTTCTATATCTGGGTATAATCAAGTCGACGTATTGTACGCAACGGATGATGGACCACGGGTGATCGCACGCTGCGGCGCAGTGGCCAGACGGTCGCCCCCATGATAGAGCAAAGTCAGAACAGCGCATTTGAAAAGGAGAAGCAATGAATACAGCGGCATTTGTGGAGTACAAGGAACGGATCGTCAAGAACTGCAGCCAGGTCATCGTAGGGAAGGAGGAGGTGATCCGCCAGATCGCCGTATGCCTGATCGCCTCGGGCCACGTGCTCTTGGAGGATCTGCCCGGCACGGGCAAGACCATGCTGCTTAGGGCCTTCGCCAAGAGCATCGGCGGGAACTTCAAGCGCATCCAGTTTACGCCGGACATCCTGCCCTCGGACCTGACCGGCATCCACTTCTTCAACCAGAAGCAGGGCGAGTTCGAGTTCCGGCCGGGCCCCCTGTTCGCCAACGTGGTGCTGGCGGATGAGATCAACCGGGCCGTGCCCCGGAGCCAGTCGGCCCTGCTGGAGGTCATGGAGGAGCGGCAGATCTCCGTGGACGGGGAGACCTTCTCCCTGGCGGAGCCCTACATCGTCATGGCCACCCAGAACCCGGTGGAGTCCTACGGCACCTTCCCCCTGCCCGAGGCCCAGCTGGATCGGTTCTTCATGAAGCTGTCCATGGGCTTCATGACCCCGGAACAGGAGAAGAGTGTCCTGCGGCGGGAGGACAGCAAGCGGATCGTGGAAAGCCTGTCCGCCGTCATCGGCGAGGACGAGTTGGCCGTCCTGCGGGAGGAGTTCCGGTCGGTGGAGGTCAGCGAGGACGTGACGGACTATATCATGAAGATCATCACCGCCACCCGGGAGAGCGATAAGCTTTCCTACGGCGTGTCCGCCCGCGGCTCCCTGGCCCTCTACAAGGCCAGCCAGATCACTGCGGCCATGGAGGGGCGCAGCTACGTGATCCCCGAGGACGTGAAGCGGGAGGCGGTGCCGGTGCTGGCCCACCGCATCGCCCTGTTGAGCCGCAGCCATATGGACGGCGCCGCCTACATCCAGGAGCTGTTGGACACCCTGCCCGTACCCCTGGAACACGCATAAACCTCATCGACGCGAAGGACGAGCATGTACGTCATCATTCCCGTGCTCGCGGTGGCGATCACCCTCCTGGTGATCCAGCTGCTGAGCCGAAATACCCTCCAGCGCATCGCGTATCGCTGCGAGGTCAATATGAGCCTTGTGGAACCGGACGAGGTGGCGACCCTGACCTACCGGGTGTACAACACGTCGTCCTGGCCCATTATGTTCGTGGGCTTCTCCTTCCAGTTCGACGACGCGGTGGAGGTCCGGGAGAGCGACGAATGGAAGGCTCGACACGGCAGCCACAGCTTCCTGGCGGACACCTACGGCCGGGAGGTGTTCCTGATGCCCCATTCGGGGGTGAAGGGGACCATCGCCTTCTCCCTGAAGCACCGGGGCAGCTGCCGCCTGGGCCGGATCTATCTGGAGACCGGCGATTATTTAGGCCTGCAGAACGAGGTCATTTCCCGGGACGTGGATCTTCGGGTGGTGTGCACGGCCCGGCTCTCGGACCGGGAGCCGGACATCCGGGCCTTAGGCGGCCTCCTGGGGGAGATCACGGCCCGGCGCTTCATCTGCGATGATCCCAGTCTGGTGCTGGGGTACCGAGGGTATACGGGCCGGGAGCCCTTGAAGGACATCTCCTGGAAGCAGACGGCCAAGCTGGGGGAGCTGATGGTCAAGAACCACGACTTCACCGTGGACGTGGACACGGCCATCCTGGTGGACATGGAGGTCACGGACAAGCAGAACGCGGAGCGGTGCCTCTCCCTGGTGCGGACGGCCACGGAATATCTGGAGGGGCTGAAGATCCCCTATTCCCTCCACTCCAACGGGGACCTGTTCGAGACGGAGAAGGGCGTGGGCCGCAAGCATCTCTTCGAGATCCAGCGACGGATCGGAGAATCCCATTTCACCCAGTATTTCAGTTTCGATACCCTGGTGCGGCGGGTCACGGGGACCGTGAGCGGGAGCCGGGGCTATATCGTGATCCTGCCCTGCCAAAACCCACAAACCGAGGCGTGCATCGCCTATTTGAACGCCCGCGCGGACGTGGAGGTCTGCGTATTGATCAGTGAGGAGGAAGAATAATGAAAAACATGACGGCCTTTCGCATCACGGCGCTGAGCTGCTTCTACTTCGCGCTGTTGAGCCTGGTGTCTCCCTTCCGGGAGTCGCTCCTGCCCATGGCGGTGACGGCAGGGCTCATCCTGATCGCCGCTTTCCTGGCGGTGCGGTTCGAAAAGCCGGCGGCGCGGCTGGCGTTCTTCATCCTCCCACTGGCCTGGGTCGTGATGACCGCCATGGTGGACTGGCCCAAGCTGGCTTTGCTGGCGGCGGGGTGCGCGCTGCCCGTGCTGGCGGCGGCGCTGACGGTGCTGCTGGGCCGGGATATGAAGGAGCTGTGGCGGTATCGGCGGGAGTTCATGATCCTGACCGGCGTCTCCGCCTTGCTGCTGGTGGCGTCCATCAACCCGCTGATATTCAGCACGGGCACCTGCATCTTCATCGGCGCTTACCTGCTGCTCAGCATCCTGGCCCTGCGGGCCGGGCGGGCCGGGCAGATGAAGAGCGGCCGCTGGCAGGCGGGCAACGCCGGATTGCTGCTGCTGCCCATCGTGGGCGCCGCCGTGGTGGGCACCCTGCTCATGGTGGGCTTCGACGCCCTCATGGGCTGGCTCAAGAACCTGTTCGCGGACTCCGGCATGAAGATGGTGACCCATACCACGCCTGACCCCATTCTGTCGGACCATCATTTTCGCAGACCGGCGCTGGAGACCACCACCGGCACCCCGGTCCCCTACGACCGGATGGAGGATCTGACCCAAAAGCCCCTTTTGGCCCAGGTCAAGGCCATGGACTGGAAATGGATCCTGCTGATCGCGGTCCTGCTGCTGGCTTTGGTGATCCTGCTGTGGTTCCTGCTGGGCAACCGGAAGAAGGACAAGCAGTCGGAGGAAGGGCTGGAGATGGTCATGGAGAACGAGCCCAAGAGCCGGGCCCGCCGTCGCCGCCTGCGCTGGACGAGGGACGATTCCAACGCCGGCAAGGTGCGGGATCTGTATCGGCAGTATCTGGGATATCTCCGGGTAAAGGGCGTTTCCTTCGACCCCAGCGAGACCAGCGAGGACGTGTCCGCGGAAGCCCTGGACATCACGGGCGACGACGCCGTCCTGCGGGAGATCTACCGCAAGGCCCGCTACGATTCGGGCGACGCCGTCATCACGGACGAAGAGTTGGCCCAGGCCCAGGCTGCCTATCAGCGGCTCACCAATCCGTCCACGGAGGAGCAGCCCACAGCTGAAGCACAGGATGAAGACCAAGCGTGAATTCCCACGGATCGTGGTGAATAAAAAGGCGGAACTAAGCCTGAAGGGCGGCCACCCCTGGGTCTACGGGGCCGAGGCGGTGGACCGGGAGCCCTGCGAGAACGGGGCCGTGGCGGACGTGTTCAGCGAGAAGGGCACGTACCTGGGCAGCGGGTTATGCAACGACCAGAGCAAGATCCTGGTCCGCGTCCTCTCCAAGAACGCCAACGACGCCTTCGACGAAGCCTTCTTCCGCCGCCGCATCCGCTACGCCATCGACTATCGCAAGACTGTCATGGGCGAGGATTTCTCCGCCTGCCGCCTGATCTTCGGGGAGGCGGACGGGCTGCCGGGCTGGACCGTGGACCGGTTCGAGAGTGTGCTGGTGACGGAGGTTTTGTCCCTGGGGATCGAGGTCCGCAAGGGGATGCTGTTCCGGCTGCTCCTGGAGGAACTCCAGAAGGACGGCGTCGAGATCGACGTGATCTACGAGCGGAACGAAAGCCCCCTGCGGCTGAAGGAAGGCCTCGAACAGGGCAAGGGGTACGTGGATTTGCCGGGGCTGAAGACCGAGGGCGACGGCCTCATCGAGATCATCGAGAACGGCGTCCGCTACGAGGTGGACTACGTGAACGGGCAGAAGACCGGCTTCTTCCTGGACCAGAAGTACAACCGCCGGGCGGCGGCCCGGCTGGCCCCGGGCAAGCGGGTGCTGGACTGCTTCACCCACACGGGGGCCTTCGCCCTCAACTGCGCCAAGGCCGGGGCCGCCTCCGTGACGGCGGTGGACGTGTCGGACCTGGCCCTCCAGGAGGTAGAGCGCAACGCCGCCCTGAACGGCCTTAGCGTCACGCCCCTGAAGGCGGACGTGTTCGACCTCTTGACCGAGCTCACGGCGAAGAGGTGCCGGGACTACGACTACGTGATCCTGGACCCGCCGGCCTTCACCAAGTCCAACGCCACGGCCAAAAACGCCTTCAACGGCTACAAGCAGATCAACCGCATGGCCATGAAGCTGCTGCCGAGAGGCGGGTATCTCGCTACCTGCTCCTGCTCCCACTTCCTATACGAGGACCAGTTCAGGCGGATGCTGCTGGAGGCGGCCCAGGAGGCGGACGTGACCATCCGCTTCATCGAGCAGCGGCAGCAGGGGCCGGACCATCCCATCCTGCCCACGGTGCCCGAGACTTACTATTTGAAATTCTATCTGCTGCAGGTGCTGTGATGATATCGAAAGCGGAAGCCGCGGCCTTGATCGAGGGGCGCTTGGAGAAAACGGACCGGCTGGTGGTGGCCCTGGACGGCATGTCCTGCTCCGGGAAGACCACCTTTGCCCGGGCGCTGGCCGAAAGATTTTCCGGCAGCGTGGTGCATATGGACGATTTCTTTCTGCCACGGGACAGATTTTCCGAAGAGATGCAGGCCCTGCCCGGCGGGAACATGGACCGGGACCGGTTCAAAGCCGAGGTCCTGGAGCCCCTCGCTGCGGGCGGCGACTTCGCCTATCGGGCGTTTTCCTGCGGGTCGCAAGCGCTGCTGCCGGACCCCGTGCCGGTGACGGGCCGCCTGATCCTGGTGGAGGGGGCCTACGCCCTGCTGCCAGACTGGGGCCCCTACTACGACCTGGCCCTCTTTCTGCAGGTGTCCCAGGAGGAGCAGCAGGGGCGGCTCCTGCTGCGCAACGGGGCCCGGGGCATGGTGCCCTTCCTCACCCGCTGGATCCCCCGGGAGGAAGCCTACTTCGCCGCCTGCGACGTCCGCGCCAGATGTGACGAGATCGTGGACGGGGAGGATTGAGTATTGTTTGTTCCTTTTTTCTCTTCGGGTGAAGAGAAAAAAGGAACCGAAAAAAGAGAAGCCAACCGAATGGTCGGCTTCAACTGTATAAATCACATTATTCTTGTGCTTTTCTTTTTCCGCCGCTTTTTCTTTTCACATGAAAAGAAAAAGCGGCAAAATTATTGCTTCTGTTTCTGATCCCTCACAGCGAACAGCAAAAATAAAGCGCCGCCGGCCATGCCGATAAGGGTGCAGATGAGCAAGGCCCGCAGGGCCCCCCAGCCGGAGACCAGCATGCCCCCGAACAGGTAGCTGAACACGCCGGAGAGGGAGATGGCCCCGGTGATCAGGGCCTGGCCCGTCACCTTCTCGTCCTCGGCCATGCGCTCGTTGGCGTAGTAGGTCAGGGCCAGCAGGAAGGGGGCGAAGGAGACGAAGTGGGAGAAGCGCATGACGTACACCCCCCACACGGAGCCCGCCAGCAGGATGAGCCAGGGCTTCAGGGCCATGCCCACAGCGGAGACCATCAGCAGCCGCCGCGCGCCGCACCGGTCCGCCACCCGGGTGAACAGGAGCATCATGGGCGTCTCTACCAGGGCCCCGATGAGCAGGGCCGTGCCCAGCTCCCCGGTGCCGCCGCCCACGGCCACCACCACGTCGTATAGGTAGGCGTCCAAAAAGTTGTGCTGGAAGAACAGCAGGGCCGTGCCCAGCAGCATCCCGAAGAAGGCCGGGTACCGCCTGAGCAGGGACCCGTGCCGGACCTGGGGCCGGGGTCCGTCCGCGGGCGCTTCCCTCTCCGCCAGGAGGAGGGAGCAGACCAGGATCCCCGCCGTGGACAAGAGATACAGCCCCAGCAGCCAATTTAGATCCCGCTCCGCCAACGCCGCGTAGACCTTGGAGAACAGGGCGAAGGCCAGGGAGGCCACGCCCCGGGTCACGGACCAGTTCAGCCTGGCGCCCCGGTTCATGTACCCGAAGCCCACGGCGTTCACGAAGGGCTGGATGCCCATGGTCATGAGGCCCATGGCCCCGAAGAGGCAGAGGAGGACGGCCCTCGGCTGGGGGATCAGCAGCAGCCCGCCGGCGAACAGGGCGACGAGGGACATGCCCAGCAGCACGTGGCGCATGGTGATCCGACCGGGGCCCTCGATGATCCGGGCCAGCAGGGGTTGCAGCACCATGGCCCCCGCGCAGTCGAAGGCCAGGAGCAGCCCCACCTGGTCGGCGGAGAAGCCCAGCTCGCTGAGGAAGAGGCGGGTGTAGCCGTAGATGAAGCAGGCGCTGACCCAATATAGGCTCAGATACAGAGCATAGCTTGCGTTCAGATGTTTTTTCACGGCGCTAAGGATAATCCTAATTCGGCCGTTTGGCAAGCATGTTTTTCAAAAAAACTGAATGGAAGGCATTTTCCCGGCCCATACTATGAGCGAAACAAAGTCATGGAACATGCCCCCAGGGGCCAATGGCCCCGACAGGGCCAGGAAAGGAATCTACAATGGAAGAAATGAACGAATTCGAGACCAAGCCCCGGGGCACCTTCTGGCGGGACTGGGGCGTGTACGGGGCTCTGGCCCTGTGCCTCGCCATCATCGGCGCGGCGGTGGCCCTCACCTCCCTGCCCGAGAAGGAGGAGGTCCAGGAAGCGCCCCTGGAGAACATCGTGGCCCAGGCGCCCCGGCAGGAGGCGCTGCCCCCGCTGGAGCTGGAGCTCCCCAAGGATACCAGCCTGCCCGTGATCCGGATCCTGCCCACGGCCACGGCGGAGCCCGCCCCCAGCCAGGCGGCGGAGGCCACGGCGGCCCCCGCCAAGAGCGCCGGCGCCAAGGCCCAGGCCCCCGTGTCCGGGAAGGTGATCTGGGGCTACGCCGCCGATAAGCTGATCTACTCCAAGACCCTGGACCAGTGGACCACCCACAAGGCCGTGGACATCGGCTGCCCCCAGGGTACGGCGGTGAAGTGCGTCCTGGGCGGCACGGTGGAGAGGGTGTACACCGACGACCAGCTGGGCGTCACGGTGATCGTGAAGCACTCCTCGGATCGGAAGACCCTCTACGCCAACCTGAACGAATCGGTCCCCGTCCGGGCGGGGGATAAGGTGAACGCCGGGACGGTCCTGGGCACGGTGGGCCGCACGGCCATCTCCGAGTGCGCCCAGGAGAGCCACCTGCACTTCGCGTTCTTCGTGAAGGGCAAGGCCGTGGACCCCACCGCCAAGGTCAAGATAGGATAAAATTCCCCCCTTGCCATAGGTCTTCCCCCCTACTATGGCAACCTCCGCCGGGTACGCCCGGCGGAGATTTTTCGCTTTTGGGCCGTATTCATGCCAAAATTACAAGTCGATTACAACTCTGTTACAGTTTGTCCGAATATGGGGCGTATCATGGAGGCAGCAAGAGGAGGCGAGGGGGAAAGATGCGGCATATTTGGGCGGACGTGAAGCGGGCGGTGTTTTCGAGGTCGTTTTTGCTGGCGGCCCTGGGCATGGCCCTGTGCCTTATGATCGGGGCCTTCCAGGACCTGTATCGGCTGTTCCGCATGGACTGGCCCGAGGCCCTCTTCGGCTACCATGAGGAGCTGTTCCTCCGGTGCCTGGAGGGGGAGCTGGTGCTCTTCGCCGTGCCGATCCTCAGTGCGGTGCCCTACACGGCCGCCTTCGTGGAGGACGTGAAGAGCGGGTACCTGAAGCCCTACCTGACCCGGACCACCGTGGACCGGTACGTTTGGGGCAAGAGCCTGGGGGCGGCCCTGTCCGGCGGCCTCGCCCTGGCGGCGGGGATGGCCCTGGCCCTGTTCCTCTTCTGGCTCCTCTGCGCGCCGGTGGAGGTCTACGGCGAGTGGGCCGTGCCCTCGAAGCTGCCGGAGATCGGCCTAAGGCTGGTGCTGTTCTTCCTGTCCGGCGCCCTGTGGGCCACGGTGGGGCTCCTGTTCTCGGGCCTCACCCAGAACGTGTACCTGGCCTACGCGTCCCCCTTCATATTGTATTACGTGCTCATCATCCTCCAGGAGCGGTACTTCCGGGACGCCTTCATGCTGAACCCCCAGAACTACCTGACCATGCACGGGGCCTGGCCCCTTCAGGGCAAAAGCGCGGCCCTGACCCTCCTTTCCCTGGTGATCCTCTTTCAGCTTCTATTCTTCCTGACCGCCCAGAACGAGCTCAGGGACGACAAGCGGCAGCGGCGAGCCTTTTCCTCCCTCGCCGCCCGGCCGCCTCGTATCCCCAAGCGGGATTTCCGGCCCCGGAAGGGCTTCGGGCCGGTCCGGGAGCTCCGGCAGGTGCTGGCCGTGGTGCGCTACAACTTCCGCATGTGGCGGGGGAACATGCGCATCTATCTCACCTTCGCCCTGGCCTTCATTCTGTGCTTCCTGCTGTCCGACAAGGCGGCGTCCTTCGCCTACGACATGGGCACGGCCATGCAGGCCTTCGAGCCCTTCGTGTGGACCTTCGGCGACGCCAACTCCATCCTGCTCATCTCGCTCCTGCTGGTGCTGCTGTTCGTGGACATGCCCTTTTTGGGGGCGGGGGTGCCCTACTATCTGGTGCGCATGCGGCGGCGGACCTGGGCCTGGGGGCAGCTGGTCTACCTGACCCTCGCCACCCTTCTCTATATGCTGTTCATCTTCGCCGCCACGTCCCTGATCTGTGCCCAGAACAGCTTCATCGGCAACATGTGGTCCGAGACCGCCGCCATATTGGGCTATTCCGGGGCGGGGAAGGCGGTGGCCCTGCCGGCCCTCGTCAAGACCCTGGAGATGTCCCGGCCCTATGAGTGCGCCGAGACCATCTTCCTGCTCATGCTCCTCTATACCCTGGTCCTGAGCCTCATCATGCTCCTCTGCAAGCTCCAGAAGGGCCGCAGCGCCGGGATCGTGGGGGCCTTCGGCTTCTCGCTGTTCGGCCTCCTCCTCAACCCCGCCTTCTTCAAGGACGTGATGCACCTCCCCGACGATCTCGTCTACAAGGCCAACGTGATCGTGGGCTGGGCCTCGCCCCTCAACCAGGCCACCTACCACATGCACAACTTCGGCTACGACCTGCTGCCCCGGCTTCGGGACACCTATATGATCTTCGGGGGCCTGATCCTGCTCCTCTTCCTCCTGGTGCAGTTGAGCATACGAAGATATAGCTTCAACTTCACAGGCACGGAGGGAAGCTTATGAGGAAGGATTGGAAGCCTGTGCAGCTTTTCTTCGAAAAGAAAAGCTGCGCAAAAGAACTTTAAGAAGAAGTAATGCTTTGTTGTGGAAACAAATAATCCTTCTCAAGTTTCTCTTTTTGCGCGACTTTTTCTCTTTGAAAAGAAACATCGCCATCCTCGCCGCTCTCCTCCTCCTCGCCGCCTGCCAGCCCACGCCCACGGAGGAGGTGGTGGTGAACAAGGGGGAGGGGCGGCTGGAGGCGCTGATCGTATCGGCCCCGGAGGCGAGCGCCCCACCGGAGGAAACGATCCGGACGCGGATGGGCGCGCCGGAACGGGTGCAGGACACCGTCTCCGGCAAGGTCTACGGCGGCACCATGGACGTTACCATCGACGCGGCCGTCACCGTGCCCGAGGTGGCGGCGGCGCCGGTGTACCGGGCGGCCCTGGTCCCCTCCGCCCCGGAGGAGAAGGAGCGCCTCGCCCAAGCCCTCCTGGGTGACGGGCCCTATATCTATCGCCAGAACCACCGGCTCTGGAACGAGACCAACCTCCGCTACTATCAAGCCTGGCTCAACGCCCTGGACGATCAGCCCTACGGACCGGGGGTGGACTACGACGAGATGCGCGCTTGGCTGACCGGTCAGATCGAGGCCCAACAGCTGGGCTATCAGCAGGCCGACGGTCGGGTGAAGGAGCAGTCCTGGCCGGGGAGCTGGACCGATACCAGCGGCGCGGTGATGAGCGAGGACGGGCGGACCTTCTCCTGGGCGGACGGGAGCCTGCTGAAGTTTCGGACGGAGGGCACGCCCTGGCTGGTGGCGCGGGAGCGTCACGGGTCGCCCCGCACGGAGGACGAGCGGGCGGCGGACGCTGCTGCGGCGGCCTTTTTGAAGGAGCTTCACAATGCCGATGTGACGCTGTACGGCATCGCCGCCCACGACGAAAGCTGGCGGCAGCAGTTCGGTGTGGAAACAGGCTTCGACAACGGCCTCTATCAGCTGTGGTATCTGCCCGTGTACGCCGGCATCCCCGTCTACCCCTGGGAGACCTACCACGGCACCGACAACGGCCAGCAGGACGCAGGGGTCAGCTTCGACCGCAGCGTCCATCAGGAGCGGATCGAGGTGGTGACGAACGATGGAGCCGTGGCCGAGGCGACCTGGACCAGCCCCCTTCGCATCCTGGGGGTGGAGAACGGGAACGTGCCGCTGCTGAGCTTCGATAGGATCATGGAGATATTCCGGCAGCAGACCTTCATGAACATCTACATGGGCAAGGACTATCTGGGCAACGACTCCCACACGGACATGCATATCACCGAGATCACCTTCTCCTATATGCGCGTCCGACGACCCAACGAAGCTGACTACTGGCTCCTGCCCGTGTGGGACTTTCGGGGCTATGACACCCGGTTTGGGGAGAACGCCATCGACACCTGGTGGGACACCTTTTCGCTGCTGACCATCAACGCCGTGGACGGCAGCATCGTGGATAGGAATTTGGGGTATTAAGGAGGCATCATGAAACGCGGTTTACTGCTCTTTTTCATCCTGCTCCTCCTCGCCGCCTGTCAGCCCACGCCCACGGAGGAGGTGGTGGTGAACAAGGGGGAGGGGCGGCTGCCAGAGGGGACAGCGGTCCAGTCCGTGACCGTGCCGGGGCCGAAGAACGACAACCCCGGATCGGCAACCGATGCACCGGCCCAGCCGGCGGCGCCCGCTTTCCCCGACCGCTGGGAGGAGGTCCAGCAGGTCCGAGGCGCCACGGTGACCTGGCGGGCGACGGTGGAAACGAAACCTGACGGCCGCTATCCCCTCTATCGGATGCGGGAGCAGGCCGTAGACAACCCCTGGCGGCAGCGGATCCTGTCCGCCATCCTGCCCGCCCCCGTGTCCCGGGAGAGCAACGGCATGACCCGGGCGGACTGGACCCGTCAATTTCAGGACTATGTGGATCAGATGGAGCGCCAGCGGGCCTGGATCCAGCAGGGCTTCCCCGATTGGGACGACGTGGACGAGGGCATGAGGGATCTGGGGCAGCTGGACGAGGAGCTTCAGCGGATCGGCAAGAGCTATCAGGCCCACATCGCCAACGCCCCGGAGAGCAACGAGACCATCGTGGTGACAGATTTCACCGGCGTCCCTGAAGGGCAGACCCTCTTCACGTTGACCGGCGGCGAAAAGGTCCTGGTGCAGACAGACCGAACGGGGCTGATGATGACCCGGTGGCCCACCTTTCTCACGGAGCATCCGGAGGATCGGCATGCGGAGCGGGTCCCCATCATGGGCCCCTTCGACGAGAAGTGGCAGGAGGTCCGAATGTCCCGGGCGGAGGCCGAGGCGGCCTTGCAAAAGCTCCTCCAGGAGCTGGGGCTAGATGATTTCACGGCTGCCCGGACCTACCAGGCGAACCTGATGGCCGGGGAGCATGATCGGCCCGCCAGCGTTCAGTGCGTGGCCCCCTGCTGGTGCTTTGAGCTATGCCGCAGTTTCGGGGGCTGCCCGGTGGAGTCCAACGTCTATCTGGACGACCATTGGATCCGCCACGACGGGGCCGGGGACTACGCCGCGCCCCTCTGGCAGGAGTCGCTGAAGGTCGTCCTGAACGAGGACGGGGTCTGGTACTTCGCCTGGTTCCATCCCAAGGCGGTGACGGGGCTGGAAGCGGAGGCGGCGGCGCTGCTGCCCTTCGAGCAGGTCCAGCGGCGGATCAAAAACGCTTTCTCCGCCTGCCTCGACGTGGACACCATGCGGGCCCAGGTCTTCCAGGGGGAGGACCCCAAGCTCCAGGTGTGGCGGGTGCTGCTGACGCCCTTCGTCGTGCGGCTGCCGAACAGCGAGGACCTGCTGGCCCTGCCCTGCTACCTGGTCTTCTTCGACTATGACCAAGACTGGCGGGAGAGCACCTGGACCAGGTCCGACGCCCAGTTCCGCGTGCTGGTGGTCAGCGCCCTGGACGGCAGCATCATCGACCCGGCACAGGGGTATTGAAAAACGAAATGGGGCCTGGGGATACGTGAAATCGCGCAAACGCAGTGAAATTTGCCCTGAGGGGCAAGTGAGATCATCCCTCTGGGATGGTGAAAGGAAAGAAATGAAACGGATCGTTTGTATTTTGCTCTGCATCCTCCTCCTCACCGCCTGCCAGCCCACGCCGGAGGAGGAAGTCATATTGAATAAAGGGGACGGCGTCCTGATGAAGAAGATCGCCGAAAAGCCGGCGGAGGAAAAACGACTGGAAGCGCCGGCGCGCGTGGACGAAACAATCCGAGCCGGAGATTTGAATGTGGAGCTTGTTGCGGCGGTGGAGCTGCCTTCGGGCAATCGCTACCCTGTGGCGGAGGTCGTCCCGAGGACTTGCGACGCAGCGTGGGCACGAGATATGCTGACGCGCATCGCGGACGGGAGAACACTCTTCGTGCGCGAAAGCGAAGCGGGAGAGAACATGACGCGCGAAGGAATCCTGCGCGAGGTGCAGGCGGTTCAGGCCAGCCTGGAGAGCTTTGACGAAACCTACGGGAACCTTCCCGAATCGGAGCAGGCAGAGATGCGCGCACAACTGAACAAGGCGCTGGAGGTCTGGAGCGCGTACTATCGCGAAGCGCCGGAAAGCACGGACGGCATCGAAGCTGACCTAAGCGACGCGGCATACAAAGCGAACGGTCATATGAGTGCAGAGATCGACGACGAAAGACCGGAACGGAAGTACCATTCGGCGATTGAAGCAGACATTTTCGGAACGGTTACGTTCATGAACATGGATGATACAATCAGCCGGACGACACAGTACGAATCGGTCGTGGGACCGCTGCGCGGGGTGACGCTGAACAAAGACGAGGCGGTCGCCGTCGCAAAGACGTTCCTTGCAAAGCTCGGAGAAACCGAACTCGAACCCGTGTTGGTTTTTGCGGCAGATTGCCCGTGTAATGGCGAGGAGTATGAGCGTCACGACGAACAGGCGTATGCGATCTGGTTTACGCGCCCCGTGAACGGGATGCCCGGCGCAATGACCCTTAGCCAGCAGGACGCATACGGCGTTTATTCGCAAAACGGCGGTGATAAGGCGTATAGCGAGCCGTGCGAACAGGAATATGCGTATTTCCTTGTGCGCGATTCCGGCGTCAACTGGTTCGATTGGTATGCGCCTTCGACGGTGACCCGCATCGTCAACGAAAACGTGGCGCTTGTACCGTTTGAAACGATCCTTGCAACGTTCCGCAAGCAGATCGTTGTGGAGGCGTTCCCCGCGCTTGAGTCGGCGCGCGCGTATGTGAAGAACATCAGCGATCAAGAAAAAATGACGATCACGGACGCTGTGCTGCGCATCGACCGAATTGCGCTCGAAAGCGTGCGCATTCGCAAGGAAGGCGCGACCGGAACCTTCCTCCTTGTGCCGGCGTGGTCGTTCTATGGCGAGCTGGTGCTGCGCGGGGAAAACCTCGACGATCTTCGATACGACGGGTGGGCCATAGAGGAAAACGGCGACGCGGTCTATTTCGTCCCCGGCGGCTGCTATCTGCAGATCAACGCCGTCGACGGCAGCGTCATCAATCCTGCGCTCGGATATTGAGAAAGAAGCCAGACCATGAAACGAATCATCATTCTCTGCTTATCGCTTATACTGCTTTTCGCCTGCCAGCCCACGCCGGAGGCGGAGGTGGTGGTGAACAAGGGGGACGACACCTTGGAGACGGTGATCCACAGCGCGCCTCAGGCCAGCGCGGAAGCGGCCCAAACGGTGCAAGACGCCCTGGGTGTGCCGGAGACGGTGCAGCGGACGGTCAGCGGGCCTGTGTACGGCGGCACGCTCCACGTGGAGATGGACGCGGCGGTCCATATGCCCCAGGTGAGCCGGGTGCCGGTGCTGCGGGTGGGACGGCTCCATCCAAGCGCCGAGGACAAGCGGCGGATCGCCGAGACGTTGACGGGCCGGACCGTCTTCTTTGAAACGGACCCCCTGGGCCGGGACCGGTGGCTGAACGTGGCGGACCAGTATCGGGACGCCCTCGATGCCCTGGCGAAGCGGCCCTATGGCCCGGAGGCGGACTATGAAAGCTTGCAGGCGGAGTACAACGACGCGCTCCGGCGGGTGCTGACCTATTACAACGAGTTCCAGCCGGGCCAGCGGCTGCCCTGGACCGGGACCTGGTCCGACGCGCTGGTAAGCGTATACACTGAGAGCGGTCAACACATCTGGATCGAAACCGAAACGCAGGATACCTGCTCTATCCAATACGACGCCTCGGACGTCAACCCCACGGGGGCCAAGGCCCCCATCACCGCCGACGCTGCCCGAAGGCTGGTGGAGGACGCCCTGGCCCTGCTGGGGAACAGCCACTACGAGATCGTGGCAATCGAGCCCGCCGATCAGGGGCTGCGGGAGCGGTTTAACAGCGACACGGGCGTGGACGACGGCTCCTATAGGATCACCCTGCGGCCGGTGTACGAGGGCATCCCCGTCTACGAGTGGAACAGCTACTACGGCTCCGACAGCGCGGCCCAGCAGGCGGGCTTGAGCTTCGCCCAGCCGCCCATGAAGGAAAGCCTGGGCGTGGAGGTCCGGGGCGGCCAGCTCGTCGTCCTCTTCTGGATCGACCCCTTGGAGGTCCTGGGGACGGAGAACGAGAACGTGGAGCTGCTGCCCTTCGAGAGGATCATGGAGATCTTCGAGAAGCAGGTGTTCATGAACGTATACCTGGGCGGCGGCGAGCGGACGGTGAAGGTGACGGACGTGTTTTTCTCCTACCGCTGCGTGAAGATCAAGGATTCAGACCAATATTACCTGCTGCCCGCCTGGGACTTCGTGGGCTACGACACCCTGATCGCAGGCAAGGGCCCCGTCAAATGGAAGGATTCCATCCTGTCCGTCAACGCCGTGGACGGCAGCATTTTGAACGATTTATTGGGATATTAAAGGAAGGATTGAAAGCCTGTGCGTGACCATGGGCAAAACATAGTCGAAACCTGCACTCCGTTTGGTTTCTCGTTGTTTTGCCCGTGCTGCGCCTCACTGCATCTGCCACAGGCAGCGTTCGGCTGCGCACCCTTTCTTGTAAGAAAAGCTGCGCAAAAGAACTTTAAGAAGAAGTAATGCTTTGTTGTGGAAACAAATAATCCTTCTCAAGTTTCTCTTTTTGCGCGACTTTTTCTCTTGCGGCAAAGAAAAAAGGAGGGTACCCATGACCAACGCCATAGAACTCGTAGACCTGTGCAAAACCTTCGGCCAGGACGAGGTGTTGAAGCACGTGACGCGGAGCTTCGAGGCCGGGAAGATCCACGGGGTGGTGGGCAACAACGGCAGCGGCAAGACCGTCATGTTCAAGTGCATCTGCGGCTTCTTGCAGCCCACCTCCGGCAAGGTCTTCGTCCAGGGGAAGCAGATCGGCAAGGACGTGGACTTCCCGGACGACCTGGGCCTCATCATCGAGACGCCGGGGTTCCTGCCCCAGCTGTCGGGGCTCAGGAATCTGGAGATACTGGCGTCGCTGAAAAAGAGGATCGGCCTCAAGGAGGTGGCGGCGGTGATCCGCCGGGTGGGCCTGGACCCCCTGTCGACGAAGCCTGTGGGCAAGTACAGTCTTGGGATGCGCCAGCGATTGGGTATCGCCCAGGCCATCATGGAGGACCCGTCCCTGCTCATATTGGACGAGCCCATGAACGGCCTCGACAAGAACGGCGTGGCGGAGATGCGGGAGCTGTTCCGGTCCCTGGCCACGGACGGCCGGACCATCCTGCTGGCCAGCCACAACATAGCGGATATCGACGCCCTCTGCGATACCGTCTGCGAGATGGACGCGGGGGTCATGACCATGATACGGGAGGAGAGAGTATGAACAGGAAACGGTTGTGCTGCCTGCTGCTGGCGGCCCTGCTGGGGCTGCTGCCCCTGGCCCCGGCCCTGGCGGCGGGGGAGAAGTACGTGCGGAACACGGGCACGGAGCCCGTGGGCATCTTCGCGGCCGTGGGGGACGAGACCCCCGTGCGGACGCTGGCCCCCGGGGCGCAGGTGAAGTGGCTCAGCGAAGGCACCGTGGACGGCCAGCTATGGTATCAGGTGGAGGGCGGCTTTGTGGCCGCCGGGCCCACCGTCACCGTGGTGGAGGTCCCCCAGCCCACACCGAAGCCCACGGACACCCCGAAGCCTACGGACACGCCCAAGCCCACGGACACCCCGAAGCCCACGGACACCCCGAAGCCCACGGACACCCCGAAGCCCACGGACACCCCCAAGCCTACGGACACCCCGAAGCCCACGGACACCCCGAAGCCCACGGACACGCCTAGGCCCACGGACCCGCCCGCGCCTACGGACCCACCCGTGAACCCCACGGACCCGCCGGTGAATCCTACGGACCCGCCGGTGAATCCCACGGACCCACCCGTGAACCCCACCGATCCGCCGGTGAATCCTACGGACCCGCCGGGCCCCACGCCCGAGGCCTCCGGCACGCCGGGCACGACCCCGACCCTGCCGCCCACTCCAGACGCCTCCGGCACACCGGGCACGACGCCCACCCTGCCACCCACCCCTGGGACCTCCGGCACGCCGGGCGCGACCCCCACCCTGCCGCCCACCCCCACGCCCACGGCCTCGCCCACCCCCCGGCCCGGCGGCGCCAGCGACACGGAGCTGGTCATCGACACGGCCTATATCTATTCCGGCATGACCAAGAGTTACGCCAACGGCTATATGCCTACCGTCTCCGGGGGCAAGGCCCTGTTCGTGCTGCCCCTGCTGGGGGACGCCATGGGGGACGTGTTGCGGGTGACCCCGGACATGGACACCGTGGGCCCCTTCCTCTACGGCAACTATCAGTTCGACCTGAAGAAGACCAAGGAAACGGCCAAGGACGCCGCCGGGAATCCGGCGGAGCGGTCCGTGTTCCTCATGCGCCTGTCCCTGGACCTGGCCGCCAACCGGACCAACGGCACCTACCCCGTCACCTTCCACGTGAGCTATACGGACAAGCACGGGGACCCGGCGGAGCAGGACTTCACCCTGCAGGTGGCCATCACCGACGGCAAGAACCCCTCCTCCGGGGGCGGGGGCGGCTGGAGCGGCCCCACCGTGGTCCGTAAGCCCGTCCTGGTCCTGTCGAGCAGCGAGGTGAGCACCGCCACCATCGCCGGCGGCGAGGGCTTCACCCTGGCGCTGACGGTCCAGAACGTGGGGGACCTGGAGGCGAAGAACGTGCGGGTCATGGCCGCCTCCGACAGCCAGGGGGTCTACCGGAGCGACAGCCTGGCCCCGGTGTTCCTGGCGAAGATGCCCGTCTCGGAGAGCAAGAAGATCAGCTTCCCCTTCGCCTCGGACAAGACCGTCTTCGCCGGCCGCCACGGCCTCACCGTGACCCTGGCCTACGAGGACGCCTACGGCAACGTTTACGGGGACACGGTGCCCCTGCAGATCAACGTGGTCCAGGGGTCCTCCATCGGCTTCGACGAGATGAAGCTGCCCGAGACCCTCACCAGCGGCGAGACCTTCACCCAGCCCGTGTGCGTCTACAACACCGGCTACGCCCCGGTGTACAACGTGCGCTGCACCCTCAGGATGGACGGGCTCATCGCCGCCTCGGCCTTCCTGGGCACCCTGGAGCCCCAGCAGAGCGCGGACAAGGCCGTGTCCGTCTTCGTCACCACCCTGTCCGGCAAGGAGAAGTACGGGGAATCCTACGGGGAACTGGTCATCTCCTACGAGGACATGGCGGGGGAGGAGCACATGGAGTATCAGCAGCTTCGGACCACCGTCCAGGCCCCCGTGGAGATCACCGACGAGGAGAAGGCCAAGCAGGAGAAGGAGCAGAAGGAACAGCAGACCCTGTCCCAGTGGTGGGTGAGCCTGCTGGTGGCCATCGCCTTCATTTTGATCGTCCTGTCCGTCATCGTCATCGCCCGCTTCTCCCGGATGCTGAAGATGAAGTGAGTCCTTCCCTTTCCCGGGCGGGTGTGGTATGATGGCATCGCCGACGATCCGCCATCACTTGGCCGCCGGGCGGCCATACATCACGCCGGAGGCACATCACGCCGCGCAGCGGTGCATCACTGGGCTTCGAAGAAGCCCTACATCACGCCCCGTGCCCGCAGGAAGTGATGCTTGCCTTGCGGCAAGTGATGTTTTGCGGCGTCGCCGCAAAGTGATGTATGCTTCGCAAGTGATGCAGCGCCTTGCGGCGCAGTATATCCCCGAAAGGACTCCTTATGCTCCACGCCATCCGCTCTGCCCTGGGCCCCGTGGCCCGGGTGGGAAAAGAAATCACCTATTTGCCCACCTGCCCCTCCACCAACGACCTATTGAAGGCCATGGCCGAGGCGGGGGCGGGGGAGGGCACGGTCCTCGTCGCCGGGGAGCAGACCCGGGGCAAGGGCCGCCTGGGCCGCAGCTTCACCTCCGCCGCGGGGAAGGGCGTGTATCTCTCCGCCCTCCTTCGACCCCAGCTGCCCCCCGAAAGGCTGCTGCCCCTCATGGGCTTCACGGCGGAGGCCATGGGCCGGGCCGTCCGGCGCGTCGCCGGGGCGGAGGCCGAGATCAAGTGGGTCAACGACCTCATTTTGAACGGGAAGAAGATCTGCGGCATCTTGACCGAGAGCGCCTTTTCGGCGGGCGGGCAGCTCCAATACGTGGTGGTGGGCATCGGTCTCAACGTAAACTACGAAACCGAGGACTTCCCCCCGGAGCTTCGGGCCATGGCCGGGTCGCTGAAGACGGAGACGGGGGAGAGCTACCCCCTGCCCAACCTGGCCGCCGCCATGATCGAGGAGCTGGACCGGCTCTACGACGCCCTGCTGCGGGGCGACGCCGCCCCCTACCTGGCGGCCTATCGGCAGCGCTGTTTGACCCTCCGCCGGGACGTGCGCCTGATCCAAAACGGCCTCTCCACCCCGGCCTACGCCCTGGACGTGGACGAAGCCCTGGGCCTGCTGGTCCGCTACCCCGACGGCACCGAGACCACCGTCCGCTCCGGGGAAGCCTCCGTCCGGGGCCTCACCGGCTACATGGAGTGAGCCACAGCTCGTCCAGGTCCAGCTAAATCTCCTCTATGACGCCATGGGACGGCTGCTAAGGTAGCAACGCCGGGAGGCGGCCCAGGAGGGCCGCCTATTCGAACTACGTTCGAACTGTATGCGCAGCATACATCAAAGAGAAGACCCCACCCGATGGGTGGGGTCTTCTCTTTGGCGTGCCTGACACGGTTCGAACGTGCGGCCTTTAGAGTCGGAGTCTAACGCTCTATCCAGCTGAGCTACAGGCACAGATGCAGCATACGTATTATAGCCTCCGGGGGGGCGTTTGTCAATCTTAACTTTGGGGGGCGGTGAGGGGCGAGAGATCGAAGCTGGCGCCGGGGGCGGTCAAGGTGCCGTCCTCATGGAGCAGGAGGGCGTAGGTGCCGGCCACGGACATGCCGACGACGGTTTCTTCGGCCCGGAGGGCGGTGAGGAGCCCTTCGTCCACCATCAGCAGGGGTTCGACCAGCAGCGTCCCGTCGAGGCGCAGGCCCACCAGCAGGGAGGCGCTGCTGTCGATGGCCACCACGTCCGTCCAGGCGGACAGGTCCCGACCGGCGGACAGGAGGGTACCGTCCCGCTTGAGGCCCACGGGGGCATGGCCCGCGGCGGCCAGGTCCAGGGCGTCCTGCCAGCTTTGGGCCTGGTCCGGCAGGCTGCTGAGCAGGGACCCGTTCTCCCGGAGGGCGAACATGACCCCGTCCCCGGCGCTGACGCGCTGGATGCCCGTCCAGCCCGCCAGGGCGCTTAGATCCCTGAATCCGGCGTGGAGCATGGTCCCGTCCCGGGTGATGCCATAGCTGTCGAAGGGGCCGCAGAAGATCCGCACCACGTCCTGCCAGTCGCTCACGTCGCACTGGCCGTACTCGTCGTTCCCGGCGGCCAGCACCCGCCCGTCCCCGGTGAGGCCCAGGGAGTGGGCGTATCCGGCGGCCACGGCCACCACGTTCTTCCAATCGCTTACGTCGCACTGGCCGGAGCCGTTGTCTCCGGCGGCGCGGACGGTGCCGTCCTCAACGAGGAGCAGGGCGTGGGCGTGGCCGGCGGCCAGGCGGCGGCTCAGGAGGCCGTCCCGCTTCTGCTGGAGCTGCTCCTGGAGGGACAAAACTTCGGGGGTGTACCCCTGGGCGCTCAGCAGGGCGTCCTCCTCGTCCGCTTCACCCGTCAGCGCCACGGCCAGGGCGCGAGCCCGCTCCGGCGCGTCCTCGAAGTCGCCCAGGGCCATGAACCCGTCGAAGGCGGCCTGCTGGTCCCCGGCGGCCAAAGCCGCCTCGGCCAGGGCGTAGCGGCACCGGTCGGCCCGCTGGAGGGCGTCCTCGTACCCGGCGGCGGACAGAAAACCGTCCCGGGCGGCGATCAGGTCCCCGGCGGCCAAAGCGGCTTCCGCCTGGCGGTAGGCGCAGGCCATGATCTGCCGGGCGTTGCCCAGCTCCCCATACAGGGCCCGGGCGGCGGCGTAGTCCCCGCTTTCGAACAGGGCGTCGGCCTTTTGGGCGGCGATGTCGTTCAGCACGTCCGCGGCCCCGGCGGTCTCGGCCTTCTGGCCCCATGCCTCGGCCGCGGCCCAATCCTGCTGTCCGGCGGCGGCCATAGCCCGGCGGGCGTAGACCTCTGACCGGTGCTCCGACCACCAGAGCAGGGCCAACAGGCCCCCCAGCACCAGCGTCGTGGTGAGGACCATGCCCAGCAGGGGGAGCTTGTTCGGTTTCGCGTTCTGTTCCATAGGCGGCCTCACAGATACTTGAGCAGGTTTTGCATGATGGAAACCGTGTTCACGCCGTTGGCGGTGGAGTACACGATGTACACGTCGTCGATGCCATTCTCCCGGATGTAGTCCGAGATGCTCCACTTCCGATTGACCTCGTCGTAGTAGCCGGGCCGCACGTCGCAGGAGTGGACGGTGCCGTAGTAGGGCACCAGGAAGGGGACGAAGCAGTTGGAGAAGGAGTCGCCGATGAGCAGGCAGCTGCGCTCACAGTCCACGCCCGTCTCGAACCGGCGCCAGGGGCCCAGGGTGCCGCCCAGGAAGACCATGTAGTTGCCGAAATTGTCGTTGATCAGGGGCGCTTCCACCTCGTGCCGGTCCCAGTAGATCCGGTAGCCCTTCACCGGCGTGTCGGGGACCAGCACCTCCAGGGTGTCCGGCCGCATGGTGTTGCGGATGTTGGGGTTGCCCAGGGAGGAGCTGCCGTAGAAGGTCCGATTCACGTGGAAGGTGTAGTTGTCGTAGGGCTTGGGGTCGATGCCGTGGGCGCTGAGGATGGCGTTCAGGGTATAGCAGGCGGCCCGGGGGGTCCAGTGGTGGTCCGTTTTGAAATACAGGTATTCCCCGTCCAGCAGATGCTGCTCCAGCACCTTCTGGACGCTGACCATGTACACACCGTCGTTGCTGTATTCGTTGATGGTGTCTTCGAGATCGCCGCCCCAGCCGATGCAGGTGCCGTCCTGGAGCTGGAACGCCAGCCCCGGGAAGGGGGGTTGGGCGAAGAACACGTGGCCGTCCTCCGGCAGCGCCGCCCGATAGGCGTTCAGCATGCGGATGGCCCGTTTGACGTTCTCCGGGGAGAAGGTATAGACCTTGTTCACCTGGCCGTTGGCCAGGGTCATGGTGAAGGTGCAGGCCTGGATGCCCGACAGGTCCTTTTCCGGCGCAGGGGTGGCGGTGGGCTCCGGGGAGGGGGTCACGGCTTCCGGCGCAGGGGTGGCGTCCTCCGGCACAGGGGTGGCGTCGGGGGTGGGCTCCGGCGTGGCCGTGGGCTCCGGGGACGGGGAGGGGGTGGTCCTAAAGGCCGCCATCTCCTGGGGCTTTTCCTCCGGGGGCTGGTTCTCCCGGGCGAAGGCCTGGAGCTGGGCAGCCAGCTCCGCCTCCGCGTCCACGGCGGAGGGCTGCTCCTTGGGGAGGGACAGGCTGTCCATGAGGCCGTCGGCGCTGGCCACGAAGACCTCCCGCTCTGGCACGGCGTCGCTGAGATAATCCTCCAGGCCCAGCATGAAGCTGCCGTCTTTGACGGTGTCCCAGGAGAACGCCGGGAACCCGGCCAGCATCCGATTCTCCGCCAGGGAGGCGTGGGGAGCTTTTTCACCGAAGATCAGCAGCAGTGCCCCCAGCCCTCCGAAGAGGACCAGCATGCCGTATAGGAGCAGGAAGGAAAAGGTGCGTTTCATAGGCGTCAGAATCTAAAGTAGATGAAGGGGTTGTAGCTTTGCCGGATCAGGAACAGGAGGGACAGCAGCCCCACCAGCACCGCGAACACCGTGCCCAGGGCGGCCAGGGCGGGCCGCTTCTCCGCCAGCTTTTTGAGCCGGGGGACCAGGGGCGCCGCGCCGACGCAGGCGATGGGCAGGAACAGGGCGTACTGGCGGAGGACCGAGAGGATCCCCTCGTCCAGCCAGCCCACGCCGCCGCCGAACATGGCGGCCACATGGACCAGCAGGGCGCCCTGGTCGTTGTAATAGAAGACCATCATGCCGATCATGGTCAGCACGAAGTTGAGGAGCCACTGGAAGAACTTGGGCATCCTGGCCCAGGGCTTCTCCACGGCCTTGTGGGCGATCTGCAGCACGTACCAGTAGAGGCCCCAGAGCACGTAGTTCCAGGCGGCCCCGTGCCAGAGGCCCGTCAGTGCCCACACGATCAGCAGGTTCAACAGCTGCCGGCCCTTGCCCTTGCGGCTGCCTCCCAGGGGGAAGTATACGTACTCCCGGAAGAAGCTGCCCAACGAGATGTGCCACCGCCGCCACAGGTCCGTGGGGGAGATGGAGAAGTAGGGGTAGTTGAAGTTCTCCTTGTAGGTGAAGCCCAGGATGCGCCCCAGGCCGATGGCCATGTCGGAATAGGCGGAGAAGTCGAAGTACAGGTGGAGGGAGTAGACGATGGCGCTGACCCAGGCCCCTACCACGGACGCCGGCGCGGCCCCGTCAGGCAGGCATTCCAGGAGGATGCTGCCGGAGATGTTGGCCAGGATCACCTTCTTGCCGAGACCCAGCAGGAACCGGCGGGCGCCGTCCACGAAGTCCTCGGCGGTGGTGGTCCTGCTCTCCAAGGCCGCCGCCACGTCCCCGTACTGGACGATGGGGCCGGCGATGAGCTGGGGGAAGCAGCTCACGTACAGCAGCAAGCGGAAGAAGTTCTTTTGGACGCCCACCTTGCCCCGGTACACGTCCACGGTATAGGTCAGGATCTGGAAGGTGTAGAAGGAGATGCCGATGGGGAGCCGGGGGGCGGTGAAGGCGATCTTGACGCCCAACAGGCTACTGAGGTTGGACAGGAAGAAGCCGGTGTATTTGAAGTACAGCAGGCCCGCCAGGGACCCGGCCACGCCCAGAAAGAGCCACAGCTTCTTGCCCCGGGGGCTGGCGGCCCGGTCCATGGCCCGGGCGATGAGATAGTTGAAGAGGGTGGTGGCCAACAGGAGCAGCACCATGACCGGCTCGCCCCAGGCGTAGAACACCAGCGAGAAGACCACCAGCACGCCGTTGCGCCAGCGAAGATCCCTGCTCAAAAAATACAGGATGAGCAGGGTGGGCAAAAACAGCAGCAGGAATGTGAGTCCAGAAAATACCATGTTCTAACAGTATACCATCCTTTACAGGGAACGTCAATCAATGCTTGTGGCCCGTGGCCGCCCGCTTCTTCTTGGAGAAGAAGCTGGTGGTGAAGGCGGTGACGAGGACGATGCCCAAGGCGATGGCCAGGGCCACCATCAGGGTGTGCAGGCCGTACCGAAGGGCCTCCCCCTGCCGTCCGCCCACCAGGTGGTGCATGGTGATGTACAGGCTCCCGCCGGGGATCAGGGCGATCTCGGAGAGGATGGTGAACACCGTGGCCGGGGCCTTGCACACCCGGGCCATGATCTCCGCGTACACCGCGCCGAAGGCCGCCGCCAGGGCCACGCAGAGGAAGTCGGAGCCCACCAGGTCGGAAAGCAGCAGGTACACCACCCAGGTGAGCCCGCCGCCCAGGGCCCCCAGGAACAGGCGCCGGGGCCGGCTGTTGAAGAGGATGGCAAAGCCCAGCGTGCCCACCGCGGCCGCCAGGACCTGGAGCCAACGCTGGTCCGCGTCCAGGGAGGTGAAGTGCTCCTGGGGGAACCGGCCCTTGAAGGCGAACATAGCCAGGGCGAACCCGAAGGCCACCGCCGAGGCGATGAGCAGGGATTCCACCAGCCGGAGGATGCCGGAGATGGTGTCGGAGATCAGCACCTCCCGCATGGCGTTGGTGATGGCGATGCCGGGGATCAGCACCATGATCACCGCCATCATGACCTGGCCCGGGTGCTCCCCGAGGCCCAGCAGGATCACGAGATAGCACAACGTCCCGGCGATGAAGGACACCAAAAAGGCGTGGAACAGCCGCTGCAGGGCCCCCCGCTTGAAGAACCAGTTCAAGAACCACACCGCGAGACAGCACAGGCCCGCGCCTAGGGCGTCCCGCCAGGTGCCGCCGAAGAAGATGGCGAAGCCGGTGCCGCTGAGGATGTACCCCAACAGCCAGTACAGCTCCCGAAACTGCTTCTTTCGGGGCGGCAGGTCGATGCTTTCCAGCTTCTCTGCCATCGTATCCAGGTCCGGCCGGGTGGCGCACAGCTCCCGGGACAGGGCGTTGAGCTGCTCCAGGCGGGTGAAGTCGTTGGAGTAGGCCACGATGCTGACCCGCCGATTCTCGGTGAGCACCCGGTCCTCCGCGAACACCGCCGTCAGGGAGATGAAGGAGAGGATGGTGAACACCTCCACCCGCTCCGCGCCGTAGCTCTTGAGGATGCGGGAGACGGTGTCCTCCACCCGGCTCACCTCGCCGCCTGCAAGGAGCATCCTTTCCCCGATGTCCAGCGCCCGACTCACCAACAGCCGCTGCTCCCGTTCCGTCATGGTCCCTTCCGTCCTTTTTCCTTGAAATTCAGCCTATTATAGCAGGCCCGGGGCGGGGGCGCAAGCGGGATCGGCGAAAAAACTGTTGACAGATCGGGCCGAAGAATATATGATATCCCCAATCAACTGAATATTCATGATAGAGGTCGCGATCGACAAGAGTAGCCCGTGTGCAGGCAGGCAAGCGCAGGCGGGGAAAAGGGGAGATCGCCGAGGAGCGGACCAGCAGCCTGAGCTCGTCCGTGTCCGGGGCAGCGGAGAACATCCGTTGAACTGTCGCCCGAAGGGGCGGAGAGCTGTCAGACGATATGGGGAGATTCCTTTTGTTTCAACTGTGGCGTCATGACGGGTCATGATCCCACAGTTGATTGCATCTTAGCCAACGAAAGGAGTTTCCCATGAGAAACACAAGAAGAGCCCTCGCCGTACTGCCCGTCCTGCTGATCCTGCTGCTCGTCACCACCGCCGTGGCCTTCGCCGCCGGCGACGGGGACGGGGAGGCCCCCTCCCGATTCTATCAGACCTTCTGGTCGCTGCTGCCCGCCGTCATCGCCATCGGTCTCGCCCTCGTCACCAAGGAGGTGTACACCTCCCTGTTCGTGGGCATCCTGGTGGGCGGGCTTTTGTATGCCAACTTCAACTTCGAAGGCACCCTGACCCATATCTTCAACGAGGGGTTCGTAGCGTCCCTGGCCGACAGCTACAACGTGGGCATCCTGGTCTTCCTGGTGATCCTGGGCATCCTGGTGGTGCTCATGAACAAGGCCGGGGGCTCCGCCGCCTTCGGGCGCTGGGCCGCCGCCCACATCAAGACCCGGGCCGGGGCCCAGCTCTCCATCATCGCCCTGGGGGTGCTGATCTTCGTGGACGACTACTTCAACTGCCTCACCGTGGGCTCCGTCATGCGGCCCGTGTCCGACAAGAGCCGGATCAGCCGGGCGAAGCTCGCCTACCTCATCGACGCCACGGCGGCGCCCGTGTGCATCATCGCGCCGGTGTCCTCCTGGGCCGCGGCGGTCAGCTCCTACGTGGAGGACGGGAACGGCCTGTACCTGTTCATCAAGGCCATCCCCTTCAACTTCTACGCCATCCTCACCATCGCCATGATGATCTTCCTGGCGGTGACGAACCTCGACTACGGGCCCATGGCCAGGCATGAAAAGAACGCCCGGGAGAAGGGCGACGTGTTCTCCGGCGTGAAGGCCATGGCCGACGCCGCCGGCGAGACCGCCAACCCCAAGGGGAAGGTGCTGGATCTGGTGCTGCCCATCGTGGTGCTGATCGTCGCCTGCGTCACCGGCATGATCTACTCCGGCGGCTTCTTCGAGGGGGCCGGGTTCGTGGAGGCCTTCTCCGAATCCGACGCCTCCGTGGGGCTCATGCTGGGCTCCGCCGTGGCGCTGGTGGTCACCGTGATCTACTACCTCCTCCGCCGGGTGATCCCCTTCAAGGAGATCGCCGCCAGCATCCCCGAGGGGTTCAAGTCCATGGTCCCCGCCATCCTGATCCTGACCTTCGCCTGGACGCTGAAGGCCATGACCGACAGCCTGGGCGCCAAGCAGTTCGTGGAGGCCCTGGTGAAGGGGTCCGCCGGCGGGTTCCAGTCCTTCCTGCCCGCCATCGTGTTCCTCATCGCCGTGGGGCTCAGCTTCGCCACCGGCACCAGCTGGGGTACCTTCGGGATCCTGATCCCCATCACCCTGGGCGTGTTCCCGCTGACGGACCCCCTGGGCGTGGTGTGCGTGTCCGCCTGCATGGCCGGGGCGGTCTGCGGCGACCACTGCTCGCCCATCTCCGATGACCCACGTGTCCACCCAGCTCCCCTACGCCATGACCGTGGCCGGGGTCAGCTTCTTCGCGTACCTGTTCGCCGGGTTCGTGCCCAACGCCCTCGTCGCCCTGCCCGTGGCCCTGGTGCTCATGATCGCCGCCCTGTTCCTGGTGCGGGCTGTTTTGAATAAGAGGAATTAAACATTCGTCGCCAAAAACATAAAGAAGGGGTCTTGCTTTCCGAACGAAAGATAGACCCCTTCTTAAGTTTTCTCTTTTTTCCGTCGCTTTTTTCTCTTTTTTCGAAAAGAGAAAAAAGCGACAAAACTAACTCAACAAATCATAAATCGTCTTCACGAACAGCAGCACGATCATGGCCGCCATGACGGGGCGGACGAACTTGGACCCGTTCTTGATGGCCAGGCTGGACCCCACGTAGTTGCCGGTCATGGTGCAGAGGATCCCGGGGATGGCCAGCTTCCAGAGGACCACGCCGCCGAAGATGAAGGTGACCAGGGCGCCGATATTGGAGGCCATGTTCATGACCTTGGAGTCCGCGGACGCCTCCGTGAGCCCCAGCCCCAGGGCGGCGGACAGGGCCATGATATAGAAGGTCCCGGCCCCGGGCCCGAAGAACCCGTCGTAGACGCCCACGCCCCCGCCGCAGAGGAAGGCCACGATGGCGGTCTTGGCGGGCGGGAACTGCTTCTCCCGGCCCTCCTGGCCGAAGTTCCGGTTCAAGGCGAGGAAGATAGCCGACGCGGGCAGCAGCACCATAAGCACGTACCGCATGAACCCGTCGTCGATGAGCAGCGCGATCCGGGCCCCCAGCACGGCCCCCAGCACTGCCCCGGCGGCGGCGAACAGGGACACGAACCAGCGGATGCGGCCGCTTTTCCCGTACCGGTACACGCTGACGGCGGTGCCCATGGACATGCACATCTTGTTGGTGCCCAACGCAAAATGTGTGGGCAGCCCCGCCAGCAGGAACGCGGGCAGGCTGATGGTCCCGCCGCCGCCGGCGATGGCGTCGCACATCCCCGCCAAAAACAGCAGCGGGCACACGATCAACAGCTGTTTCACGAATTCGGACATAGTTCCCCTCCAAGGGAAGGATACACCGCCCGCCCGGCCCCTGTCAACGCTCCGCCGGGAAAAACGCGTTTTTCTATGGACGAAACCGCCGCCTTTCTGGTACAATGAAGTGAACACAGGATAAGGAAAGGAACGGACTATGATCGATCAAAAGTATGTGGATTTTGCGGTGGAGGAGACGATGGCCCTGCTGGCTATCGACAGCCCCTCGGGATACACGGAGCAGGCGGCCAGGGCCTGCCTCCATGAGTTCCAAGCCCTGGGCTTCGAAGCGTGGCTCACGGGCAAGGGCGGCGTGGTGGCGGACCTGGGCGGCGCGGACGAGGACGACGCCCTGTGGCTCGAAGCCCACCTCGACACCCTGGGCGGCATGGTCTCTGAGATCAAGGGCAACGGCCGGCTCCGCATCTCGCCTCTCGGGGGCCTGAACCCCAACAACGCTGAGGCGGAGAACTGCCGCGTGGTCACCAAGTTCGACGGCGTCTACGAGGGCACGCTCCAGCTCGACAACGCGTCCATCCACGTGAACCGGGACTACGGTGACACCGTCCGCAAGTTCTCCTGCATGGAGGTGGTCCTGGACGAGGACGTGAAGACCGCCGACGACACCCGGAAGCTGGGCATATCGGCCGGCGACATCGTCTGCTTTGACCCCCGGTCCCGGGTGACGGAGAAGGGCTACATCAAGAGCCGGTTCCTGGACGACAAGCTGAGCGTGGGCATATTGCTGGGCCTGGCTAAATACCTCCACGACGAGGGGATCGCCCCCAAGCGGAAGGTGTACGCCCACGTGACGGTCTACGAGGAGGTGGGCCACGGCGGCTCCGCTTCCGTGCCCGCCGGCGTCACCGAGGCCATCTCCGTGGATATGGGCTGCGTGGGCGACGGCCTCTCCTGCACCGAGAAGCAGGTCTCCATCTGCGCCAAGGACAGCGGCGGCCCCTATTCCTACGACGTGGTCAAAAAGCTCATCGCCGCGGCCAAGAAGGAGGGGGCGGACTACGCCGTGGACGTGTACCCCAACTACGGCTCCGACGTGGAGGCCACCCTCCGGGCGGGCTACGACATCCGCCACGGCCTCATCGGCGCCGGGGTCTACGCCTCCCACGGCTACGAGCGCAGCCACAAGGACGGCGTGAAGAACACCCTGCTGGTGCTCAAGGGATATCTGGAGGTCTGATCCCCCGCCGACATACGAAAAGAGGGACCGCGCTGGCGGTCCCTTTTCGCTTTGTGCCGAGTTATCCCCTGGCCTTATCCACGAGCCAACGGAACAAGGGGTCCATACAGGTGAGGCCCTCCGGGTTCCGGTAGGCCCGCTCTGGGTGCCACTGGACGGCCAGCAGGGGGTAGCCGGGCTGCTCGAAGGCCTCGATCATGGTGACGCCGCAGCCGGTCCAGGTGGCGGTGGGCACGAAGGGCTTGGCCAAGCCCCCCTCCGGGATGCACTGGTGGTGGTAGCTGTTCACCATGAGCCGATCGTCGCCGGTGAGCTGCTGGAGCAGGCTCCCCGCCGCCACGTCCACGGGATGCTCCGCCCCCGCCGTGTGGGTGGCTCCGCACCAGGTGGGGATGTCCTGGATGAGGGAGCCGCCGAAGGCCACGTTCAGCACCTGGAGCCCCCGGCAGATGGCCAGGGCGGGCTTGCCGGTCTTCCAATACTTCTCGATGAGCTGCAGCTCCAGGGTGTCCCGATCCTGGTCGATATGGACGGAGTCGTTCAAGATCTCCTGGCCGAAGAGGGCCGGGTCCACGTCCACGCCGCCGGTGAGCAGGAGCCCGTCCGCCACCTCGATCAACTCGTCCAGGCCGAAGGGGTTCCCCACGATCATGGGCACGCCGCCGGCCTTCACCACCGCGTTCACGTACTCATGGTTCAGCCGGACCACGTTCAAATCCCCCACCATCAGGTTGCTGCTGGTCACCAGGATCAACGGTTTCTTCATGTTTTGCCCCTCCCGTCTTGTTCTCCCCTCCATTGTACCACGTCCGGCGGCGTTGTAAAGCCTCTGTTAACCTTGGCCCGGGGCCGTTGACAGGGGTCGGAGCGGGGTATATAGTGGGGGCAAACTGGAGGTATATGCGACAATGAAGGACTTGAAGACGAAAGATATCGCTTTGGTGGGCCTGTTCGCCGGGCTGACGGTGGTCTGCGCCTGGATCTCCATCCCCCTGGGGCCCGTGCCCGTGACGCTGCAGACCTTCGCCGTGTTCCTGGGGGCGGCGCTGCTGGGCTCCAAGCGGGGCACCCTGGCCGTGGCGGTGTACATCCTCCTGGGCGTGGTGGGCCTGCCCGTGTTCTCCGGGTTCAAGAGCCTGAACCCCCTGACCTTCGGCTACGTGCTGGGATTCTTGCCCCTGGGCATGCTGACGGCGGCGGCGGACAAGCTGTTCCCCAAGACCAAGTGGGCCCTGCCCCTGGGCATGGTGACGGGCTTGCTGGTGTGCTACCTCATCGGCACGGTCTGGTTCTACTACGTCATGCACTTTCGGGGCACGGAGTACGGCTTCGGGAAGATCCTGAGCCTGTGCGTGATCCCCTTCGTCGTGCCGGACCTAATCAAGCTGGGCCTCGCCTACTTCCTGGCCCAAAAGCTGGGGAAATTTGTAAAATAAGGCCATTCTTCATACTTTTGCAACGTTTTGGACGAATTTGGGGTGTTTAATAGAGTAGTGAGAAAGGAGATCGTCTCCATGAAGAAATCTAATCTATATATCGTAAGTCTGGTCCTGCTCCTGCTGACCGGCTGTCAAAGCGCCCCGGCGGCGAAGGGACCGGCGGCCGATCCCCAGCCCACCGTCAGCGTGACGGTGCAGCAGGTCCCCTCCTGGACCGCCGCCCCCACGGACCTGCCGGTGGTGGAAGTCACCCCCGCGCTCGTCCCGGAGGAGAGCGAGGCGGAGGAGGAGCGGATCGTGGGCCACTGCGTCAGCATCGTGGACGAGCTGCCCTATCGGGCGGACCTCAATGGAGACGGCCAGGCGGAGATCGTGGACTTGACCACCCTGCCCGGCACGGACGGCCAGCCCCGCTGGACGGTGTCCGTCCAGAAGGGGGAAGAGGTGAAGCTCTCCCAGACCGACATCCTGGACGACATGCCCTATGATCTGTGGGTGGGGGACCTGGACGAGGACGGGCAGTACGAGCTGTTCTTCCACGGGGACCTGGCCTCGGACGACTACGTCATCTACGCCTGGCGGCATGATCTGTCGTTCCTCTTCTTCGAGCCGGACGACCGGTTCGTCCGCTGGAACGAGCAGGAGGGCGAAAGCAGCGTCTTCGCCGGCGCCATAGAGGGCTTCGAGGACGGGCACATCATCGTGCTGGGGGCGGTGGACATGCTGGGCACCCACTGGGGCGTGCGCACCATGGCCATAGGCGAGGACGGCATCATCGGCCCCGTGAGCACAGTCTGGACCTTCGACGAGGACATGGACCGGGCGCTGACGGTGAAGCGAGCGCTGACGGCCTACAGCGCCAGGGCCCGCAAGGACCCGGGGGAAGCCTTCACCCTGGAGCCCGGCACCAAGATCGTCCCCCTCTGCAGCGACGGTACGGAGCGCATGTGGTTCGAGACGGACGAGGGGAAGGGCGGCGTGCTGCTGCTGGTCCCCGACAAGGAAAACATGTGGCTCATCGACGGGACGCCCGAGGCGGATTGCTTTGAAGAATTGCCGTATTCTGGATAGGAGAGAGATATGAAGACTTTTTTGAAGATCGTATTGACGCTGGCGATCCTGGCGGGCCTGGGCTACGGCGGCTGGTGGGCCTATAACCGGTACTTCGCCGAGGCGCCCAAGGAGGGCACCGTCTACGTCCAGTCCGTGTCCGCCATCACGGGCGTGGGCCCCGCCGGGCGGGGCAACCGGTACGGCGGCGTGGTGGAGGCCAAGAACGTCATCGAGATCAATCCGGACAAGGATCTGACCGTGAAGGAGTGTTTCGTGTCCGCCGGGGACAAGGTGACCGAGGGCGCGCCCCTGTTTAGCTACGACGTGGCCAGCATGGAGATCGCCTACGAGCAGCTGCAGCTGGACATCAAGGGGCTGGAGAACGGCATCCAGACCTCCCAGGAGAAGGTGGAGAGCCTGAAGAAGTACCTGATCCGGGTGGCCGAGTTCAAGAAGTACGAGGTCCAGATGCAGATCCAGACCGAGGAGCTGGAGATCCGCAAGAAGGAATACGACCTGAACGGCAAGCGCAAGCAGGCGGAGGACATGGAAAAGGCCCTCCAGAACACTGTGGTGTGCTCCCCTGTGACGGGGAAGGTCCGCTCCGTCAAGTCTTCGGACGGCAGCGGCGGCCAGGACATGGGCTACGGGGACGGGTCCCAGAGCAACGCCTACATCACCATCGTGGCCGGCAACGACTACTGCGTCAAGGGCACGGTCTCCGAACAGACCATCCACACCCTCCTGGAGGGCATGGCCGTCCGGGTGGCCAGCCGGGTGGACGACAGCGTGTGGCAGGGACGCATCTACAAGATCAACACCGAGGAGGCCAAGCAGGGCGCCAGCCGCTACTACTATTACGAAGGCGGCGGCGAACAGGCCAGCAAATACGAGTTCTTCGTGGAACTGGACAGCAGCGAAGGGCTGCTCATGGGCCAGCACGTGTATATCGAGCTGGGCGTCGGGGACGAGGACGAGGGGGATGGGTTGCTGCTGCCCCTCTACTACGTGGTGGACCTGGAGGGGGACCCCTTCGTGTACGCCGCGGACGGCGAGAACCGCATCGAGAAGCGGCCCGTGACGTTGGGCAAACGGGACGAGGCCCGGGGCACCGTGGCCATTTTGGAGGGGCTCAGCTTCCTGGACAGGATCGCCTTCCCCGACGAAAGCGTCCAGGTGGGCATGGCCGTGTCCGAGACCGCCTACGTGCCCGACGATATGGGCATGGATCCAAGCGACCTGGGCGGCATGGATATGCCGGACATGCCGGACGTGCCCGATATGGATATGCCCGATATGGATATGCCCGAGACGGATATGCCCGAGGCGGTCGTGCCTGAAGTGGACACCTCCGAGACGAACATGCCGGAGGAGGTCCCGGCGGAAGGAGCCGCGGGATGATCATCGAGCTCGAACACATTGAAAAGACCTACGGGACCGGGGCCAACAAGGTGCCGGTGCTCCACGACGTGAACATGCAGGTGGAGGCGGGGGAGTATATCGCCATCATGGGCCCCTCGGGCTCCGGCAAGAGCACCCTCATGAACCTGTTGGGGTATCTGGACGTGCCCACAAGCGGCGTCTACCGCTTCGACGGCCAGGACAACGCTAAGGCGGGGGACGCCCGCATGGCCCGCATCCGGAACGAGAAGATCGGGTTCGTGTTCCAGAGCTTCCATCTCATGCAGCGGCGGCGGGCCTGGGAGAACGTGGCCCTGCCCCTGATGTACGGGAACGTGCGCCGTCGGGAGCGCAGACAGCGGGCTGAGGAGGCCCTGAAGCAGGTGGGGCTGGAGGACCGGATGGGCTTCTATCCCAACCAGCTCTCCGGCGGCCAGTGCCAGCGGGTGGCCATCGCCCGGGCCATCTGCACCCGGCCCAAGCTCCTGCTGGCCGACGAGCCTACGGGGGCCCTGGATTCCAAGGCCGGCCAGCAGATCATGGACATCTTCGACGAGCTCCACGACCAGGGCATGACCATCGTCATGATCACCCACGAGCACGCCGTGGCGGAACGGGCCCGGCGGAAGCTGTACATCTACGACGGATATCTTCGGGAGGAGGCGGGCCAATGAAAGCGCTGCTCAAGACCCTGTTGATCCTCCTCATCATCGGCGGTTTGGTGGCCGGAGGCGTCTATGGCTACAGCCGCTACACCCTGAGCCAGCCCTGCGAGGTCCAGCCCGTGGGGAATTGGCTGCTGGAGTATTCCCCCAACCAAACGTATCTCGGGGGCAGCGTCACCTCCGGCCGAAGCCTGATCCTCTATCGGGAAAAGGAGAGGACGCCCCTGGAGATCTACGTCACCGAGGGGCAGCAGGTCCACGTGGGGGACCCCCTGGTCCGCTACGACACCACCAAGGACGCCCTGGATCTGGACGAGAAGCTCCTGACCCGGCAAAAGCTGTACGACAGCCTCCAGCCCCTCTACAAGGAGTATGCGTACTACGCCTTCCAGCCCTACGAGCGCACCCTGCCCACGGCCACGCCCACCTTCACCCCCACGCCCCGGGCGGCCAGCGCCGGGGAGGTGCCGGGGGTCCATCGGCTGTCGGCCCTGGTGCAGCGGAACCTGGGACAGATCGCCGGAGACGGCAGCGAGGACGATCCCTACGAATTCGAGATCCCCTCTCGATACAGCATCTCGGATCCCATTCCCGAATCCCTGTTGCTTCGCCTGCAGTCGGAAGCGAGCTTTCGGCCGGTCTACGCCTGGATTCAAGTGAAGGACCTGGGATACCTGTTCCTGCGGGTTTCGCCCCTGGAACGGCCAAGTGACAAACTCAACGTCTGTATCGCCTGTACGGAACGAAAGGAAGCGCCCACGGGGACCCTGGACGAACAGGATTTGCAGCCTGACAGCGGCGACGGAAACATCGATGACCCCTTTATATTCTCCTATACGGAGGGCATGGAGGTCTCTGGTGGGTTCTTTTCCCGGTACTGTCGGGAGGCCAGCAGCCAGGGCAGATACCTGTATGCGGAGCTCCAGGGCCGCAAGCTGACCATGGCAGTGGACTTCACCAGCATGGGGACCTATATCCTCCGGCTGAAGATCACGCCGGTGCCCACGCCCACCCCCACGCCCACGCCCACCCCCACGCCTACGTCCAGCCCCACGCCCACGCCTACGCCGGTGCCTACGCCGACGGCCACGCCGGAGGGCTGGGCCGAAGATCCGGAGCCCTACGACCCACCCCTCTACTACGGGGCCATGGGCCGGGCGGAGCGCCTCGCCTACGTGCAGGAGCTGGCCCAGAAGATCCGGGACGGGGAGCTGGAGTACCAGCAGCTGTGCCACGACATCGCGCTGCTGACGGCCTCCGCCGAGAACGGGACCCTGAACAGCGCCATCGACGGGGTGGTATCGAAGCTGGATTTGGACGCCAGGGTGGGGGAGACCATGCTGGAGATCCGGGGCGGCAGCGGCAAGAGCGTCATCAGCTGCATGCTGGGCGAGACGGAGTTGAACAAGTACCCGCTGGGCACCGAGCTCACGGGGTTCAACTACGAGATCGGCAGCGACGTGACCGCCCGGGTGACCTACGTGAGCTCCATGCCCGCCACGGAGAATTATAGCAACGGCGGCAACCCAAACTCCTCGGGCTACACCATGCTCCTGGAGGTCCAGGGGGACGTGGAGCTGCCATTGTACAGCTACGTGGAGTTCACCTCCTTCGAGCCCCTCTCAAAGTCCGGCACCATCTACCTCTACGAGGCCTTCGTCCGGGAGATCGACGGCCAGGACTGCATCTTCATCGCCCGGGACGGGGTCCTAAAGAAGGTGCAGGTCCACACGGGCCGGCGGGTCATGGAGTATATCGAGCTCATCGGCAGCGACCTCACCCGGGAGGATTACATCGCCTTCCCCTACGGCAAGACCGTGCGGGACGGCGCCACCGTCAAGATCACCGACGGCAGCTGGTGAGGGAGGGGGAGCGCTATGTTTGAAAACATTCGGGAGGCCTTCGACGGCATCTGGTCCCATAAGCTCAGGAGCGCCCTCACCATGCTGGGCATCATCATCGGCATCGCCTCCATCATCGCCATCTCCTCCACCATCATGGGCACCAACGAGCAGATCAAGCAGAACCTGGTGGGGGCGGGCAACAACACCGTGGAGGTGGCCCTCTACCAGGGGGACTACGTGCTGGACCCCAGCTATCAGCAGGTGCCGGAGTACGTGACGCCCCTGGACGCGTCCATCCTGCCGGAGCTCCTCAAGATCAAGCAGGTGGAGGACGCCAGCCTCTTCTACCGCCGGGACGCCTACGGCATGATCTGGTACGGGTCCGAAGGCCTGAACCAGGGGTCCGTCTACGGGGTGGACGAGCGTTTCCTCAGCGTGAACGGGTACGTGATCCGCAGCGGCCGCGGGTTCCTTCCCGAGGACTTCACTGGGTATAAAAAGGTGGCCCTCATCGACAGGACCGTGTCCGAGACGTTGTTCATGGGCAAGAACCCCGTGAACAAGACCATCGAGATCATGTCGGAACCCTACGTAGTGGTGGGCGAGTTCACCCAGAACAGCGCCTTCACGCCTACGATCACCTCCATCAACGACTACTTCACCTACACCGACCATTCCGGCGGCAAGGTGCTGATCCCCGCCTCCACCTGGCCCACCCTGTTCAGCTACGACCAGCCCAGCTCGGTGGTGGTCCGGGCCGGGAGCACCGACGACATGACCGAGGCCGGGAAGCAGACCGCCGCCCTGCTGAACAAGACCCTGACCGGGTCCGGGGACGTGACCTACAAGAGCAAGGACCTGCTGGAGCAGGCCAAGAAGCTTCAGGAGCTGAGCTCTGCCACCAACCGGCAGCTCATCTGGATCGCCAGCATCTCCCTGCTGGTGGGGGGCATCGGCGTCATGAACATCATGCTGGTGTCCGTCACCGAGCGGACCCCGGAGATCGGCCTCAAGAAGGCCCTGGGGGCCCGAAAGCGGAAGATCTCCGCCCAGTTCCTCACGGAGGCGGGGGTGCTCACCTGCATCGGCGGCATATTGGGCGTCCTGGTGGGCATCGGCCTTGCGTACATGGTGTCCCGGGTCTCCGGCGTGCCCATCTTCATCAGCTGGTACATCGTGGCGGCCACGGTGGTCTTTTCCGCCCTGGTGGGCCTCTTCTTCGGCGCCGTGCCCGCCGTCCAGGCGGCGCGCCTCAACCCCATCGACGCGTTGCGGAGGGAATAGATGTCTCTCTTTTGCCGCTTTTTCTCTTTATACAAAGAGAAAAAGCGGCGGAAAAAGAGAAACTTGCCTAATGGAAAAGGGATCGTGGAAACCCCATGATCCCTTTCTTGTGCTTTTCTTTTTCGCGCACCTTTTTCTTTTCACCGAAAAGAAAAAGGTGCGAGGATAAAAAGTCACAGCGCTTTCCGCGACCGCATGGCCAGGAAGGTGGGCACGTTCAGGTCGTGGAGCCGGCCCTGGCCGTTGGTGTCCTCGTAGAGAGCGAGGAGGGTGAACCCCGCCTCCAGCTGCCCGTTGATTTGCTCCTCCAGGGTGTGGGAGAACTGGACCCCGCAGTCGTCCCGCTGGAGCTGGGCCATCTGCGCCGGGTCTTCGAGGGGGTCGAAGGGCAGCCGGTTCACGATCCGCTCCTCGTCCTCGTCCACCAGATAGTTCACGAAATGGTCTGTGCCCGACAGCAGATACCCGCCGGGCTTCAGCACCCGAAAGCACTCCCGCCAGATGGGCTTCACCTCCCGCACGTAGCAGTTGGACACGGGGTGGAAGACGAGGTCGAAGGCCCCGTCGGCAAAGGGCAGGGGTTTGGTCATGTCCGCCCGGACGATCTCGATCCCATACCCCTCCCGTTCCGCCACCTTGCGCTCCGCCTTCAGCTGCTCCTCGGAGTAATCGAGGACCGTGCAGACGGCCCCCGCCGCCGCGAAGATGGGCATCTGCTGCCCGCCGCCGCTGGCGAGGCCCAGGACCCGCTCCCCCCTGAGGTCCCCGAACCACTCCCGGGGCACGGGCTTGGTGGGCGTCAGCACCACAGACCAGTCCCCCGCCCGGGCCCGCAGGAAGGTCTCGTGGTCGATGGGCTGCCCCCATTCCCAACCCTCCCGGACCCACCGGTCGATGGTCTTCGCGTTGATGTCCTGATAGGCCATGATCTTCGCCTCCCGCTTTTTGACCAGTATACCACAGAAGGTCCCCGGGCGATACGGAAAGCGGCGAAAAAGTGAAGAAAAATGGAAAAGATTCCCCTATATTTGACAGATGGGGGAAGGTATGGTATACAGTAATCGGTAAGATTTCGCAACAGGAAGGCGGGCTTGAGGCCCGCCGTGGGAGGTAACGCTATGAAAGGAACGATAACGCGGGTTTGCCTGGTGCTGCTGGCCGCCGTGATGCTGCTGGGCGCCCTGGCGGGCTGCGGAAAGAACAACCCCTCCGTGCTGCATTTGCCCGAGGGCACCGCGTCCACACAGGGCGGCGCGGAGAGCACTCCGGAGCCCCTGACGGCCCTGGGGGATCGGACCTGCCGGGTGGGCCAGGAGACCATCCCGGAGAGCGCCCTGTTCTCCTTCGTGTTGAACGAGGCCACCTTCGACCCCCTCCAGGGGCTGACGCTGAAGCTCACCTCCGCCAACAAGGCCGCCGGCCGGGATTTCGTGGTGTCCCTCAACTACCTGTCCGTGAACGGATACATGCAGGACGCGGGCTATGAGGCCCGGGTGCCCGCGGGTCAAACCGTGGCGGGGGAGATTCTGATCCCCGCCGACGAGCTGCGCAGCTCCGGCGTGTCCTCGGTGGACGAGCTGATCCTCTACCCCCTCATCTATGACGACGCCGTGCCCATGGGCCAGGGGGACGTGGTGGACGGCGCCTTCAGCTTCTATCCCACGGGCCAGAGCAAGGGCAACGTGGTCTATCCCGTCCGCCAGAAGACGGACAAGGAGCAGACCTTCTTCGACAACACCTTCGCCGCCATGATCATCCTGGGCGTGGACAAGGACGAAGCCGGGGATCTGGACGTGAACTGCTATCTGGAGAACAAGACCGATAAGTTTTTGAGCTTCACCTGGTCCGACGTAGCGGTGGACGGCGCCAGCGCCGGTTCCGGCGGGGACGCCATCGTGGCCCCGGGCATGCGCCGGTACGCCCCGATCCACATCGCCGCCGCCGGGATCAGCGATGAGCCCGGCTCCGTGGCTTTCAAGGTCAGCGCCACGCCCCTCTCCAACGACGGCACCCCGGTGGCCCCCCTTATGGAGCAGCGGGGCACCTACCGCTTCACCAGCGCCCCAGGCGCCGCCGCCACTCCGGACGGCGGGGACGAGCCGGAAGGCGAGCCGGTGACCGGCACCGCGGCCACGGCTACGCCCGCCCCCACCACCGTGGTCTACACCACGCCCACTTCGGCCCAGAAGAAGAACGCCAAGAACGGGTACGTGAACAAGGACAAGGTGAACCTGCGCTCCGGCCCCGGCACCAAGTACAAGACCGTGGGCACCAAGATCGAGCAGAACACCGCCGTGACCCTCTACGAGCTCCAGGACGGCTGGTGGTTCCTCAAGTGCGGCAAGCACTACGGCTACGTGAAGGCCGACTACATCACCCAGGGCAAGCCCAAGGCGACAGCCGCCACGGAAGGCGACGGCAAGACCTTCGCCGGCACCGTGAATGCCTCCAAGGCCGCCCTGCGGCAGAGCGCCGACAAGGACTCCAAGTGTATCAAGGAGCTGAGCGACGGCGACAAGGTGACGGTCTACTACAAGACCAAGGGCAAGGACGGCCACACCTGGTACTACCTGGCCTATGGCAAGACCAAGGGCTATGTCCGCTCCGACCTGGTGAAGGTATCCGGAAAGGTCCCCACAAAGTAAATACCCTTTCATTCATCCCGCGGGCGTCGAAAGACGCCCGTTTTTCTTTGCTTTTACAGGTCGATTACAACTTCCGGGGGGCTTTTACAAGTCCATGACAACTCCGTTACAGTTTGTCCGAATTTGGGGTGTAGGATGGGAGCAAAGGAAAGGAGGTACGAAACATGAAACGGATATTGACTTTGATTTTGGCGGTCATGCTGTTGGCAGGCTGCCAGCCAACGCCGGAGGTAGACGCGGTACGGCAGAAGAACAGCGTGAAGATGATCGAGATGGCCAAGGGCCAGGCCACGGCGGAGCCCCCGGCGGGGGAGGCGGGGCCCGCCGCGACGCCCGTGCCGGTGCGGGAGCAGGTGCCGGAGCGGCTCGTTTGGGACTTCTATACGGACGTGAAGAACGTCCACGTCACGGCGGACGCCCCCATCCGGGTCATGACGGAGGACGGTTTCCCCCTGCTCCGGGTGGCGCCCCGCCGATTCACGGGAACGGAGAACGTGGCCGTGGCGGGGGCGCTTCTGGGCACAGACACGGTGTATAAGAGCGTCTACCAGCTGACCCGGAAGGATCTGGAGAAGCAGATCACGGACCTGATGAACACCCTCAGCGATCCCCTGAACAACAAGGAGCTGCTGGAGGACTTCGATCGGGAGGAGCTGGAAAACGAGCTGATCCCCCGGTGGCAGAAGCATCTGGAGGAGCTGCAGGCCCAGTATCGGGATTTCAAAGACGGGGAGCCTCAGCCCAATCCCCTGTGGGACGGGCAGGCGGAGAAGGACAACCAGACCGTGCTGGTGACCGGGGCCTGGGACAAGAACAATGCCGAGAAGTACGACAGCGTCTATTTCTTCGCCCGGGACGAATACCCCTCCTACTGGTCTATGGACTACATCCGAAAGGGGAACTGGGGCGCGGCCTGGGACTACGGCCTCCTGGAGCGGATCGACCCCGCGGCCTACGACACGCCCCACGAGGGGGTCAGCCTGACGCCTCGGCAGGCGGCGGAACAGGTGCAGGCGAAACTGGCCCCCTTTGTGAAGACCAGCGTGGTGGACATCCTCTGGGGCAACAACGCCTCCGACACCTACGGTTCCGACGGGATGAAGCTCCGCTGGGGGTACGTGGTGCGGCTCATGCCCCTCTACCACGGCACGGCCACGGGCGTGGGCCTGGGGTATCTGCCCATGAGCAGCCGGGACGAGACCACCAACGTGAGCCGCACCTGGCAGCAGGAGTATATCATGGGGGCGGTGAACGACGGTGGCGTCCTGAACCTCGACTGGATGTCCCCCCTGACCGTCACGGAGGTGGTGACGGAGCGGGCGAACCTGCTGCCCTTCCCGGAGATAGAGCAGATCGCCCAGCGGCAGCTCAACCGGAAGCTCTCCTTCGAAGGCAGGGAGAACGGCTCCCTGCAGGTGGCGGGGGTGCGGCTGGGGCTCCTCTATATCATGGAGCAGAACGTGCAGGAGGGAGGATTGCTGGTGCCCGCCTGGGTCTTTCTCAAGGCGGAGGAGGTCAATGAGTCCCAGAAGAAGCTGTGGAGCGGGGATCCGTCCACTCTCGACTATGACGTGCTGAACCCTCTGGTGATCATCAACGCCGTGGACGGCACCATCATCGACCCCTATGCGGGGTATTGAGAACGCGCCGCGTCAAATCATGCTTGCTTTTTATCGGCGTTCCCGTATAATAGAGATACATACCCCATAGTCCGGGCGGGCCCGGCAGAAAGAGACACGTCTTGATATTCGGCAAGCACATCAACAGGTATTATCTCAAATACGCGCCCCGGCTGCTGCTGGGGGCGGTGGCCCTCATCCTGGTGGACTACGTGCAGCTGATCCTGCCGGAGCTCTACCGGATGCTGGTCAACGGCCTCAACACCGGGTCCGTGCTCTATAACGGGGTCCAGGTGCCCTTCACCATGGACTTTTTGCTGGACCATCTGTGCCTGCCCATCGTGTACATCATCGTGGTCATGGTCATCGGCCGGTTCCTGTGGCGGGTCTGCTTCTTCGGCGCGGCCATCAAGGTGGAGACGGACATCCGCATCCGCATGTTCGACCACTGCAAGGACCTGTCGAGGGAGTACTACCAGGTGAACAAGGTGGGCAACCTCATGAGCCTGTTCACCAACGATCTCGACACCATCCAGGAGTGCTTCGGCGACGGCCTCTTGATGTTCTGCGACGCCCTGTTTCTGGGGAGCCTGGCCTTCTCCAAGATGCTGCGGATGGACCTTACCCTGACATTGCTGACCCTGGTGCCCCTGACCATGCTCCTGCTGGTGGGGGTGTTCATGGGCAAGACCATGATGAAGAAGTGGGAGGTGCGCCAGCAGGCCTTCTCGAACCTTTCCGACTTTGCCCAGGAGAGCTTCTCCGGCTTCGCCGTGGTGAAGGCCTTCGTGAAGGAGCTGGTGCAGCTCAAGGACTTCCAGAAGCTGAACATCGACAACGAGAACACCAACGTGAGCTACGTGAAGACCTCCACCAAGCTCCACGTGTTCATCACCCTGCTGGTGGAGACGGTCATCTGCGTCATCCTGGGCTACGGCGGGTATCTCGTCTATCGGCACCGGTTCGACGCCGGGCAGCTGGTGGAGTACATCGCCTACTTCTCCTCTGTGGTCTGGCCAGCTGCTGGAGGCGAAGATCGACGTGCAGGACAAGCCCGGGGCCACGGACATCGAGCAGGTCCGGGGCAAGATCGAGTTTCGGGATCTGACCTTCCGCTACCCCGACGGGGAGTTCGACGCCCTCCAGAACGTGTCCTTCACCATCGAGCCCGGGGAGAGCGTGGGCATCGTGGGCAAGACCGGCTCCGGCAAGACCACCATCGTGGATCTGATCCTGCGGACCTACAACGTGCCTGACGGCACCCTGTTCGTGGACGATAGGGACGTGAATTCCATCACCATCCGATCCCTCCGAGCGGGCTGCGCCTACGTGCCCCAGGACAACTTCCTGTTCTCGGACACCATCACCAACAACATCAACTTCGCCTTCGACGACGTGAACAAGGAGGCCGTGCGGCAGGCCGCCCGCCTCGCTGACGTCCACGGGAACATCGCCGAATTCAAGGAGGGGTACGAGACCATCCTGGGCGAGCGGGGCGTCACCGTCTCCGGCGGTCAGAAGCAGCGCATCTCCATCGCCCGGGCCCTCATGAAGGACGCGCCCATCCTGATCCTGGACGATTCCGTCTCCGCCGTGGACACGGACACGGAGAAGGTGATCCTGGAGAACCTGAGGAGCACCCGCCAGGGCAAGACCACCATCCTGATCGCCCACCGGATCAGCACCATAGAGGGCCTCGATAAGATCGTCTTCGTGGAGGACGGGCGGATCGTGGCCGTGGGGAGCCATGGGGCGCTGCTAGCCGCCTGCCCGGCCTACGCGCGGATGGTGGAGCTCCAGCGGCTCGAGGACGAATCGAAGGAATGAGGAGGTGACGATCATGCATGCTTACTATCCCCTGCTGCTGACCGGCGGCATCATCGGCTTCATCTCCATCCTCCTCATCGTGGCCTACGCCTCCATCAAGGACAAGAAGCAGGCCATCGGCTTCGATCGACACATGAAGGACGGGGAGATCGTCCGCCGGCTCCTCCGGTACGCCAAGCCCTACCGGGGCCAGTTCATCTTCGTGGGCTGCATCATGCTCTTCGGCATCGCCTACGACATCCTGTCCCCCACCATCATCGGCAAGGTGACGGACCTCATCAAGGACGATTTCGAGCTCCCGGAGCTCTACCGCCTGGTGGCTGCCTACGCGGGCATCCTCATCGTGTCCATGGTCTGCGTCTACGTCCAGGCCATCGTGCTCCAGAAGGTGGGCCAGAAGATCATCTCCGGCATGCGGGAGGACCTGTTCACCCACATCGAGAGCCTGTCCCACGAGCAGATGAACGCCACCCCCGTGGGGAAGCTGGTGACCCGGGTCACCAACGACACCAACGCCATCTCCCTCATGTTCACCAGCCTCCTCGTGAACCTGGTCAAGAACATGTTCGTCATCATCGGCGTGCTGGCGGCCATGATCGCCCTCAACTACGAGCTGACGCTGATGGTCCTCTGCTTCGTGCCCTTCATCGTGCTGTTCACCATGATCTTCCGCAAGTTCGCCCGCCGGGCCTACCGCCGGGTGAAGGATCGGACCACGGACATCAACACCTACCTTTCGGAGAACCTGTCCGGCATCAAGATCACCCAGATCTTCAACCGGGAGGACGAGAAGCTTCGGGACTTCACCGACAAGAGCCTGGGCCTCGGCAAGGCGAAGCGGGACCAGATTTTGGTCTTCGGCATCTTCCGGCCCCTGGTCTACGTGCTCTACATCAGCTCCATCCTGTGCCTCTTCTATCTGGGCGGCAAGGGGTATCTGGACGGCGCGTCCTTCCTGGGGCAGACGCTGAACGCGGGGATCATCGTCAGCTTCTACATGTACATCAACAAGTTCTTCACCCCCATCCAGAACCTGGCCGAGCAGTTCAACTGGCTCCAGTCCGCCTTCGCCTCGGCGGAGAAGGTGTTCACCATCATGGACATCGAGCCCAAGCTGGTGGACGCGCCGGACGCCGTGGAGCTCGACCACGTGCGGGGCGAGATCGAGTTTCGTGACGTGTGGTTCAGCTACATCCCCGGGGAGTGGGTCCTGAAGGGCGTCTCCTTCCACGTGAACCCCCAGGACACCGTGGCCTTCGTGGGCGCCACCGGCTCCGGCAAGACCACCATCCTGTCCCTGATTTGCCGGAACTACGAGTTCCAGAAGGGCGAGATCCTGATCGACGGTATGGACATCCGCAAGATCAAGACCGCGTCCCTTCGCAAGCACTTCGGCCAGATGCTCCAGGACGTGTTTCTGTTCTCCGGCACCATCCGCAGCAACATCCTGCTGGGTATGGAGGGAGTGGACGATGAGGAGATCATGGCCGCCTGCCGGTACGTGAACGCGGACCACTTCATCGACCGGCTCGAAAAGGGCCTGGACGAGCCCGTGCGGGAGCGGGGCAACAACTTCTCCGCGGGCCAGCGGCAGCTGCTCAGCTTCGCCCGGACCATCCTCCACAAGCCCGAGGTCATGATCCTCGATGAAGCCACGGCCAACATCGACACGGAGACGGAGGTGCTGATCCAGGACTCCCTGGAGAAGATGATGAACATCGGCACCATGCTGATCGTGGCCCACCGACTCTCCACCATCCAGCACGCGGACAACATCCTGGTGCTCTCTAAGGGCGAGATCGTGGAGCAGGGCACCCACCACCAGCTCCTGGAGCAGCGGGGCAAGTACTACCAGCTCTACACCCTGCAGTTCGAGAAAGAACGGCTCAGGCAGGGCCGATAGGCTTTTCCCACACGTTTTTCGGAATAAAAGAAGGACACGGCTGAAGGCCGTGTCCTTTGCTTGTCGCTGGAGGAACGATCACACGTAATAGGGCTCCAGGAAGGCGTGGAAGTGGCGCATGGGCAGGTTGTGGCCCATGACGATCCGCATGTTGGGGATGGACTCCCGATCCTGGTAGAGGGCGGAGACCGCGGCGATGACGTAGTCGAGGTGCTCCTGGCTAAGCTGGCTCCGGTTCACGGCGAAGCGCACCACGTTGCACACCTCCGCCTGCTGTTCGGGGGTCTTGAGGTCGTACTCCATGGAGTAGTCGCCCAGCTCCGACACCCGGATGCCGTAGCGCCGGATCAGCTCCAGGGAGAACCCCTCCCCCGCGAAGCTGTCGTGGCCCCGCTTGCCGTCGAAGAACTTGTCCATGTTCAGGTACACGCCGTGGCCGCCGGCGGGCAGCACCACGGGCAGCCCCGCCTTGTAGAAGCCCTGGGCCAGGTATTCGCACTGCTTCACCCGCTCGTCCAGGTACTCGAACCTTCCGCACTCGTAGAGGCCCGCGGCCAGGGCCATGATGTCCCGGCCGGACATGCCGCCGTAGGAGTCGTTGCCGTAGGAGGAGATCTGCTTCACCTTGAGGAGGATGCCCACGTCGGTCTTCACGGTGCCGTCGGGGTTGAAGTCGGAGAACTTCTTCCAGAAGTAGCCCTTGTCCCTAAAGGCGCAGACACCGCCCATGTTGGCGTGGCCGTCCTTCTTGAGGGAGGCGGTGAACCCGTCGCAGTAGGAGAAGAGCTCCTTGGCGATCTCGAAGATGGACTTATCCTCGTACCCGGGCTCGTTCACCTTGATGAAGTAGCAGTTCTCCGCCCACCGGGCCGCGTCCAGCATGTAGGGGATCTCGTACCGGTGCGCGATCTCGGCCACCGCCCGGATGTTGGCCATGGACACGGGCTGGCCGCAGACCGTGTTGTTGGTGATGGTGGTATAGACCATGGGGATGTTCTCGGGCCCCAGCTCGTCGATCATCTGCTGGAGCTTCTCGAGGTCCATGTTTCCCTTGAAGGGGTTCTTCTCGTACTTGCCGCCCTCGGGCACCTCCCAAAGGAGGTCCTTGTCGTACAGGTTCCGGGGGATGGAGCCCATCTGCTTGATGTTCCCCTCGGTGGTGTCGAAGTGGCCGTTGCTGGGGATGGTGAAGCTCTTGCCCGGGTGCCGATCGTTCAAAATCTTGGACACGATGGAGAACAACAGGCTCTCCGCGCACCGGCCCTGGGGCACCAGGAAGGTGTTGGGCCGCTCCATCTGGGCCGCGCCGCCGTTGAAGAGGCCGCCCTCGTACTCCACGAGATACAGCTCGTCCATGAGCTTTTCAATGTCCTCACAGCCCGTGCGGACCAGGTCCAGCGTGCGCTTTTGATCGTCGCCCCGCTCGAACACGTCCCGCATGGCGTCCAGCAGCACGTAGTAGCCCTTGTTCCGGCCGTAGCTCTCGTCGCCCAGCATGAGGGCGCTCCACTGCAGGTCGGTCATGGCGGTGGTGCCGGAGTCGGAGAGCATGTCCACGGTGAGCATGCCCGCGGGGAAGGCGAACTCGTTGTAGTGGGTGCTTCTCAGCGCCCTCTCCCGCTGTTCCACGGTGACCTGGGGGATGTTCCGCTTCACATAGGCGAAGGAGCGGGGAGCGGGTACGTTCAGGGGAAATTCCATACTGTTTTGTGCCTCCAATTCGATTTGATTTAGAGATACCCCGGTCACCGCAGGGCGGCTGGCGGACAGCATCGGATCATATAAATTGTAACAATCCCCCTGCGCCTCGTCAACGCAGGGGGAAGAATATACTTTTATACGGGGTCCCTTTCAGAGCACCTTGCTGAGGAAGTCCTGTGTCCGCTGCTGCCGGGGGTGGTCCAGGAGGTCCGCCGGGGCGCCCTGCTCCACGATGACGCCATCGGACATGAAGAGGATCCGGTCGCTGACCTCCCGGGCAAAGCCCATCTCGTGGGTGACGATGACGGTGGTCATGCCCGCCCGGACCAAGGCGCGGATGACGCTGAGCACTTCCCCCACCATCTCCGGGTCCAGGGCGGAGGTGGGCTCGTCGAAGAGCATCACGTCCGGCTCCATGGCGAGGGCCCGGACGATGGCCAGCCGCTGCTTCTGGCCGCCGGAGAGCTTGCGGGGGTACTCGTCCTTCTTGTCCAGCAGCCCGATCCGATCCAGGAGGCGCAAGGCCTGCTCGTCGGCCTCGGCCTGGGTCTTCTTCTTCAGCAGCACCGGCGCCAGGGTCACGTTCTGCTGCACGGTCATGTGGGGGAACACGTTGAAGTGCTGGAACACCATGCCCATCTTCTGCCGGTACCGGTCCACGTCGGTGCCCTTCCGATTGATCTTCTGGCCTTCGAAGATCACATCCCCGCCGTCGGGCTCCTCCAGAAGGTTCAAACACCGGAGGAAGGTGCTCTTGCCGCCGCCGGAGGGGCCGATGATGGCCAGGGCTTCCCCCTGATGGACCTGCAGGTCCACCCCCTTGAGGACGTGCACGCGGCCGAAGCTCTTGGTCAGGTTCCTGGTCTCGATCAAAACGGTGTCAGTCACTTTGCTTCAGCCTCCTTTCGTAGGCGCCCACCAGCTTGCTGAGCACGAAGGTGAGCACGAAATACAGCACGCCCACGATGATGAGGCTCTCGAAGGCCAGGTAGGTCTGGCCCTTCACCACCAGATAGGAGGTCATGAGGTCCCCCACGAAGAAGGTGGACGCCAGGGAGGTCTCCTTGATGATGGTGACGAACTCGTTGCCCAGGGCGGGCAGGATGTTCTTCACCGCCTGGGGTAGGATCACCTTGGTCATGGTCTGGCCCTTGGAGAGGCCCAGGCTCCGGGCGGCCTCGGCCTGGCCTATGTCCACAGCCTGGATGCCGGAACGGATGACCTCGGACACGTAGGCGGAGCTGTTGATGATCAGGGCCACGGCGATGCTGGCGAAGGTGCCGATCTCCAGGGCCGGGACCAGCAGCGGCACGATGAAGTAGCCGATGTACAGCTGCAGCAGCAGGGGCGTGCCCCGGATCACCTCCACGAAGGCGGTGACGATGGCCCGCAGGATCCACAGCGGGGACATCTTCATGATCGCCAGCAGGGCGCCGATGATGGCCCCGAAGAAGACCGTGATGGCCGCCAGGGCCAACGTGACGCTGACGCCCTTGAGGAGGAACACGTCCCAGTACTTGGCCAGGATCTTGATGATATTTTGGAAGACGGTGGTGAATGTCATGGGACTTTTTTACCTCAGGAACAGATGCGAAAGCCATGTTTCCCAATCAAAGTTCTTTGGGCTTGCCCCTTTCTTCCAAGAAAGGGGGCGTGCTTCCAATAAACACCTGTCAATTCGTGGGCGCGGTGCCGTCGTCGTTATAGCTGACCTCCGACGCCGTGGGGATGCCCGCCAGGGCCTTAGCGTCCTCGTACCAGCCGTCGTAATAGTTGGCGGCCATGGCCTTGCCGAGAGCGGCGTTGACCTTCTCGAGAAGGGCCGTGTTGGTCTTGTTGAGCAGGATCACGTTGTTCTCGTACTTGGGGTCCACCTCGAAATCGAAGCCCGTAAAGGCGATGTCCGGGTTGTTGGCGATGATGGCTTCGCCGTTGCCGTGGGCCACGGCCAGGGCGTCGATCTTGCCGGTCTGCAGGGCCAGCACGGCGTCGTCGATGCTCTTATAAACCACCAGCTCGGCCCCGGCGGGGATCAGGGCGTCCTTCACCAGCTGCTCCTGCAGGGAGGAGGTCTGGGCGCCCACCTTCAGCCCCGCGAAGCTCGCCTCCGTGGTCAGCGCGCCCTCCTGGGCCTTTACGGTGATGACGGACTGCTCCGTCTCGTTGTCGCCGGCGATGTAGTAGTCGGAGAGCAGGAAGTTCTCCGCCCGATCCGGCTTCCAGGAGAAGCCGGAGATGGCCATGTCCACGGAGCCCAGCTGCACCGCCGTCATGCAGGCGTCGAAGCTCATGGGCTTGATCTCCAGCTCCATGCCCAGCTCGTCAGCCAGGAAGTTGGCCAGCGTCACGTCGAAGCCCACGTACTGCTCCTGCCCCGTCTTGCTGGTGTCCACGAACTCCATAGGCGCAAAGTCCGGCGACATGGCCACGGTCAGCTTCTTGTTCTCCGCCTTTTTGCAGCCCACAACGCTCAGCAGCAGCGCCGCTGCCAGCAATATGACGATCACTTTTTTCATGGTACGTTTCCTCCGTTTTTTCTTGTTGCTCCGTAGTATATTCGCATGTTTATGCTTTGTCAATGCATTTTTATAAATTACTATCCAATTATATGGTGTTTTTCGATTTTTATATGCAACCATTATTCATGCCGCGGAGCTTCCGGCCCCGTTTCGTCTCGCCGCGCCGCTCGGTTGACAGAGACGTCCAAAAATGGTATATATAAAATGAATTGGAATGGTCATTTGACCGTTTGCAAGTTGCTCCAGAACTATTATGAAAAGGAAAGAGGTTTGTGAAATGAAGAAGCTGGATTTGACCCGCTACGGCATCACCGGCACCAAGGAGATCGTCTACAATCCCTCCTACGAGCTGCTGTTCCACGACGAGATGGACCCCACCCTGACCGGCTACGAGAAGGGCCAGCTGTCCGAGCTGGACGCCGTCAACGTCATGACCGGCGTGTACACCGGCCGCTCCCCCAAGGATAAGTTCATCGTCATGGACGAGAACTCCAAGGACACCGTCTGGTGGACCACCGAGGGCTACAAGAACGACAACCATCCCGCCAGCGAGGAGACCTGGGCTGCGGTGAAGAAGATCGCCCAGGAGGAGCTCTCCAACAAGAAGCTGTACGTGGTGGACGCCTTCTGCGGCGCCAACCCCGACACCCGCATGTCCGTCCGCTTCATCATGGAGGTGGCCTGGCAGGCCCACTTCGTGCGCAACATGTTCATCCAGCCCACCCCCGAGGAGGAGGAGACTTTCGAGCCCAACTTCGTGGTCTATACCGCCTCCAAGGCCAAGGTGGAGAACTTCAAGGAGCTGGGCCTCAACTCCGAGACCGCCGTGGTCTTCAACATCACCAGCCGGGAGCAGGTGATCCTCAACACCTGGTACGGCGGCGAGATGAAGAAGGGCATGTTCTCCATGATGAACTACTACCTGCCGCTCCAGGGCATCGCGTCCATGCACTGCTCCGCCAACACCGACATGAAGGGCGAGAACACCGCCATCTTCTTTGGCCTCTCCGGCACCGGCAAGACCACCCTGTCCACCGACCCGAAGCGGCTGCTCATCGGCGACGACGAGCACGGCTGGGACGACAACGGCGTCTTCAACTTCGAGGGCGGCTGCTACGCCAAGGTCATCAACCTCGATAAGGACTCCGAGCCCGACATCTACAACGCCATCCGCCGGAACGCCCTCCTGGAGAACGTGACGTTGGACGAGAACGGCAAGATCGACTTTGCCGACAAGTCCGTCACCGAGAACACCCGGGTCAGCTACCCCATCGAGCACATCGAGAACATCGTCAAGAAGGTACGCCCCATCTCCGCCGGCCCCGACGCGAAGAACGTGATCTTCCTGTCCGCCGACGCCTTTGGCGTGCTGCCCCCCGTGTCCGTGCTGACGCCGGATCAGACCAAGTACTACTTCCTCTCCGGCTTCACGGCGAAGCTCGCTGGCACGGAGCGGGGCATCACCGAGCCCACGCCCACCTTCTCCGCCTGCTTCGGCCAGGCCTTCCTGGAGCTCCATCCCACCAAGTACGGTGAGGAGCTGGTGAAGCGCATGGAGAAGTGTGGCGCCAAGGCGTACCTGGTGAACACCGGGTGGAACGGCTCCGGCAAGCGCATCTCCATCAAGGACACCCGCGGCATCATCGACGCCATCCTGAACGGCGACATCCTGACCGCGCCCACCAAGATGATCCCCTACTTCAACCTGGAGGTGCCCACGGCCCTGCCCGGCGTGGACCCGAAGATCCTGGACCCCCGCGACACCTACGCCGATCCCAACATCTGGGAGGAGAAGGCCAAGGATCTCGCCGGTCGGTTCATCAAGAACTTCAAGAAGTACGAGACCAACGAAGCGGGCAAGGCTCTGGTGCCCGCCGGCCCGCAGCTGTAATACCTCAAATAATATAAAGGGATCGCGGCATGGCCGCGATCCCTTTTTCGTGCGGTTGGGTTTTCCTCACATCTGCAGCAGGGCCTTGTGGAACTCCTTCTTGCCCTTCTTGATCTTGGCCCCGGCGCAGAGCTGCTCCCGGGACACGGTGGCGTAGGTGGAGGCGATCTTCTCCCCGTTCACCTTCACGCCCCCCTGCTCGATGAGCCGACGGGCCTCGCCCCGGCTCTTCACGAGGCCGCAGCAGACCATGAGGTCGATGATGTTGATACCCTCCTCCGGCACCTGCTCGCAGCAGAGACAGGTGGTGGGCATGCTGGCGTCGTCCCCCTCCCCGGAGAACAGGGCCCGGGCGGCGGACTGGGCCTTCTCGGCCTCCTCTTTCCCGTGGACCAGGCTGGTGAGCTCGAAGGCCAGCACCTCCTTCTTCTCGTTGATCCGGCTGTCGGGCCACTGGTCCATCTCCCGGATGGTCTCCAGGGGCAGGAAGGTCAGCATCCGGATGCACTTCATCACGTCCGCGTCGTCCACGTTCCGCCAATACTGGTAGAACTCGAAGGGACTGGTCTTGTTGGGGTCCAGCCACACGGCGTTGCCGGCGGTCTTGCCCATCTTCTTGCCCTGGGAGTCGGTCAAGAGGGTGATGGTCATGGCGTGGGCGTCCTTGCCCAGCTTCTTGCGGATGAGCTCAGTGCCGCCCAGCATGTTGGACCACTGGTCGTCGCCGCCGAACTGCATGTTGCAGCCGTAGTGCTGGAACAGGTAGTAGAAGTCGTAGCTCTGCATGATCATGTAGTTGAACTCCAGGAAGGAGAGCCCCTTCTCCATGCGCTGCTTGTAGCACTCGGCCCTAAGCATGTTGTTCACGGAGAAGCAGGCGCCCACCTCCCGAAGGAGCTCCACGTAGTTCAGGTTCAGCAGCCAGTCAGCGTTGTTGACCATCATGGCCTTGCCCTCGCCGAACTCGATGAACCGCTCCATCTGCCGCTTGAAGCAGGCGGCGTTGTGGTCGATGTCCTCCCGGGTCAGCATCTTGCGCATGTCGGTGCGGCCCGAGGGGTCGCCGATCATGGTGGTGCCGCCGCCGATGAGGGCGATGGGCTTGTTGCCCGCCATCTGCAGCCGCTTCATCAGCGTCAGGGCCATGAAATGGCCCGCGGTCAGGCTGTCCGCCGTGCAGTCGAAGCCGATATAGAAGGTGGCCTTGCCGGCGTTCACCATCTCCCGGATCTCGTCCGCGTCGGTCACCTGGGCCAAAAGGCCCCGTTCGATCAGTTCCTCATAGATTCCCATTGTCTTTCCTCCTGTCGTAATAAAAAAGTCCCCTGCCGAAACAGAGGACGACGTGAAGCCGTGGTACCACCTCAATTCAAGGGACGCCCCGCAGGCAGACCCTTCTCCTTGGACGCTGTATCGGGCGCACCCGTCTCCCCCTACTCTCGTTCAGGGAAGCGGCTCCGGAATGTACTTCACCAGCGTCTGCCGCATCCTTTCACCAGCCGGATGCTCTCTGAAGACCTCGCGCCGCCTACTCTTTCCTTCACAGCCTTCGTGTGATTGGCACCATTATACCAGCAGTTTTTTATTTTGCAAGGGTTTTTTGTTCAAAAGCTATGGGGCTTTTCAAAAAAGCGGCAGGCTGTGTTTGCTTTCCTGTATATCCCATGGTATACTTATTTGTTACTACACCTGGGAGGTGCATTGCATGAAAAACTATGACGTCATCATCGTGGGCGGCGGCCCCGGCGGCATCTACTCCGCCTACGAACTGAAAAAGCTGGCGCCCGAAAAGCGGGTGGCCGTGTTCGAGGAAGGGCATCCTCTGGAGAAGCGGCGCTGCCCCATCGACGGGGTCAGGATCAAGAGCTGCATTCGCTGCAAGACCTGCTCCATCATGTCCGGCTTCGGCGGCGCGGGCGCCTTCTCCGACGGCAAATACAACATCACCAACGACTTCGGCGGCACCCTCTACGAGCACATTGGCAAGAAGGAAGCCCTGGAGCTCATGAAATACGTGGATCAGGTGAACATGGCCTTCGGGGGCGAGGGGACCAAGCTGTATTCCACCGCCGGGACCCGCTTCAAGAAGCTGTGCATCGAGAACAAGCTGAATCTGCTGGACGCCTCCGTCCGGCATCTCGGTACGGACATCAACTACGTGGTGCTGAAGAACCTGTTCGCGTATCTGAAGGACACGGTGGACTTCTTCTTCGACACGCCGGTGAACGACGTGACCGTGGAGGAAAGCGGCTACGCCGTCTGCACCGAGAAGGGCGACTATACCTGCGATCAGCTGATCGTGTCCGTGGGCCGCAGCGGTAGCAAGTGGATGGAGGAGATCTGTAAGCGATTGGACATCCCCACCCACAGCAACCGGGTGGACCTGGGCGTCCGGGTGGAGCTGCCGGCGGTGGTGTTCTCCCATCTCACCGACGAGCTCTACGAGAGCAAGATCGTGTACCGGACCGAGAAGTTCGAGGACAACGTCCGCACCTTCTGCATGAACCCCAACGGCATCGTGGTCACGGAGAACACCAACGGCATCGTCACCGTCAACGGCCACAGCTACGAACGGGAGGACATGCACACGGAGAACACCAACTTCGCGCTCCTGGTATCGAAGCACTTCACCGAGCCCTTCAACGACAGCAACCTCTACGGCGAGAGCATCGCCCGCCTCAGCAACATGCTGGCGGGGGGCGTCATGGTCCAGCGGTTCGGGGACCTGGTCCGGGGCCGCCGGAGCACGGTGAAGCGGATCGAGAAGGGGCTGGTGACCCCAACTCTGGCCGCCACGCCGGGGGACCTGTCGCTGGTGCTACCCAAGCGCATCCTGGACGGAATCATCGAGATGATCTACGCCCTGGACAAGATCGCGCCGGGCACCGCCAACGACGATACGCTGCTCTACGGCGTGGAGGTGAAGTTCTACAACATGGAGGTGTCCCTGGACGAGAACCTGATGACCCGGTACCCGGGCCTCTACATCATCGGCGACGGCAGCGGCATTACCCACTCCCTGTCCCACGCTTCCGCGTCGGGGGTGTTCGTGGCGCGGAAGATTGCGGAAGATTGAAACTTTTCTTCTTTGCACCTTTTTTCTCTTCGGTGAAGAGGAAAAAAGGTGCCCAAAAAAGAGAAGCACATCTATGACAAAGGACAGCTTCGCTGAAAGCGAGGGACGAACATGGAACGACAGGCGACCATGGTGAAGGATATGACCGAGGGGAAGGTGGTACCGCTGCTGCTGCGGTTCGCCTTCCCGCTGTTCGTATCCAACGCCCTGCAGGCGGTCTACAACGTGGTGGATATGGTGGTGGTGGGCAACTACATCGGCAAGGCCGGTATGTCCGCCGTGTCCATCGGCGGCGACCTCCTACACCTCTTGACCTTCGTGGCTATGGGCTTCTGCTCCGCGGGCCAGGTCATCATCGCCCGGGCCGTGGGGGAGAGGCGGCCCGAGGACATCAAAAAGACCATCGGCACCATGTTCACCTTCCTGCTGTCCGCGTCGGCGGCCATCGCCGTGATCTGCTATCTTTTACGCGCTTCCCTGCTCTCCTGGCTCAACACCCCCGTCGCCGCCCGGGATTACGCCATGGACTATTTGGTGACCTGCGTGTGCGGGCTGGTGTTCATCTACGGCTACAATATCGTCAGCGCCATCCTCCGGGGCATGGGCGACAGCAAGCGGCCCTTCCTGTTCATCGCCGTGGCTGCCATCCTGAACATGATATTGGACGTGCTGTTCGTGAAGTATTGCCACATGGAGGTCTTCGGGGCGGCCCTGGCCACCGTCATCGGCCAGGGGGTCAGCTTCCTCGCCTCGTTGGTGTACCTCTACCGGCGGCGGGAGAGCTTCGGGTTCGATTTCCGACCCGCCAGCTTCCGCATCGACGGGCCCACCTTCCGGCGGCTTTTGGCCCTGGGCATCCCCATGGCCATCCAGTCCGCGGCCATCAACCTCAGTAAGATCCTGCTCATGTCCTGGATCAACCTGTTCGACGTGACCTATTCGGCTCTCGCGGGCATCTTCAACAAGCTGAACACCATGTGCGGCGTCATCTCCCAGTCCTTCACCACCGCGGGCAGCACCATGGTGGGCCAGAACCTGGGAGCCCGGAAGTATAAGCGGGTCAACGAGACCTTGCTCACCATCCTGCTCGTCGGCATGGGCTTTGCGGCCCTGTTCACGGCGGTGATGCTCCTGTGGCCCGAGGGGGTCTACGGCATGTTCACCCCGGATCCGGACGTGCTGACCGTGGCGGCGGTGCTGACGCTGCCCGTGATCCTCAACTTCTTCGGGGCGGGCACCCGGTCCGTGGCTTTCTCCCTCATCAACGGCTCCGGCCGGGCCAAGCTGAATCTCGCTGTGGCCATCATCGACGGCATGATCAGCCGGATCGGCCTTGCGGCCCTGTTCGGCTTCGCCCTCCATTGGGACTGCTTCGGGTTCTGGATGGGCGATGCCCTGGCCGGGTTCATGCCGCTCCTTATCGGCGGCGTGTTCTACCTCTCCGGCCGCTGGCGCAGCCGGGAACGGGCTGAGGCGTAGGGGTTTCTCTTTTGCCGCTTTTTTCTCTTCGTGAAGAGAAAAAAGCGGCGGAAAAAAGAGAAGCTCATATGGGATAACAGGATCGGGTTTTCAATAAATACCTGTCGACCCACCCTTGCATTCGGGCGGGTTTTCTGATAGTATACACAATAGTGGAGAAGGCTGTTTTCTCCGGCAAGCGTACAAATCGTCACCCACCATTTCATAAGGAGGAATGTACATGAATTACACCGCGGAAGTCACCCATATGTGCCCCGTCGCCAAGGGCGCATACCACGGCCCGGCCCCCATCCCCGAGGAGGGCAAGTGGGTCCAGGCCAAGCAGATCTCGGACATCTCCGGCTTCACCCACGGCATCGGCTGGTGCGCTCCCCAGCAAGGCGCCTGCAAGCTGACGCTGAACGTGAAGGACGGGATCATCGAGGAAGCCCTGGTGGAGACCATCGGCTGCTCCGGCATGACCCACTCCGCCGCCATGGCCTCGGAGATCCTCATCGGCAAGACCCTCTTGGAAGCCCTGAACACCGACCTCGTGTGCGACGCCATCAACACCGCCATGCGGGAGCTGTTCCTGCAGATCGTCTACGGCCGGACCCAGAGCGCCTTCTCTGACAACGGCCTGCTGGTGGGCGCGTCCCTCGAAGATCTGGGCAAGGGCCTCAGGTCACAGATCGGCACCATGTTCGCCACCCGTGAGAAGGGCCCCAGGTATCTCGAGATGACCGAGGGCTACTGCTCCAGGATGGCCCTCAACGCCGAGAACGAGATCATCGGCTACGAGTTCATCAGCTTGGGCAAGATGATGGATTTCATCAAGGCCGGCATCGAACCCGCCGAGGCCCTGAAGAAGGCCACCGGTCATTATGGCCAGTGGGACGCGGCCGTCAAGTACATCGATCCCCGCAAGGAATAAGGGAGGTTCATTATGGCATTGTTTGAGAATTACGACCGCCGCATCGCCAAGATCAATGGCGTCATCAAAGAGTACGGCATCGGCTCCGTGGAGGAGTGCCGGGAGATCTGCAAAGCCGCCGGCTTCGATCCCTACGAGATCGCCAAGGGCATCCAGCCCATCTGCTTCG
>ONNZ01000003.1 GCA_900319345.1 uncultured Eubacteriales bacterium
CGCGCCGGATACGGCGTATATCGCGTCCTTCCGGGTGTAAGCCGCTGTGGAAGGGACGATCACGGTTTACCATGCCGTGAGAACGGCCGTACGATACCATTCCAAGCTTGGCGACGCAAGCGTCTTTGCGGTTTCCGCCGCGGAGAAACCGGCGAACGAATATCTACAACAGGAGAAACTATGAGCGAATCGTTTGACCTGCAGGCGTATCTGTCCAAGGGCATTGAGGATTTCATGAAGGATCTTCTAAAGGCGACGCTGCAGAATCCGCGGGAGAGCGCGTTCATGCTGCGCTTTGCCGCCGCCACCGCCGCCGCGTCGAGGAAGCGCCGGAAGGCTGAGGATAACGGACTGCATATTCCCTCGTTTCTGATCGCAAGCATCACGAGCCAATGCAACCTGCATTGCGCGGGCTGCTATTCCCGCTGCAACCACGCGACCGTGGACGCCGCGCCCGTGCAGCAGCTGACCAGCGCGGAATGGCTCAAGATCTTCAGCGAAGCCGACGAGCTCGGCATCAGCTTTATCCTGCTCGCAGGCGGCGAACCCATGCTGCGGCGGGACATCATCGAGGCGGCGGGCAAGCGCTCCAACATCCTGTTCCCGATCTTTACCAACGGCACCTTCATGGATGCGCGGTATTTTGACCTGTTCGACCGCTGCCGCAACCTCGTCCCGATCATGAGCATCGAGGGCGAGCAGACCGTGACCGACGCGCGCCGCGGCAAGGGGATCTACGATCGCCTGGTGCAGAACATGGACGAGCTGCACCGCCGGGGACTGATCTACGGCGCGTCCGTCACCGTGACGACCGAGAACATCCGGGAGGTCACCTCCGAATCGTTCCTTAAGACGCTGTCCGACCGCGGCTGCAAGGTGGTCATCTTTGTGGAGTTCGTGCCGGTCACAGAGGACAGCCGGGAGCTTGCCCCCGGCGACGCCGAGCGAGACTATCTGCAGGCGGAGCTGACGCGGCTGCGGGAACAGCACCCGGAGATGGTCTATCTGTCCTTCCCCGGCGACGAAAAGAGCTCCGGCGGCTGTGTCGCAGCAGGACGCGGCTTTTTCCACATCAATTCTCACGGCGGCGCGGAGCCGTGTCCGTTCTCCCCGTATTCGGACGTGAACGTGAGAAATACGTCTCTCAGAGACGCTCTGAATTCCAGGCTGTTTGTGACCCTGCGCGAAAACGGGCACCTGCTGGAGGACCATGCGGGCGGCTGCGTCCTGTATGAAAAGCGGGATCTGGTGGAGCGCATTTTGGCGGCGGAATCCGTCGAGTGAACCTGCCGTTCTGAGGAGCATATGAAACCATCCGATAAAGCAAAATACCTGTCCGTCCTGCTGAAGTTGATCGTCATCCTCGCCGCAGCCGTCGGCATCTATCGGACCGCAACCGCCGGGCGCGGCTCGTTTATGGGCGGCAGCCGGGTCTTTATGTTCTTTACGATCCAATCGAATATCGCCGTCGCAGTGATCTGCGTGATCGGCCTGTGGCTGCTTTTTCGGCATACACCGCCGAGGACGGTTTTGTACGTCATCCGATTCGTCGGAGCCGTATCCATCACGCTGACGGGCGTCGTGTTCGCCTTTGTGCTTGCGCCGACCCTCGGTTCCCATGCGTGGAATGTGCAGAACGTGTTGACCCACGTCGTGGTCCCGGTCGCGGCCGTTGCCGATTTCTTTGTGACCGGCGTGTACGGAACGCTGCAGAAGCGTCATATCCCCCTCGTCACGCTGCCGCCCCTTGCCTATGCCATCTATGCAGGCATCGGGTATCTGGCCGGATGGGAGTTTTTGAAAGGCGTTCGCTATCCCTATTTCTTCCTGAACTGGGGCAGTCCCGCCGGCGCATTGGGATTTACCAGCGGCCTTCCGTTCATGGGCACCGTTTGGTGGATCCTTGCCATCTTGGTTTTTCTGCTGGGGATCGGATACGGGTACCTGGCCATTTTGGATCTTTTGAAAAAACGAATGTATCGCAACTTTTCATGAGATTCTTAATGCAGAATGTTTGAGGGGCCGCTGCAAAATGCAGCGGCCCCTGCTTGTTCAGTTGTAGATAAGTTCGTTCTTGACAATCTCCTCCGCACGGTTGCGGATGGAGTTCATGCGCCGGACCCATTCCATCTGGTTCCGGGCCTTGAGAGATTCGGTGACGCCCTCGTCGGCGGCCAGTTGGCGGGTCAGGGCGGCCAGTTGGTCCCGGGCCGTTTGGTCCATTTCCAACAAGTGCTCCGTCAGTTTGCCGGAAAGGACCAGGGCTGTGAAGGTGCCGTCGCGGCGCTGCTCCAGGTAGCGTTTGCGCATGCGGCCGAACTTTCCCAGGGGGCCGGGCGGCGGGGCGTCCAGGACCAGGTCAGGAAGCTGGACGCCGTTGACCGGGGTGTAGGTGCCGCCGCGCTGTTCAAAATAGGATGCCATGGGTGTGCCCTCAGACGATCGCCTTTTCGAGGGCGGCTGTCGGGGCCGGGGGCTCCCGTCGGAGGGTGGTTTGGTTGAGGATCAGGCGGAGGATGGCGTCCTCCATGGAGATGTCGTCCTGTCGGTCGTTGTAGACCTTCACCTGATAGACCGTGTTCCGAATGATCCGCGTCATGTTCATAAGATTTCTCCTTTCTTTCATCGAGACCCTTTTCTTTTTTCCGTCGCTGTGGTATAGTGCCTGTGTTACAATTCTTTTTGCCAGCTGCGCGTCGGTCCCGCAACCGTCCTGCCGCAGCGTTTTTAGATTTGGCGGCCCTTGGAAAACCACCCTTTACAGTATATCTACTGGTAGATGACGCCGGCGATGGAGTTGGGGAACTTGCTGGACTTGACTCGGTTCAGGATCACCGCGCCCACGGCCACCTGGCCCTTGTAGGGCTCGCCCCGGCTCTCGCCATAGATACAGGCGGCCAGGAGCCGGACGCTGCGGTCCGAGGAATTGTCCGCCTGGGCCGTCTGGCCGCTGCCCGACAGGGTCATGCCCAGGGCCGCCGCGGTCTTGGCGCCCACGACGCCGTCCGCCGTGAGGCCGTTCTTCCGCTGGAAGTACTGCACCGCCTTCTCCGTGCCGGCGCCGAAGACGCCGTCCACAGACCCGTCGTAGTAGCCCCACTGCTTCAGCTTCTTCTGCAGGGTCACCACCTCGTCGCCCCGGGAGCCGCGCTTGAGCACCGCCGCGTCTGCAGCCAACGGCAGCAGCACCACCAGCAGCACCGCCACCACGGCCCCCAGCCGCCGGAGCCCCGCCCGGGGCCTCATCCCTGACCTCCGGTCTTTCGATTTCCAAAAGTTTCCATTGTTTCTGTCTCCGTTTTGTTGTTTTGCCTCCAGTATGCCCTCTTTTTCGACAAAGTAACCGTATGCAGACAATGAAATCTCTATATCCAACGATGACCCTATACACAGAGATTTGTACCTGATATAATAAAAGCAATCTTTGTGTTCAACGACTTACCGAGGTATACATCTCATGGATGCCGAGCGGAGGACAGGGCATGACCGCGACCGGGGACCCTGCACGCAGCCGTGCAGACGGCCATCCCCGATGCGAAAAGAGCGAATCCGCGTTTTGAAAGAGGGAACTTCGTCGCCCAAGGAGTTTTAAAAGCAGCAAGGGACAGGAGGTAAACGACATGATCGAACGATTGAAGGAACGGTTTGAACAGAATCCCCGACGGCACCAGGGTATATGCTGGGCAGAGATCCAGCCCCGGCTCACGGAGGAAAAGCTGCTGATCCTGCAGCGGATGGAGGAGACCGGCGGAGAGCCGGACGTGATCGGCCGGGACGGGGACCGGATCCTATATGCGGACTGCGCCGCCGAAACCCCGGCGGGGCGTCGCGGCGTATGCTTTGACGAGGCCACCCGGGCAGCGCGGAAGAAAAATCCGCCGGAGGAAAGCGCCGAACGCCAGGCGCAGGCCATAGGCGTGACGCTCATGAACGAGGAACAGTATCGGCATCTGCAGACCCTGGGGGCATTCGATCTGAAGACTTCCAGTTGGATCGCCACCCCGCCCGCCATCCGCGCCTTAGGGGGCGCTCTGTTCTGCGAACGGCGGTACGACACCGTCTTCGTCTTTCACAACGGAGCCGATTCCTATTACTCCGTTCGGGGCTGGCGGGGCGTGCTGCGGGTGTAAAAACCGCGGGGCAGCTGTAAAGCAGCTGTCCTTTTTCATTTTCCGCTGAACCAGCGGCGAAAAAAGGCCAGGATATCGCTTTCGAAAGATATGGGCGCATCAGTGGGCGCGGCGCCGTCCCGGGTGACGATGCACAGGGGCGGGAACAGGACGCACCACCAGTTGTGGCCCGCGCCCTCCCCCAGGACGATCTGGAGGGCGTCGTAGGGGCCCGCGGGGAACAGGGTCCCGTTATAGGTCCTGTCGGGGAAGGGGCTGACGCCCAGGAGGAGCTGGGCCCCGTAGGGGACGCCGGCATCGGCGAGGACGGTTTGGCACCGATCCAGCAGGGCCGCCCCGTGGTCGAGGACGAAGGCACGGGCGTCGTCGTAGGAGGCGGCGGTCTCGAAGAGGGGCAGCAGGGCGTCCCGGACCCGGAGCTTCACGGCCTGGTCCTCCTCTCTGTCGCTGTTGGCCAGGATGTGGAGGCGCAGCACCTCCGCCGCCGGGTCGGGCCGGGACGGGAGCAGGGGCAGCAGGACCAGGAGCGTCAGGGCGGCGAGGAAAAACAGGATCGTTCGTTTCATGGGGACAGTATGGCCTCGTTCGCCCGGGCCTAAACCTTCCCTTGACAGGGCGGGGGTTTTTGGGTACGCTCTATGTATGGAAGATTTGTACACGACCCTGACGGAGGCCCTGGCCGCCTGGGTAACGGCCGTCACCGGGGCTAACGTGAAGGCGGCGGAGTTCCGCCTGCCTAGAAGCGAGGGGCAGCTATCGGTGGGGACCTTCGTCCAAGGCGGGGCCCAGGCAGCGGCGGACAAGCTGAACGCTTCCCTGTGGCCCCAGGTCCGGGAGGTCCGGGCGAAAAACGGCTGGCTGCTGTTCTTTCTGTCCGATAGTTGGTTCGACGGACTCATCCGCTGGGTCCAGGGGCTGGACACCCGGCCCGGGGGCAGCTATGTGGAGAACCGGATGGCCATCCTGGCCCGGAAGGGGGACGCCCCCTGCCCGGAATCGGAGGACGTGCGCCGGGCCCTGTGGGCGGCGTACCTCGCCTATCGGCGGGGCTTTTGGCGGGCAGCGGACGAACGAACGGTTTTGACCATGACCCACGCTCTCGCGGGCGCGGAACGGATCGCGCTGGAGAACCGCTGCGGCGGCGCGGCGGCGGCTATATTAAAATTCAAAGGAGAAAGACCATGAAGATCACCTATTTGGGCCACGCCAGCTTCCTGCTGGAAACCAAAGCGGGCACCCGGATCGTCACCGACCCCTACGCCCAGGACATCCTGCCCCATCCCGTCGTGAAGGCGCAGGTGGTCACCGCGTCCCACGAGCACTTCGATCACTGCGACTATTCCCAGGTGAAGGGGGACTACGTGATCGTGAACAGCACGAAAGCGACCACCTTCCTGGACGTGAAGATCACCTGTGCGCCCTGCTGGCACGACGAGGTCCAGGGCAAGAAGCGGGGCCCCAACCGGGCCTATATCTTCGAAGCCGAGGGGCTGAAGATCGTGCACCTGGGGGACCTGGGCGAAGCGCCCACCCCCGCCCTCGTGGACGCCTGCGGTGGCGCGGACGTGCTCTTCATCCCCGTGGGCGGCTTCTACACCCTGTCCGGCCCCCAGGCGGCGGAGGCGGTGAAGGCCCTGCAGCCCAAGCTGGTGGTGCCCATGCACTACCGGTGCCCCGGCCACAGCTTCGAGGTCATCGCCACGGAGGAGCCCTTCCTCAAGGCCCTTGATCCCGCCGTCCCCGTCCACCGGCTGGACGCCCTGGAGGCGCCCTTCCCCGCGGGCGTGGCGGTGCTGACGCCAGCGCAGGGATAAGGAAAGATGGAAAGCCGCGCGGCTGGAACCAGGGTCGAAACATAGTCGAAACCTGCACTTTGTTTGGTTTCTCGTTGTTTTTTCCGTTCTTTTTTCCGTGCGGCGCTGTCGAAGCGCAAAAAAGCTGGGGCGAAGCCGTCTGCCCCAGCTTTTTATGTGTGTAGACTTGTCTGCTTCCGTCCGGAAATGTCAAAGTCCCCGCGGAAGCGCCCGAGGGCGGCGGATCAATCCTCCGGCATGTCCATATGGGTGGCGTCGCCGATGCCGTCGCAGGTGATGGCCACGACGGTCAGACCGCCCATATCCGTGTTTTCGTCGAAGTTCTCGGGATCCTTGATCTCCCCTTCAAACGTGATGGCGTAGGAATAGACGCCGTGGACCATTCCGAACTTCATTTCTTCCAGATTGTAAAAATGCACAAACCAGCCCTCGTCGATCAGCTCCTGGCCGGTCTTGCCCAGATACCGATCCGCCTCCTCCTGGGTGGGCATGCCCTCGGTCAGGTTCTCAATGGCCTTCACGGGCAGCGGCGCGATGAGCTCGTTCTCCTTTTTCGTGTAATCGGGATCCTCGAAATCCAGATCGAATATGGCCTGGGCGGTCTCCTCGGAGATCTCGCAAATGGCCCGATAGGTGTTGCCGTCCTGCTCGAACGCGTAGATATACCTCCCGTCGCCGCAGGAGCTTCCGACGTCGGGCAGGCCCAGCAGGTCGCCCAGGACCGTGACCGTGGCGAGATCCACGTGCTTACCGTCCTTGCCCTCAGGCAGGAACTCCGCGATGAACTCGGTGTCCTCCTCTGCGGTAACGGTGATCAGGGGATCCACCGAATACTCGACGCCGTTGACGGTCCACTTGAAGAAGTGATATCCCTCCTCCGGCGTGGCGAGGATCTTGACGACGGTGCCCTTTTCAGCGTTTACGAAGGCGGACTGCATGGGATACTCAGGATCCGGATGGGGATCGGTGCCGTCGTCCGTGATCTCGATGCTTCCGCCCAAGCCCTTGATGTTGACCATGATGGTCACGATGTCGGCCGGGTCTGTATCCGCGTCGGCGACGGGCGCCTCGGCGTTCTGCCCGCAGGCGGCGAGAAGGGACAGCGTCATGACGAGCGTCAGCAGCATGGCGATGATCTTTTTCATTTGGCAAAACTCTCCTTAGTATAGTGTTCAGGCATTCGTCCGGAAAACCCTCGGTGAAAAAACGGCCTGACGTATTGAATAGTATATCATAACGGCGCCTGCCCTGCAAGTCATCTTGTGGACAAACCGGCGTTCCCGAAAAGTCGGGCTTCATTTCTGTGCGCTTCCATGCTATACTGAACAGGATGGAGACCAAATTCAACAAAAAGGTACAGAAGCATCGGCGGCGGCTCCTGCCCGACAACTGGCAGGAGAAGCTCCCCCTGCGCCCTGTGCTCTTTTTGCTGGGGATGCTGCTGGTGATCTTCGTGGCCATCTTGGTGAACCAGCCTGCGGACAGCTACATGAACAACGCGGAGATCGACGTGCTCCGGAAGAAGGGCACATTGCGGGTGGGCGTGGACGAGGACATCTACGGCTTGAACCACAGCGGCAAGGGGCTGGAGCTGGCGCTGTGCGACGCCCTGTCCCAGGTGATCTTCAACAGCGCCGACGGCTGCGAACGGATCCCCGTCAGCCGGCATACGGTAGCCTGGCAGATGAGCGAGGGGAACATCGACATCACGATCATGAGCCTGGACAAGCTCAGCGGCAAGGCCTACATCGCCACCGAGAACCCCTTCTACCGGGACCCCTGCGTGCTCATGGGCTACTCCATCCCCGCCAAGGCGGACCTCTCTGAAAAGCGGATCGCCGTGCTCCACGACACCGCCTGCTACACCGTGGTCACCAAGTACCAGCAGGACGAGGAGAACGGGCTCGTCGTCGTCCCCTTCGCCGCCTACTACGACATGCTGGTGGCCCTTAGGGCCGGGTCCGTGGACGCGGCTTGCATGCCCCGGACCGTGGCCCTCTCCCACCAGGACAAGGCCATGATCCTGTCCGGCTACGCCCTGGGCACCGTGGACTACCACGTGATCGGCACTCGGGAGGAGAAGGATCTGCTGTCCCTCATCGACAGCCAGCTGTTGAAATGGGCCAACGACGGCACCCTGCGCAAATGGTACGAAGCCTACGACCTGCTGTACGATCTGGGATGAGAAAGGCGGACGATTCGTGAATCGCCCCCTACAAGTTGTCGGGTCGGGAAAAAGGTTGACGGGAACGGGATAATTCGATATAGTAAAGAATAGCGGTTTACTCCTACTTCACGGAGGTTTTTCTATGAATCAATACTACAGCATCCAGGGCGGACGGCGACTGGAGGGGACGGTCACCATCAGCGGCGCGAAGAACGCGGCGGTGGCCATCATCCCGGCGTCGATCCTGGCCGGAGAATGCTGTATCCTGGAGAATCTGCCCGCCATCCAGGACGTGCAGACCCTAAAACACATCCTCTCCCGCATGGGCGCTCAGGTGGACTTCACCCGAGGCGACTGCATGCGGGTGGACCCCACCCATATCAGCACCGTGGACGCCACGTTCCCGGAGATCAGCGCCATGCGCGCCTCCTACTACCTGCTGGGTGCCATGCTGGGCGCCTACGGCGAGGTGGAGCTGGCGCTGCCCGGCGGCTGCGTCATCGGCCCCCGGCCTATCGACCAGCACATCAAGGGCCTCAGGGCCCTGGGCGCCAACGTGTACATCGACGAGAGCCGGAACGTGGTCCGGGCCCAGGCCAGCAAGCTCCGGGGGGCGGAGATCTTCTTCGATCTCGTGTCCGTGGGCGCCACCATCAACCTGATGCTGGCCGCCTGCAAGGCCGAGGGGCAGACGGTGCTGCAGAACGTGGCCAAGGAGCCCCACGTGGTGGACGTGGCTAACTTCCTCAACATGATGGGCGCGTCCATCAAGGGCGCGGGCACAGACGTGATCCGTATCCAGGGCCGCAAGAAGCTCCACGGCTGCAGCTACGCCGTGATCCCGGACCAGATCGAGACCGGCACCTACATGATCGCCGCCGCCGCCACCCGGGGCGACGTGATCATCAAGAACGTGATCCCCACCCATATGGAGGCCATCACGGCCAAGCTCCTGGAAAGCGGCGCCCAGATCGTGGAGGGTGACGACGGCCGGGAGTTCTACCTGAGGGTGAAGATGGATGGCCGGCCCCGGGGCGTGAACATCAAGACCGCCGTGTACCCCGGCTTCCCCACGGACCTGCAGCAGCCCATGATGGCCTATCTCACCACCGCCAGCAGCAACTCCGTGGTGGTGGAGAACATCTTCGAGAGCCGGTTCAACCACGTGAAGGAGCTCCGCAAGATGGGCGCTTCCATCAGCGTCAGCAAGCGCACCGCCCGGGTCCGGGGGGTGGAGAACCTGCGGGGCGCGGACATCCACGCCACCGACCTGAGGGCCGGGGCCGCGCTGATCGTGGCCGGGCTCTCCGCTATGGGCGAGACCAAGGTCCGGGGCATCGAGTACATCGACCGGGGCTACGAGCACCTGGAGCACAAGTTCAACGCCCTGGGCGCCAGCATCACCAGGATCGAGGAAGAATAGGCAAGATTTGAAAGCATCCATAGACAGAAAAAAGGACAGTCCGCAGACTGTCCTTTTCGTTTGTTCGGTTTACTCGGCTGAGGGCAGGGGCTCCTTCATGGCCCAGTCGAACAGGTCCTTGAGCTTGCCCTGGGTGTTGGTGAAGACGAAGGTCGCGCCGCCGTTGGTCTCGATGGTGAGGGTGGAGAAGAGGAACTTCTTTTCGAAGCGGTACGTCTTCACCGACTCCCGCCGGATGATCTTCACGTCCCCCCCGCCCAGGGCAGTGAAGAGGACGATGATCCGCCGGTCCGTAACGGCCACCATCTTCCGGTTGCCCTCGTGGACGCCGGTGAGCAGGCAGTTGAGCCGCTCGTACTCCCCCAGCATCTGCATCAGGGCCTTGAGCTCCTTGCGATAGTAGAAATCGCTGTAGATGCCCAGCTCTCTGAGCCGGTTGTCCAGGTCGTTCCGCTGCATGCCTTATTTCAGCACGGAGTCGGCCTTGACGAAGCCCAGCTTCTTGGCGATGCAGGCGGTGCAGGTCAAGTCGCCGGTGACGTTCAGAGCGGTACGGCCCATGTCGAGGAGCGCGTCGATGCCCAGGATCATGGCGTAGGCGCCGGCCAGGTCGGTCTTCTCCGCGATGGGGAAGCCGATGCCAGACATGACCATGGCCAGCATGATGGCGCCGGCGCCGGGCACGCCCGCAGTGCCGATGGAGGCCAGCGTGGCCAGGAGCACGATCATGCCCATCTCACCCATGGTCAGCCCGCGGCCCTGAGTGGACATCACCAGGAAGAAGGCGCAGACGCCCTGGTAGATGGCCGTGCCGTCCATGTTGATGGTGGCGCCCAGGGGCAGGGAGAAGGCGTAGACCTCCTTGTCAATGCCCAGGTTCTCCGCCGCGGCGAAGGTGGTGGGCAGGGTGCCGTTGGAGGAACGGGTGACGAAGGCGGTGATGAAGGGCGTCCGGGCCTCCTTGAAGAAGGCGCCGATCTTGATGCGGAAGATGGCGAGCAGGCCGCCGTAGACGCCGATGATGTGGATGGCATAGCCCAGGAAGCAGGCGATGGTCACGGTGAGCAGAGCACCGGCCACCTTGGCGCCGTTCTTGGCGAAGACCTCGCAGATGAGGACGGCCACGCCGATGGGGGCGTACTGCATGATGCCGGAGACGATCCGCATCATGACTTCGGCCAGGCAGTCGAAGATGTTGTACATGGTGGTGGAGATGGTGCGGATGCGCTCATCCTCGGACACCTTCATGAAGGACAGGCAGAGGCCGAAGACCAGGGAGAAGAAGATGACCTGGAGCACGGTCTCGTTGACCAGGGAGGTAAGGACGCTGGTGGGGATGATGTTGGCGATGATGTCCCAAACGGTCTGATCCGAGGGCATCTTGCCGGCGGCGTTGGCGGCCAGCTCGGTGACGGCGGCCAGCTCAGCATGGGGCTGGAAGATGTTGCCCATGACCAAGCCGATGATGACGCCGCAGGCGGAGGTGATGAGGTAGATGATGACCACGCGGATACCGACCTTGCCCACGTTAGCGGGAGAGACGGAGGACGCGCCCACCACCAGGGAGCCCACGATCATGGGGATGATGATCATCTTCAGCAGCCGAGTGAAGATGGTGCCGAACATGCTGATCCACTTGGGCAGGGCCGTGACGCCGGTGGCGGCCAGGATGATGCCCGCGACCGCACCGATGACGAGGCCGATGAGGATCTTGTACAGTACGTTGAAGTTCAGGTATGCCCGCAGGATACCGCCCTTCTTTGGTTCATTGTTTGCCATAGAAACCCCTCCTGAATTATTTCCTCCCCCACCCGGCCAAATCCGGGCAGATCGGGATGTTTATAGTATATCATGCAAAAACGGAATATGGAAGGGAAAATGAAAAATTATTCAAACAATTTGTATTTTTCGTGAACTTGAGCCAGAAAGCAAGAAATAAAAAGGAGGGCGCGAGCCCTCCCCCGGCTGTTTTTCGTTTTACTGCAAAAAGCCGTTGATGATCTGTTCCTCGGCCTCCGCTTCGGTAAGGCCCAACGTCATGAGCTTGGTGAGCTGCTCCCCGGCGATCTTGCCGATGGCGGCCTCGTGGACCAGCGCCGCGTCCAGGTCGTTGGCTTCCAGGCCCGGCACCGCCAGGATGCGGCCGTTGTCCATGATGATGGAGTCGCACTCCGTGTGGCCGGAGCAGGGGGCGTTGCCCACGATCTTGGCGTCGAACTTCTGATAGGAGGAGTCCCGGGCAACGGACCGGGAGACCACGTCCGCCGTGGCGCCGGCGCCGTTGAGCTCCACCACGTAGGTGCTGATGGCCCGCTGCTCCCCGTGGGTCATGAGCCGCTCCCGGACCAGGAGCTTTGCCCCGGCTTTCAATTCGGCGGTGGTGGTGCGGACGGTGTCGTCCACGCCCTTGATCTGCACCATCTCCATCTCCACGGTGCTGCCCTCGTCCTGGTAGACCTCTGTGCCCGGGTTCAGGATGCGCTTCCCCTTCCCCTCGCCGGAGCCGTAGTGCTTCTCCACGTACTTCACATGGGCGTTCTTCCCCACGTAGAACCGGTGGACGCCGTCGTGTTCCGCGTCCTGGTTGCCGCAGTTGTCGATGCCGCAGCCCGCCACGATCAGCACGTCCGCCCCCTCGCCCACGAAGAAGTCGTTGTAGACCACCTCCTTGAGGCCGGTCTGGGTCAGGACCACGGGGATGTGGACGCTCTCATTCTTGGTGAAGGGCGCGATGCGGATGTCCATGCCGCTCACGTCCGTCTTCGAGGTGATCTCGATGTTGGCTGTGGACCGGCGGCCTGCCATCTGGCTGTTGGACCGGATGTTGTAGGCCCCCTCGGGCACGGCGTGCAGGTCCGCGATCTCCTGGAGGAGCCGCTTTTGGATCTCGTCCAGCTTCATGCCTGCGCGCCCCCTTTCCCTGAGATCATGTGGCATTCGGACACGGCGGAGGCGGTGCCCATGAGCTGGGGCAGGATCTGGTCCCGGGGCCCCTGCTTCTCCACCCGGCCGTCCTTGAGCACCACGATCTCATCGGCGATGTTGAGGATCCGCTCCTGATGGGAGATGATGAGGATGGAGCTATTTTGGATGGTCCGCCGCATGTTTTCGAAGACCTCGATCAGGTTCTGGAAGCTCCACAGGTCGATGCCCGCCTCCGGCTCGTCGAAGACGGACAGGGCCGCGCCCCTGGCCAGGACCGTGGCGATCTCGATCCGCTTCAGCTCCCCGCCGGACAGGCTTGCGTTAACCTCCCGGTCGATGTAGTCCCGGGCGCAGAGGCCCACAGCGGACAGGTATTCGCAGGCCCCCGCCGCGGCCAGATGCTTCCCCGCCGCGATGCGTATGAGGTCCAGCACCTTGATGCCCTTGAACCGGACCGGCTGCTGAAAGGCGTAAGCGATGCCCAGCCGCGCCCGGTCGGTGATGCTCTTCTCGGTGATGTCCTCCCCCTGAAAGAGGATGCGGCCCTCGGTGGGCTTCTCGATGCCCGCGATGAGCCGAGCCAGGGTGCTCTTGCCGCCGCCGTTGGGGCCGGTGATGACCACCAGCTTGCTCTCGGGCACGACCAGGCTCACCCCGCGGATGATCTCCTTGTCGCCCCGGTCCTCCGCCACCTGGAAGGACACGTTCTTGAGTTCCAACATATCTTTCTTCATCTTTTTTTCCTGTATAAGGTAGTATGCCCGTTCCTGCGCTATTCTCCCGCGCCTACGGTCCCGCAGAGCTCGGAATAGCCCCAGGCCAGTCCCTCGGGCAGGGGTCGCTGCTGGTAGTCCACCACTCGGCCCGTGCCGGCCTCGTCCCCGTGGTGGTTCAGCTTCACGCCCAGGAAGAACAGGGCCGTGGAGATGCCGCCGTCCAGGTTGAAGGCCTCCACGCAGCCCTCGTCCTGCAGTATCTTAGCCAGCTCGATCAATCTAAAGCCGATGCTGTAGCCCGGCTGGCGGCCGTCCGCCACGATGACGACGAAGTGGCCCGGCTGCACCATGCCCACGGCGCAGCGGGGGTTCCGCTGGGTGGTGTTGATGGCGCCGGCGGAGATCTGCCCCTCCATGATGAGGTCGGAGCCCCGGGGGAAGGAGAACACGTCCTGGGTGCCGGATTCCCACAGGGTCACGGCGTCCGTCTCCCGCTTGTCGATGACCTTGAAGGACATGGTCTCCGAATAGTAGGCCATGGCGTTGGAGGCCCTGAACTGGCTGAAGATCCGGCCGTCCCGGATCAGGATGCCCTTGGCGGAGGCCTCGGCCTGGATCAGGTTGTCGCCGGTGAACCAGATGACGCTCTTATAGCGCAGGGCCATCTCCTGGGGCATACACCGGGTGTAGCTGCTCTTCCGATTGTCCGCGAAGGTGGGATAGAAGCTGTCGTAGTCCCGGGTGTACACGTGGGCCACGAAGTAGGTCACGGGCTGGCCCTGCTCCCGGCCGCCGGTCACCTCGTAGGGCTTCCCCATGACCTCCGTCTGCAGGAGCTCCGGCACGGCGTAGACCCGGCGGTCGATCTCCACGCTCAGGATGTCGGAGCGATAGACCCACTTTCCGGCCTCCTCATCGAAGGTCTCCACCTGCTCCTGTTCCCCGGAGGGCAGGAAGGGGTAGGGGTCCGGGGTGGGGGTGGGCGTAGGCTCCGGCGTGGGCGTGGGCTCCTCCGTGGGCTCCGGCGTGTCCGTGGGCTCCGGCGTCGCCGTGGGCTCCGGGCTGGGGGTAAAGGTTGGTGCAGGGGTGAACGTGGCTATGGGCGTGGGCGTGGGCTCCGGCAGGACGGCGATGTACCGCAGATAGGAGAACCCCACGATGGCCAGGACGGCCAGCACCATGGCGGCGACGGTCACCGCCAGCAGGGGCACGTCCCTGCCCCGAAGGTGCAGGAAGAAGGCCGCCAAGCTGCCCAGGGCCGCCAGGACCAGCACCGCCGCCAGCACCGCCTCCAGGGCGCCCTTGTAGGGCAGCCGGGCCACCTTGTCCGTGACCGTGGGCGTGGGGGTGGGTGTCGGCGTGGGTGTGGGCGTAGGCGTCGGCGTAGGCGTGGGCGTGGGCGTCGGCGTCGGGGTCGGCGTCGGCGTGGGCGTGGGCGTGGGGGTCGGCGTGGGCGTGGGCGTGGGCGTGGGCGTAGCCGTGGGCACGGGGGTGGGCGACGCGTAGGACAGGAGGGTGTCGGCCTTCAGGTTTTCCAGCAGGTCCGTCTTCTTCTTGTCCTGGCCCACCGCGGTGTACGTCAGGGTGAACCGGCCCGCCTCCGGCAGGGTGCGCTTATAGAACTGGCGGGAAAGGAGGTGCCGGTAGGCCGCCGCGGTCTCGGCCTCCACCGCGTCGTAGGAGACGACGGTGTCGCCGTTGGGATCGGAGAGATACAGCTTCTGGACCTTGTGAGCCTTGCCCAGGTCCGGATACTTGGCGGCGTCCGCGGCCAGTTTCACGGCGTTCTCGATCTGGCTGGCCACGAAGGCGCTGCGCTGGTCCTCCTCGCCGCCTCCGGCGCAGACCACCAGCTTGGGCTGCAGGGACCGGAGCAGCCGCACCAGGTATTCCTCCAGGGCCTTCTCCGTCCAGTTGTTCCGCACGTCCTCCAGCTCGTTGTAATCGTGATCCAGGAACTCGCCCAGGATGGGCGCTTCCCGATAGCCCAGGGACCAAAGGGCGTCCAGCGCTTCGTTCAGGGGCCGGTTGTCGCCCGTATTGGCGAAGAGGGAGGCGCTGTCCTCGTTGAGGTAGCAGTAGGCGGTCTTCAGCTCATACTTGCCCATGTACAGGGCGGAGAGGCCGCCCAGCTCCTCGAAGAGGGCCTGAGGCTGGCCCAGCAGGACCAGCATGTCTGCCTGTTCAAGGGGCGTTCCGAAGCAGATCAGATCCTCCGGCAGGGCCCCATCGAAGAAGCGCATGGAGCTGACCGTCCAGGGCTGGGCGGAGGAAAGGGCCACCTTGCGGCAGTTCGGCTCCAGCTCGTACCGCTCGAAGGGCGCCTGGGGGCTCACATCCTCCCGCTTGAACTGCCGACCGTGCTCGTCCGACTGGATGATGGTCAACGTCTTGGGCCGGGCAAACCAGACCAGGTACAGGGAGGGCTCCTCGCAGGCGGGCAGGGACACGGTCATGGACCGGTTGCCCTTGACGGTGACCCGGGTCAGGAGGCTTTCGTCCGTGAGCCGGGCCGCGATGCCGTAATCCGGCAGATAATAGGCGCACTCCCCCGTCACCTCCCGGGCGCCCTCCGCCTGAGCGGCGGGGACCAGGGGCAGCGGCAGCAGGAGCAGGGCCAAAAGAAGACAAAAAACTGCTTTTTTCAGGTTGCTTTTCATAACGGAAACAGCATAGCACACAAGCCTATCCTGCGCAACCAAATTTTGGGTATATATGGTATGTATTGGAAGTCTCGCACCTTTTCTTCGAAAAGAAAAGGTGCCCAAAAGAAAAAATCACTCCATGGTATAATATTGAACGTACCTTCCGGGGTCCGCTCCGGCCTCCATGTACCGGATCAGGATCGCGGCGCAGGCCAGGCTGTCGCTGTCGGCCCGGTGGTGGTCGAGGTCGATGCCGTAATAGGCGCACATGTCGCCCAGCCGGTGGCTGATCCCCGGCAGGAGCCGCCGCCCCATGCGCACCGTGCAGAGGCCCGGCACCTCGGTCCGCCACTCGATGCCGTAGCCCCGGAGGCACTTCTTCAGCACGCCCAGGTCGAAGGGGGCGTTGTGGGCCACCAGGACGCCGGAGCTTAGGATGGGCTCGATCCGGGGCCACAGCTCCCAGAAGGTGGGCGCCCCCAGGACCGCCTCGCTGTCGATGCCGGTCAACTGGGTGTTGAACCAGTCGAAGGGCTGCTCCGGGTCCACCAGGGAATAGAAGGTGTCCGCGATCCGCCCGTCCTCCACCACGGCGATGCCGATGGCGCTCATTCGGTTGTTGTACCGGTTCGGCGTCTCCACGTCGAAGACCACATAGCGCACGGGCGCTCCCCCTTCCCCAAGATTTGGGTACAGTATAGCAATTTTATACAAAGCATGCAACGGTGGTGGCGGAGCTCGTTTCCTCTCCTGTGCTTTTCTTTTTGCGCCGCTTTTTATTTTCACTTGAAAAGAAAAAGCGGCAAAAGAAAAATTGAAAGAGAAAAGGTTTTACGGTATACTACAATAAAACGATAAGGAGGAAAGCTATATGTTCAAGCACGTTCTGTTGTTCAAGTTCATCGACCCGGAGGTGTGCGCGCCTGTGGTGGGGCAGAAGCTGTTGGCCCTGAAGGAGACCGTGCCGGAGATCGTGGAGATCGAGTACGGGCTGGACGAATTGCACAAGGGCCGGAGCTACGACGCGGCCCTGATCGTCACCTTCAAGGACAAGGAGGGGTATCTCGCTTACGATAAGGCCCCCAGCCACAACGAAGCCCGGGTGTATATCCACCAGCACGTCCAAGAGTCGCATACAGTAGACTACGAGTATTAAGATGTTCCAAGTCGTTTCCCCCTTCACGCCTCAGGGCGACCAGCCAGAGGCCATAGAGAAGCTCAGCGAAGGCGTCCTGCGGGGCGATAAATTGCAGGTGCTGCTGGGCGTCACGGGCTCCGGCAAGACCTACACCATGGCCAAGGTCATCGAACAGGTCCAGAAGCCCACGCTGGTGCTGGCCCACAACAAGACCCTGGCGGCCCAGCTCTGCTCCGAGCTCAAGGGGTTCTTCCCCGACTCGGCGGTGGAGTACTTCGTTTCCTATTACGATTACTACCAGCCGGAGGCCTACATCGCCTCCAGCGACACCTATATCGAGAAGACCACCGCCGTCAACGAGGAGATCGACCGGCTCCGCCACTCCGCCACCTGCGCCCTGAACGAGCGAAAGGACGTGATCATCGTGGCGTCGGTGAGCTGCATCTACGCCCTGGGCGACCCGGAGGAGTATCTGCATCTGTCGTTGTCCCTGCGGCCCGGCATGGAGGTGAGCCGGGAGGAGGTCATGCGCAAGCTCGTTGACATCCAGTTCCAGCGGAACGATCTCGACTTCCAGCGGGGCACCTTCCGGGTCCGGGGGGACACGCTGGACATCTTCCCCATGGGCAACGAGGGCCGGGCCATCCGGGTCAGCTTCTTCGGGGACGAGATCGAGAGGATCACCGAAATCAACGCCCTGACCGGGGAAGTCTTGAGCCGCCAGGACCACGCCATCGTCTTCCCCGCCTCCCACTACGCCACAGGGCAGGCCAAGCTCATGGCCGCCATGAACGAGATCGAGCGGGACATGGAGCTCAGGCGGGACCAGTTTTTGGACGAGAACAAGCCCCTGGAGGCGGAGCGCATCGAGCAGCGGGTCCGCCACGACATGGAGATGATGCAGGAGATCGGCTACTGCAACGGCATCGAGAACTACTCCCGCTACTTCGACGGCCGGGCCCCCGGGGACCCGCCCTACACCCTCATCGACTACTTCCCTCAGGACTTCCTGCTCATCATCGACGAGAGCCACGTGACCATCCCCCAGATCGGCGCCATGTACCGGGGGGATAGGATGCGCAAGGAGGAGCTGGTGAAGTACGGCTTCCGCCTCCCCTCCGCCTTCGACAACCGGCCGTTGCGGTTCGAGGAGTTCCTGGAGCGCATCCCCCAGATGCTCTGCGTGTCGGCTACGCCCGGGCCCTGGGAGCTCTCCCGCTGCAGCCAGGTGGCGGAGCAGATCATCCGGCCAACGGGTCTCGTGGATCCGGAGATCTTCCTCCGGCCCATCGAGGGGCAGATCGACGACATTCTCTCTGAGGTGCGCCTGACGGCGAAGAAGGGCTATCGGACCCTCATCACCACCCTCACGAAGCGCATGGCGGAGGACCTGACGGAGTACCTCGACGGCATGGGCGTCCGGGTCCGGTACATGCACAGCGACATCGACACCCTGGATCGGATGGAGATCATCCGGGATCTGCGTCTCGGCGAATTCGACGTGCTGGTGGGCATCAACCTGCTGCGGGAGGGATTGGACCTGCCCGAGGTGGGGCTGGTGGCCATATTGGACGCGGACAAGGAGGGCTTCCTCCGGTCCGAGACCTCCCTCATCCAGACCATCGGCCGGGCTGCCCGGAACGCGGAGGCCCGGGTGCTCCTGTACGCGGACACCGTGACCCCCTCCATGCAGCGGGCCATGGACGAGACCGAGCGCCGGCGGAAAAAGCAGATGGCCTACAACGCCGAGCACGGCATCACGCCCCGGACCATCCGCAAGGAGGTCAGCGCCCTCTTGGGCATCAGCCACAGGGCGGAGGCGGGCGAGACCGCCTATTCGGAGCAGGAGAAGGCGGCCCGCATCGAGATCCTCAAGGAACAGATGCAGCAGGCGGCCCGGGAGCTGGAATTCGAGGAGGCGGCCAAGCTCCGGGACGAGATCAAGAAGCTCATGGGCGAGGCCGTCACCGCCTCCAAGGCCATCCGGCCCGGCATGGTGGGCTCCGCCAAGAAAAGCCGGGGAAGGTCCAGAAAGTAAACCTGGCCCCCTTGATATTTTCTTTCCGAATAAGTATAATAGCAGTTAGGGCAAAAGCCCATAAAGGAAAAAAAGGAGAAGAATCATGAAGAAAGTGATTGCGATTCTGCTGGTCGTGCTGATGGCCCTGTCCATCGTGGCCTGCGGGAAAAAGGAAGAGGCGAAGAAGGATTATTCCGGCTACACCATCCGGATCTACTCCAACTCCAACTCCACCGAGCGCGTGACCTGGCTGATCGAGAAGGCCAAGGAAGCGGGCTTCACCATCAGCCTGGACACCAACGAAGTCTATTCCGGCGACTCCAAGGCCGTGCAGGCTGCCGAGGAGAACAAGGACGGCGATCTGATCTTCGGTCTGAACGAGACCCGCTGGAGCCAGCTGGTGGTCGGCAAGTACGCCAACCTGAAGGTCATGGACTGGACCCCCTCCTGGGCCGGCGAAGTGGGCAACTACAAGTATGATGGCAAGGCCTACGGCATCGTCATCCAGAACGTCCTCATGCTCTATCGGAACGACGAGCTGGGCACCAACGGCCAGGAGCTCCACTTCGACCACTGGGCCGACGTGGTGAACTGTGGCTACACCTGGTACCGTCAGAACAAGGTCGGCGGCACCACCAACGCCAACATCAACTCCGCCATGCTCTATCCCTTCGTGGATCCTTCCTCCCCCGCCGGCGGCATCACCGTGGACGGCTGGAAGACCCTGTGGAAGTTCTGCGCGGACGGCAAGTTCGGCGGCGATGACTGGAAGTACGGCATCGATCCCTTGAACCGGGGCGACGTGGCCGTGTCCGAGTACTACTCCTCCTCCCTGTACGGCTCCATCGACACCGCGGCCGACGGCAGCAAGAACCCCCTGAAGGGCACCATGAACCCCGAGAACTGGGCTCTGGTGGACATCAAGGACGGCACCTACTACATCGCTGAGTACCTGGGCATCCTCGATCGCGCCGGCCGTACCGACGAGCAGACCGAGATCGTGAAGGCCTTCGCCGAGTGGTTCGGTTCCGCCGAGACCCAGGCCGCCTGGGGCGAGCAGTTCGACTCCTTCCCCTGCAACACCGTGGCTGCCGCCAAGCTGTATCCCGATGGCATCCCCGCCATCTACCAAATCCCCAACTTCGCGCTGAACAAGGTGGCCGGCACCGACATGACCTATGCCGAGTACGTGGCTGCCCACAGCGGTGAGTGGACCAACATCCTCACCAACCTGGGCTTCTACTGGAAGGATGCCAGCGACGCCAAGGCCGAGCCCGACTGGGCGAACCTGGATTGGGCGACCCTGACCCAGAAGAAGGACTAAAACCAAACAGCATTTCGGATATGGCGAGTCGGTGACGGCTCGCCATATCCCTATCCAAAACAGACACATGAGGGGGAAACGACATGATCAAGCTCAATGATATCGTAGTAAAATTCGGTGACTTCACCGCCCTGCACGACATCAACGTCCATGTGAAAGAGGGCGAATTCTTTACTTTTTTGGGACCGTCCGGCTGCGGCAAGACCACCACGCTGCGGACCATCACGGGCTTCATCGAGCCCGCCTCCGGCAGCGTGTTCGTCAAGGGTCGGGACATCACCCACGTGCCCATCGAGGACCGCAACATCGGCATCGTGTTCCAGAGCTATGCGCTGTTCCCCACCATGACGGTCTATGACAACATCGCCTACGGCCTGAAGGTGAAGAAGGTCAAGAAGGCGGAGATCGACAAGCGGGTCCGGGACATCGCCAAGAAGGTGGACCTGTCCGACGAGCAGCTCCAGAAGGCCGTGTCCCAACTCTCCGGCGGCCAGCAGCAGCGCGTGGCCATCGCCCGGGCCCTGGTCACCAACCCGGCCATCATCTGCATGGACGAGCCCCTCTCCAACCTGGACGCCAAGCTGAGGGTCCAGCTCCGCAACGAGCTCAAGAAGATGCAGAAGGACTTCGGCATCACCACCATCTACGTGACCCACGACCAGGAGGAGGCCCTGACCCTATCCGATAGGATCGCCGTGTTCAACAAGGGCTACATCGAGCAGATCGGCAACCCCAACGAGGTGTACAACTTCTCCAAGACCGAGTTCGTCTGCAACTTCATCGGCGACATCAACCGGCTGGGGGACGGCGTGCTCCAGGAGCTGGTGGCCGCCGGCGCCGACGTGGACCCCAAGAAGCACAACTACATCCGCCTCGAACGGCTCCACGTGAACCAGAAGCCCGCCGACGGCGAGGTGGTCCTCAAGGGCGTGGTGGAGAGCCGGGAGTACTACGGCCTGTACATCAAGTACTACATCACCCTGGACGGCCAGACCATCAAGGTCATCGAGAAGAACGACGGCGTGAACATTTACGAGCCCGGCCAGGAGGTGGACGTGCTGCTGAATCCTCGGGACATCATGGCCTACGACGCCAAGGAGGAGGCCTGACATGAACGCCGATAAAAGACGGTTCAGCCCGGAGCTGGTGCTCAGGATCATACTGCTGATCCTCTTCGCCTACTTCTTCTTCGGGTTCATGCTGATCCCCTGCCTCAACACCCTGACCAGCATCTTCGCGGAACGGAACGCGGCCGGGGCCCGGGATCCCCTGGCGGTCATCCGCTTCTTCTTCGCGGGGACCATGGGCCAGTACGTGCTCAACTCCCTGAAGCTGGCCGTATGCCTGGTCATCACGGTGAACGTGGTGGGCATCTCCCTGGTGCTGCTCACGGAGTACTTCGACATCAAGGGAGCCAATATCCTGCGCATGGGGTATATGACCACCATGATCTACTCCGGCGTGGCGTTGGTCACGGGCTACATGTTCCTCTACGCCGGCGATGGCATGATCACCAGCCTGTTGAAGAACGCGTTCCCCAACTTCAACCCCAACTGGTTCTCGGGCTTCAACGCGGTGCTCTTCACCATGACCTTCGCCTGCACCAGCAACCACATGCTGTTCCTCCGCAACGCCCTGAGGGGCATCGACTACAACACCGTGGAGGCGGCCCGGAACATGGGCGCCAACCCCTTCAGGGTCCTGTGGACCGTGGTGCTGCCCACCCTGATCCCCACCCTGTTCTCTCTGACGGTCATGACCTTCATCACGGGCCTGTGCGCCATGTCCGCGCCCACCCTGCTGGGCTACGACTCCATCAACCCGGAGATCGTGCGGTTGGCGGGCTCCACCGTGACGGACGAGTCCTTCCCCCAGGCGCGGGCGGCCCTGCTGTCCATCATCCTGGCCATGTTCACCATCATCCTGCTGACGGTGCTCTCCGCCTATGAGCGCAAGGGCCATTACCTGTCCGTATCGAAGACCAAGGCCAAGCTCCAGAAGCAGAAGATCAACAACCCCGTGGCCAACGTGCTGGCCCATATCTACGCCTACATCCTGTTCATCATCTACATGACCCCCGTGGTGATGATCATCGTGTTCTCCTTCCAGAACTACAGCGCCATCAAGGGCAAGCGCCTGGATATGCAGGGCTGGACGCTGATCAACTTCTTCGGCAAGGCGGACTACTCCTACGTGAACGAAGCGGGCCGGACCAAGACGGTGGTGGGTTCCATCTCCGGCGTGTTCTCCAACGAGAAGACCCTGGGCGGCATCAAGCTGAGCTTCCTGCTTTCGGCGGTGGCGGCAGCCCTCGCCTGCCTCATCGTGGTGGTGGCCTGCAACTACATCTTCAAGAAGAAGGGCAAGAAGATGAGCACGGTGGTGGAATACGCCCTGCTGTTCCCCTGGCTGCTGCCCACCATCCTGATCTGCTACTCCTATAGGACCTTCTTCAACTCCGACGCCGTCTGGTACGTGGGGAATCAGAACCTGTACTTCGGGCAGAACGTAAAGCTGCTCATCATACTGGCCTACACGGTAGTGAAGCTGCCCTTCTCCCTGCGTATGATCAAGGCGTCCTTCTACGCCATCGACGAGGAGCTGGAGGACGCGGCCAAGAACCTGGGCTCCAGCGGGCTCAGGACCTTCCTGCAGGTAAAGCTGCCCATCATCCTGCCCAGCGTGCTCGCTGTGTTCGCGCTGAACTTCAACGCCCTGTTCACGGAGTACGACATGTCCGCCACCTTCCAGAGCCCCAAGGGCATCACCTACGCCATGGTCATCAAGAGCATGCTGGAGGACTCCACCCGCGGCGCCAACATGAACGCTCTGGGCCGCCAGTGCGCGTCCACGGTGTTCATCATGATCGTGTCCGGCCTCATCCTGTACCTGGTCTACGGCGTGGGCGCCCGGGATCTGAGCGAACGGCTGGAGGCCAAGAAGCGCTGGCGGGAGCGCTGGGATAAGCTCACGGGCAAGAGCAAAAAGGCCCTGAAGGCATGAAGCCCAGCATCGTGTTCGACATGGGGCAGGTCCTGATGGACTTTGCCCCGCCTAAGTTCATCGCCCGGCTCGGGTACACCGGCGACGACGCCCAATCCCTCCTGCAGGAGGTGTTCAAGGGCTGGGAGTGGGTGGCCTTCGACCGGGGGGACATCACCGGGGAGGACGTGGTAACAAGCGCCTGCTCCCGGCTTCCGGAGCGGCTCCATGCCGCGGCCCGGGAGCTGGTGTTCCACTGGTGGGAGGAGATGATCCCCATGCCCGGCGCGAAGGAGCTGGTGCAGGAGCTCCATGACAAGGGGTACGATCTGTACGTACTCTCCAACGCCTCCCAGGACTTCCACCGGTACTTCGACAGGATCCCCGGCAGCGAGTATCTGCCCCGGGAACGGCGGTTCGTGTCCTCGGACTACCGGCTTTTGAAGCCAGAGCACGAGATCTATGAGCTGTTTCTGGAGAAGTTCGGTCTGAACGCCGCCGACTGCGTCTTCATCGACGACAACCCGCCCAACGTGGAGGCGGCTCGCCGCCTGGGCTTCCGGGCCCTGGTCCACCGGGGCGACCCGGCACGGCTTCGGCGGGAGCTGAGGGAGCTGGGTGTGGACGTGGAAGTTTGATTTATGCGACTTTTTCTTTTCAGGCGAAAAGAAAAAGTCGCCCAAAAAGAAAAGCCCATATGCAAAGAGAGGTCATGGCGAAAACCATGATCTCTTTTTATGTTCCCTGCCCCTCCAAATACACCAGCACTCCCCGGGCGATGGCCTCCGCCAGCGTCCGCTGGTACCCCTCGTCCTGCAGCATTTGCTCCTCCTGGGGATGGCTCAAAAACCCGCACTCCACCAGCGCGGCGGCGCAGGGGGGCACCCGGGTCACGAAGTTGTTGCCGGGGTTGGGCAGCCGCCCGGGCAGCGCCAGGGCCTCCGTCAGGCTGTCTATGAGGGCAGCAGCCAGGCTCTGGCCCGCCTCCGCCCCCGCCTGATAGTAGGCCATGGGCCCCCGGACCCGCCGGTCGGAGAACTTGTTCATGTGGATGGACACCGCCGCGTCCGCCCCCTCCGTCTGCAGCAGCTGCCCCCGCCGGGCCATGTCCTCCCGCTTGCTGTCCCCCAGGGCCCCTTCGCCGGTCCGGGTCATGAGCACCCGCACCCCGGCGTCCTCCAGGGCCTCCTGGACCAGCAAAGCCACCTGTAGATTGAGATCGCTTTCCTTCACCCCCGTGTCCGTGCCGGAGGCTCCGGCGTCGAAGCCTCCGTGGCCCGCGTCCACGATCACGTACCACCGGCCCGCCGTGGGCAGGGGCTCCCGCGCGGGCGCGTCCACGGTCCGGGCGCAGCCCAGAAGGAGGGCTAAAAGCAAAACAAAAAGCCTGTTCTTCACAGGCTCAGTGTATGTGCGCTATCCTTTTATAATGCCGCCACCAGTTGGGGCACGAACCGAAGATGGTCCGCCGACACCAGGTGGTAGGCCGTCCCCTCATATTCTCCCTCGAAGCCTCCCAGGCAGGAGCGCCCGTGCAGGTGGCCGTAGACGCAGTGGTCCGCCCGGCCCGCCAGGAGCCTTGCAAAGTCCGTAGGCTCCCCCTTCTCGTTGAAGGGCGGGTAATGGAGCATGCAGAGCCGCAGCCGCCCCTCCCGGGCGTCCATAGCGGTCAGGGACAGGCCCAGCCGCAGCTTCTCCCGTTCAAAGATCTTCCGATCCTTGCTCTCGGAGAAATCGGGGCTCGCGGGGGTGTTCCAGCCCCGGGTCCCGCCGATGATCGCGTCGCCCCAGACGAGGGCGTTATTCTGCACCGCCTGGATGGACGGGGGCAGGATGCTCTGGACCTTGGTATACCCGGTCCACCAGTAGTCGTGGTTCCCCCGAAGCAGGATCTTGCTTCCCTTGAGCGAGTGGATGAAATCAAGGTCCGCCGCCGCTTCCTCCAGCCGCAGCCCCCAGCTGATGTCGCCGGGGATCAGCACCAGGTCGTCTTCGCCCACCGTGTCCTGCCAGCCCTCCCGGAGCCGGTCCACGTGGTTGGCCCACCCCGGCCCGAACACGTCCATGGACTTGTTCTCCACGGACAGGGACAGGTGCAGATCACCGATGGCAAAGATGCGGGGCATGCTCACTCCTTACTCTTCGTCGCTGTCTTCTTCGTCGATGTCCTCTTCGATGGGCATATCCGCCTCATCGGCCCGGAGCTTGTCGGCCATGAGCTCCAGCTCGGCCTCCCGCTTCTGCTCCCGCAGGCACTCCTCGCACAGGTCGTGGCCCTTCACCGCCGGCGCTTCGCCGCAGTTGGAGCACATGACCACCTCTTCCTCCTCCACGGCGGCAGCCTTCCGCCGCTTCATGGCGGAGGCGCACACGTGGCAGATGGTCTCGCCGGGCTTGAGATAATTCAGTTCACACTTGGGGCATTTCCGTAACGCCATAGTTCCATCTCCTGGGTAGTTCTCGACCCATAGTATGCGTTCTTGTTATGGTTCTGTCAAGGGTTCCGTTTCATTTTCTTTTGCGGAGCCGAGCTTTTCCGAAACGATGCTGCCAAGGCGCTCGAGAAGCGCCTCCCTCCCCTCGCCGGTCTCACTGGAGAAGGGCAGGCCCCAGGGCGGCGCGCCCACCAGCTTGGCGTTCTGGTTGGCCGCCTGCTGGCGCTTGGACTTCGCCACCTTGTCCGCCTTGGTGGCCACGATGGTGAAGGGGATGCCGTAGTACAGTAGGAACTCCATCATCTGACGATCCTCCCCCGTGGGCTCGTGGCGGATATCGAGGAGCAGGAACAGGTGGTCCACCCGGCCCGAGGTGAGGTAGCTCTCCATGAGCTTGCCCCAGCTCTCCCGCTCGCCCTTGCTGCGCTGGGCGAACCCGTACCCCGGCAGGTCCACCAGGTAGAAGCTGTCGTTGGCCAGGTAATAGTTGACCAGCCGGGTCTTCCCCGGCGCGGCGCTGATGCGGGCCAGCTTCCCGTTGCCCGTCAGGCAGTTGATGAGGCTGCTCTTGCCCACGTTGCTCCGGCCCACCAGGGCGATCTCCGGCCGTTTCTCGGGGTAGCCGCCCTTTTCGGCGACGCTGGTCACGAATAGGGCCTTCTTGATGCGAAAGGGTTCCATGGTTCGGCTCCTTTGGGTGATGATGTGAGTATATAGGGAAAGGAGAAAGATTGCAACTTTCTTTTAACACTTTGTTTCATTGTCACATTTTATCGATAATGGTATGATTTTATCATCGAAAACTGGGTCTATGTACCCTGAAAGGAAGCGCTATGGGTTTGTTCTCCTCCTCCGATATCGGGGTGGATCTGGGCACCGCCTATTCCCTCATCTACGTGCGGGGCAAGGGCATCGTCCTCAGGCAGCCCTCCGTGGTGGCTGTGGAGCGCGGCACCGGCAAGATGGCCGCCCTGGGCGAAAAGGCCAAGGAGATGCTGGGCCGGGCCCCGGACGATCAGCTGGTCTTCCGGCCCCTGCAGGACGGGGTCATCGCGAATCTGGACGCCACGGAGCGCATGCTCTCCGCCTTCTTCCAGGAGGTGGTGGGCAGCCGCATCTTCTTCAAGCCCCGGGCCGTCATCGCCGTGCCCAGCCAGGCCACCGAGGTGGAGAAGCGGGCCGTCATCGAGGCCAGCGAGGGCGCCGGCGCCCGGTACACCTACCTCATCGAGGAGCCCATGGCCGCCGCCATCGGCGCGGGCATCGACATCTTCTCCCCCAAGGGCGCCATGGTCCTGGACATCGGCGCAGGCACCGCCAACATGCTGGTCACCTCCCTGGGGAAACTGGTGAAAGCCACCTCCATCAAGGTGGGCGGCGACAAGTTCGACGCGGCCATCGTCCGCTACTTCAAGCGCCAGCACGGCATCGTCATCGGCCAGACCGCTGCGGAGGATCTGAAGATCCGCTTCGGGTCCGCCTACCCCCGCAAGGACGAGATCCTGATGGACGTGAAGGGCCGCTCCCTGGGCGGCGGGCTGCCGCTGGCCCTCCAGCTGGGCAGCAACGAGATCACCTACGCCCTCTCCGAGCCCCTCAGGGCCATCGTGGAGGAGCTGAAGGACGCCCTGGAGCAGACCCCCGCGGAGCTCTGCGGCGACATCACCGAGACCGGCATCTGCCTCACCGGCGGCAGCGCCCAGCTCTACGGCCTGGACAAGTTTATCTCCGAGCAGACCGGCGTCCCCTGCTACGTGGCCGAGGACCCCGCCTCCTGCGTGGCCATCGGCGCCGGCCGGGTCCTGGAGGACCTGAAGACCTACCGGAACGTGCTCTACGATTACCGGCGCGGAGACTATTACGAGGCGTAGGCTTTCCCTTTCTCTTTTGCCGCTTTTTCTTTTCAGTGAAAATCAAAAGCGGCGCAAAAAGAAAAGCACAGGAAGAATAATATGGCGGCCAAATGCACTTTGGCCGCCTTTTGCATATTCATTCCGTCCGCGGCGGGGTGAATACTCGCATATCTATCCACACCATCCACCGAGTTATCCACAGTCTGAGGGCTGGAATTGTTGCGATTTTGTGACTTATCCACCGTATGAAGGGCATGCATACCCATCTTCGCGCCCCTGCATACCCGTCGTTTCGAGCCTGAATACGACCTGTTTTATGCCGCGGTATTCATACATTGTTCCATCTTTTTATGAATACCTGTCGAAAAAACGGGCTGCATACCTTATTCCAGGTTCATCAGCCGGAACTTTTTGAGCTGGCTCGCGGAGTAATCGCCGTTCATCTGGCCTCGCATCTTCACGTACTTGGGCAGGTCGCTGTTAGTCACCTGGCTCGCCAGCTCGTGATCGCCCTTGGCGTAGAAGCCGGCGCCGTTGGGGTTGGCCTTGACCTGCCCCCGAGCGGCGGCCACCGCCTGGGCCAGGGAGTTCTTCACCTGGGATTCGGCGGGCTTCTCCTTCTTCCCGACGGTACCGCCACCGCCGCCACCGCCGCCGTATCCCTGGGCGGCCTTGGCCTCCAGATACGCCTGGTAAAGATACTTGGCCGCCGCGAAGGCCTGCTCCATGGCCGCGTTCCGCTGCTGGGCGTTGAACTTCTCCACCTCCAGCATCCGATCACGCTCACCCTCCATGGCCTTGTAGAGCTGATCGGCCAGCTTCGTGCCGTAGTCGCTCTCCAGCTCCCGCACGTCGTCCGCCGCGGCGTTGTCCTGCCGCCGCTTCACGTCGGTCACGAAGGTGCTGCTGCCCATGCCCCGGGAGATGGCGTCGGCGTCCAGCTCCGCGTCCTGGCGCCTGTTCCCCCGGAAGATGGCGGCGATGGCCCTGTCGTACAGGGGCCGCAGCACCGCGCCGATGCGCTCCGCCAGCGTCTGCTCGTCCAGGGGCGTGTAGGTGGCCAGCTGGGGCGCGTAGTCCTTCTTGGCCTTCTCGTAGAACGTCTCGAAGGCTTCGTTTCGGTAGTATTTATCCTGTTCGCTCATGTTTACCTCACTATTCTCTTGCCGCCAGAGCCGCTTCCAGCTCCAGGAGCTTGTTGTACAGGATCGTAAGATCCTGGTTCAGATTGTTCTCGTTCTGGGCGATGCGGCTGTTGACGGCCTCCTGGTCCTCCTCTCGGCCCATGCGCTCCAGATACACCGGGAACAGGGCCATGAGCCCCGTTGCTTCGTATGACATCGTTCTCTCCTTTCCGCCCGGGGACGCCTCCGCAGAGACGCCCTCGGGCATGACCCTGGGCGCTTTACAGCACCCGTCGCTGCTCGTCGAACAGCAGCTCCACCCCGCCGGACAGGTCGAAGTCGCTGCCGTTCACGTTCTCGATCCTCAGCTTCAGCCGTCGGCCCACGCTACGGAGCAGGAACTCCGTGGGCGTCCCCTCGCCCAGGAGCGTGCCCACGCTGTCCCCTTCCCGGGCTTCCCCCAGGGCCAGGACCTTCAGGGGCCCGCCGGTGCCCGTGAGCACCGCCTCCACGGCCTGTTTCACGGTGAGGGCGGAGGCCCCGTCCAGCCAGGGGGTCTCCCAGAAGGCGGCGATGGGATCCCCGCCGTAGGTGTCCCCCTCGTTGAGGACGGCTACCTCGCCCCGGCCCGTCAGCACGTACAGGGTGCCGTAGCAGCTGGTCAGGTCCACAATCTCGAACCCCCTTCTCAGCAGGAAGCAGTCCCGGAGCACGTCGTACTCGATCAAGAGGTCGTTGTGGACGCTGGTGCTGTGCTCCTTCACGGCGAAGTAGAGGGTGTCCCCGCAGGCGGCGGAGGCCGCGGCGGAGAAGTCCACCTGCTGAAGGAGGGGCACCAGGTCCGCCCCGTGGACGGTCCGGCGCACGGTCTGGCCGTCGTAGAAGTAGAGGCCCCGGTCCGTCAGGAAGAAGAGCCGGTCCCCGTAGAGGACGCAGGCCGTGTGGATGGGCTGGGTCAGAGCCGCCTCCACGGGCACGATCCGATAGTTCCCGGGTCGATCCCCCAGCAGCCGATACAGCTTGTCCTTCTTGAAGATCAAGAGCTGGTTGGACAGGGCGAAGAGCCCCGTGATGGGGTCCGAATCGGTGCCCACCTCCACGTGGCCGCCGGACACGTTCTCGCTGTTCTCGTCGGCGGACCAGTTCTCGATGGTCCGGCCGTCGCCGGGGGCCTGGCTCCAGTAAAGCCGTGCGGGATGCTCCCGGTCCCCGGCGGCGAACAGGCGGCCGAAGTACAGCTCCAAGAAGTTCACCGCCTTGTTGGACTGGCCCTGGGCGGAGCCGAAGGCGGCGATGGGGGCGCTCCCTCCCACCCATTTGAGGATGGGTTCCAGGCCGTTGCCCACCAGCAGGGTCTCGGTGCTGCCGATCTTTGTCTTGAGGAAGTCGAAGGTGTCCGCGTCCATGTTGTCCGTATAATGATACAGGTCCTCCCAGGCGTCCTGGGCGGAGTCGTAGCGGAAGAGGGAGTCCTGGCGGGCCACCAGGCAGTCCGTCTGCCCCGATTCCCGGGGCCAGATGAACAGCCGCCTGAGCTTCCGGGCCGCCCCCGTCACCGGAGGATAGATGGCCCGATACCCCTTGGCCCGATCCAGCTTCCCGCCGGCCGTGCTCACGTTCTGGGCGTTCTCCGCCCAGTTGAGGGGGGTGCTGCCGGCGGAGACACCCTGCTTCACCCCGGCAAAGCTGCCGATGCGGATGGTCTGCAATGCCATGGTCCTTTCCTCCTCAATAGATATGGTAGATCTGGGACAGGTCCGGAGCCGGGCAGTTCCGCCTCAGCTTCCCCTTCAGCTCCCGATAGAGGGTCAGATCCAGCCGGGCCGCGTTCTGGGAGGCGGCGTCGAACCGGCCCCGCTCCCGGGCGGCGGCGTACTCCACCAGCAGCCCCTGGATCCCCTCGGGCAGCTGGGGCTCGTCCGTCAGCTCCTCTAGCAGATCGGGCTGATACCGGTAGGTGATCTCCACCGTCCCGTCCCCCATGCCGGGGAACAGGAGGACGCTCCGGGTGGCGCCGTAGTAGAACAGCCGCCGCTGGCCGTCGATCCGGGCAGCGAGCACCTTGAGACAGACACGGGGAAGGCTGGAGAGGTCCGCCTGCCCGCCCGTCACGGCAAGGGTGTCCCGCCGCCAGGGCCGAAACTCCGCCGTAAGGTCCAGCATGGCCTCGTTGAGGTACCCCAGCAGCCGATCCTTGTACAGGGCCAGGGTGGCGCTGTCCGTGGGTCGATCCAGCTTCCGGAGGGTCAATTCCATCAGTTTCTGCGTCGTCATAGGCACCTCACGAAAGCTTCTGTCCGCCGGTGGCGGTAAAGCCGTTCATCCATTCCGCATAGGCCGGATCCCCCCGGCGGCTCTCCTCCAGCACCCGATAGATGCGCAGCGGCACCTCCACAGGCACCCCGGTGGGGATGCGGAAGTTCACGCCGTTGAGAGCGCCCTCCACGCAGGGGCCGTAGCTCTCCCTGGGCAGGATCAGTCGAATGGTCTCTTCCCCGTGTTCCATAGGGTCCTTCCTTTCCGTCCTTATGCGGACACGCAGTGCTCGATCTTCACGAGCCACAGGGGGTTCAGGACCTTGGCGGTATAGGCCGCCACCTTGGCGCCCACGGTGGACCGCTGGTCGAGAGGATCGGTGGTGCCGGCGGAGCCGCGGGGCTTGATGATGGTCTCCATGGCGCCGGAACCGGCCACGTCCACCACGCCATAGGCGTCAGCGCCGAAGATCAGCGTGGCGTGTACGTCGGGGGCCACATGGGTGCTGGCGTCGGGCGCGCCGGCGTCCTTGGAGTACACCGGGTCGTTGGCGCTCAGGGAGACTGCCGACGTGAGCCGCACGGTGCGGGTGGAGGGGGTGTAGGCGTTGCTGGAAGCGATGGTGTACTCGTTGCTGCCGATGGTGAGCTTGTTGCCGCCCGTGGACAGGTAGGCCACCTCCTTGGCGGTGGGGGTGTTCTTCAGCACGAAGTTGGGGGAGCTGGAGGTGTTGGCGTTGACGGCGTTGAGGACGCTCTGGCTGTACACCTTGGCCTCCGTGGCCTCCACGAACACCACGCCGAACAGACGGCCGATCTCCCCGGAGTAGATCTGCTCCGCGTTGCTGTACTTGGACACGTCCTGCCACAGGGGGTCGGCCTGCAGATCGTAGGTGGAGTCGGGGGAGCAGATGCAGATGAAGTGGGGCTTGCGGCCGGAGCCGTCCATGCCGGTGACGAAGGGGCGGGCCTTGTTCTTCTTCAGGGTCCGGACAGCCTTGCGGATCTCGCCCACGGTCAGCTTATCGCTGGCGGTCAAAGCCACCCGAGAGGCGGCGCCGTTGGCGTACTGGACGTTGGTGGTCTGGCACATAGCGTCCCGGGTGACCCACTCGATGACGGTGCCCAGCTGCTCGCCCAGCAGCTCGGCGGAGTCGGCCACCACGGGATCGTAAGCGGTCATCTCCAGCAGATCGGAGATCTCCACGTAGGCGCCGTACTGCTTCACCTCGGCATCCACCTTGGACTGGCTCAGGTTCTGGCCCGTGGGGGTCACGCCCTCCACCAGCGTCAGGGCATTGGTGTCGGGGGTGAACAGATCGTACTTGCGGAACTCCACCCACTTGCCGTTGTTGCGGGGGATGGATCGCTTCTGACCGAAGTTGGCGTGGACGAACCGGGTCTTGGCGGTGTCCAGGAGCTTGCGGTCGTAGAAGGTCTTGTTGAAATAGGTGTTGGCTCCGGTAGAAACGGTGGTATTGGTTGCCATGGATCAAATTCCTCCTTTGTTATGCATGGTTTCTCAAACGGTTCTCCAGGGCCCGGAACGCCTCCGGGCTCATGGCGGTGTAGTCCTCCTCAGCGCTGAGCAGCCGGTTGCCGCGGATGGGCTGAGGGAGCTTCTTGCGGTCCATGGCCTCCCGGCGCAGCTCCTCCCGGGCCGTTTCCCGGGCGGTCTCGGCCGCCTGCTCGGCGGCGTAGACCCGGATGGCGCCATAGGGCTCCAGCTCGTGCAAAAGCTCGATGAACTTGTCGTCGTTGCAGGCTGCCTCCAGGTCGAAGCCCTCAGGCAGCTTCCCCTCCGCCTCCAGTCGGGCGATCTCTTCGCCCATGGCGCGGTAGGGATTCTCTTCCATCATGGTATCTTTCATGATTTCCTCCCTGTCATTCACTGTCGTTTTTCATGTTCTTGAGGATCTGGTCCTTCCCCTCGAAGGTCATGAGCTCCACGGCCCGCTTCGGATCGATGGCCCCTGTCTGCAGCAGCTGTACAATCAGCTCATTTTGGGCGGATGCCGAAAACGGATCCTGTTTGGCGGCCTTGACCGAGATGAAGAACTCCATGGGCAGGCCTTCCGCGCCCTTGTCCCAGCGGGTGAGCAGGGTGCTGTCGAAGAATTCCTGTCGTTCCTCCCCGTCCACCAGGATGGTGACGGGCCGGGGGAAGAAGTTGAACTCCCGTTCCACCTCTATCTCCATGCGCACCGCCTGCCGAAAGGCCTCGTAGAGCTGGGCGGTGGCCATGCGCGCCCGCTTGGTGCTGGCGATCTGCAGGGCCTGGATGGCGCTCGCCGCGGTGACGCCCTGGCGGAAGTTGCCGCGGGAGGAGTCGTTGGCGCCGCTCTCCTCCTTGATGTCCTCCCGGATCCGCTGGATGTAGGTCATGAGATAGGCGGGCAGCGGCGGGGTGGAGAACCAGGTGACGCCGTTGAGGCTCTCGCCCCGATGGACCTCCTTGGACCAGTCCTTCAAGTCCTCCTCGTCGAAGCCCGAGGCCTCGGTGACGAGGAGCTTGTTGTGGCTGGCCATAAAGGCGTTCTTCAGCACGATCTGGTCCAGCTTGTCCGCATACCGCTGCTGCTTCTCGAACAGATCCACGATCCCGAAGCCCAGGGCGCTGCCCTTGCGCATGTACAGCGGGGTCAGCACAAAGGGGTACATGCCGTGGGCGTAGTAGCCCTGGGGCTTCGTTTCGCGGCTGTCGGCCAGCACCACGCCCCCGGCGATGAGGGCCATGTGGACCGCGAACACGCCCTCCCGTTCCGTAGGCGTCTTCCACCAGTATTCGAGGAGCAGGACGCTGTCGCGCCTGTCCCCCCGCAGGATGTCGTCCGCCGGGGCGTCAGCGGCGGCGTAGGGGTCCTCCCCCATCTGCTGATACTTCTCCGGGAACCGGTCCTTGAACCATGCCCGGGTCCGCAGGGAGAGCTTGAACACCGCCCGGCCCTCCTGCATGTCGTCGCACAGGGGATCGAAGAGGATGCTCCGATCGTCCACGTGCCGGATGTACGCCCCGCCCAAGCCGCTGTTCAGGGCCGGGTCGTAGCCCACCTCCTGGACGCAGTAGCCGCCCACCAGCAGATCGTGGACCAGCTTCTGATACTCCACCGTGTACCCGGCTGTGTCGTGGTTCCGGCGGACCACCGCCTCCACCACCTTCGCCACGTACCCGTCCGATCCGGCTTCAGGCCGGATGTAGGCCTCCGGGGCCTGATCCATCAGATCCGCGCTCACGTTCTCCACGGTGGACTGGATGATGGGGGTCACGGGCCTGGGCTCGTTCTCGTCGGTCACCGGCACGTCGTACCAGTGGTCCCCCCGGTAGATGCGCTCGTTGTTCTCAAGGCGCAGCCACTCCTGCCGATAGGCGTTGCGGAACTCGTCGAAGAGCTTGTACGCCCTTTCGCACAGCTGCCGTGACGCTTCCTTGTCGTTGGTTCGCTCCATTGTTGCTTCCTTTCCATTCGTTATAGGCTTGTGAACCCCTCGTTCTGGGTCCGGGGCGGGGCAAAGGGGTCGTAGGCGGGCGGAGCCTTCCGTTCCGGCTCCACCGCCTTGGGGTGGCGGCTCATGACCGCGTACCGAAGGGCCTCCGGGGCGTGGTCCTCGCACCCGTCGCTCACGTCCTCGTGGTCGTGCTCGTCGTAGGTGAGCAGGGGGAGGGTCCGAAGCAGCTCGGTGCACTGGGGAAAGATCACCAGCCCCGGAGCCCCGTCCGCCTGGGGGGCCAACGCTTCCCGCAGCCGCTGCCAGCCGTGGACGCGGCGGTTGTCCGCCGGCAGCAGGGGCACGCCGTTTTTCGCGAACACGTCCGCGATGCAATCCCCCTCCGCCCCGGGGAGGCCCCGCTGCTGCCAGGCGTCGGGGCTGGCCACGGTGTAGGCGATCCTCTCGCCCGCCGACAGCTCCTTGACCTTCCGGGCCACCTGACTCGAGAGGGTCTCGGTGACGTACAGCTCCCGGTAGACCACCAGCCGGCCCTCGGGGCTCACCGCCACCCACAGCACGCAGCAGGGGTCCCGATAGCCCCAGTCCATGGCCCGGAACCGCCGCCACCAGCCGGGAAGGGGGAAGGGCTCCGCCACGTGGCGCTGCCGGGAGAACTCCGGGAAGTACCGGCCCGAGAGCACGTCCCAGTCCCCGTCCAGATAGGCCCGCCTCAGGTGCTCCGGCAGCCGCTGCAGGGTCCGAAGGTACGCCGGGTCCCGCTCCATGAGCACCGTATTGTCCGTGAGCCGGGCGGGGATGAAGGCGTAGTCCTCCGGCCGCTCGCCGTCGTGGTAGCGCCGATCGATGAACAGCCGCTTGACCCACTCGTGGCCGGGGCCGCCGGGGTTGCAGGTGTAGTACATCCGGGGGGAGAAGTCCGTGCGCACGGACCGGTTGCAGGTGGTGAGAAAGATCATCTGGCTTTCGGTGAAGTGAGTCGCCTCCTCCATGCCGATCACGTCGTATTCCTGCCCTTGGTACTGGTACACGTCCTTCTCCTGGTCGCAGTAGCCCAGCTTGATCCTGGACCCGTTGGGGAACAGGAAGCAGCGCTGGGTCTGGTGGTACTTCACCGCCCCGGAAAGCTCCGCCATCAGGGGCCGCACGTGGTTCTCCTGAAGCTCCGGCAGCGTCCGCCGAAGGAGCAGCTCCTGGAGGCCCGGGTACCGGAGGGCCAGCAGCACCAGCTTCCGGCGCATGGCCCAGCTCTTGCCCCCGCCCCGGGCCCCGCCGTAGGCGGTATGGGGGGCCGTGGAGAGGAAGAAGGCCTGTTGCTTGGGGTTGGGCTGGCCCGTCAAACGCAGGGTCTTCATCGGCTGTACGCCTCCGCTTCCCCGTCCAGGATCACCTGCAGCGGCTCCATGGCTTCCTCCGCAGGTCCCTCCGTCAGCCCCAGCTCCTTCAGGGCCGCCTGGGCCACGGTGGCGCTGAGCTCCCCCAAAAGGGCCTTCTCCTGGATGTAGGCCGCCACTCGGATGAGCCCCCGTAGCAGGATCGCCCCTTCCGCGCCGCCCTGGCCATGGGCCGCCGCGAGGACCTCCTGGGGGGACAGGGATACCGCCGCGCAGAGACCGTAGAGGGTGTAGGGGGTCTGTCTCTCTGCGAACCCGCCTCCCTTTTGCGGGACCCGTTCCCTGGTCCCGTCGCATCGGGCAAAATACGCCCCCACGGCCTCGTTCATGCGCTTTGGGCTCATCCGTCTGCTCACGTGCTTGCCTCCTTTCCCTTCCGGCGAAACCAGCATACAACAGAAAAGGAGGCCGTGCCTCCGATAATTCGTTCATATTTCAGTCGGGCGAAAAGGGCGGCAGACGGAGGCCGCTTTCACTGTTTACCGATTTATCACAAAGACCCCGGGCTCTTTCGTTGCCCGGGTTCCTCCCCTGTGATATGATATATTTCAACATGAAACGTGCAATGGTTCTGGTTTTGATACTGCTGCTGGCGCTGCCGCTGCTGCCGCCCGCTCGGGCGGAGGCGTCCTTGATTGCGCCTCGGCTGTTTTTGCCAGACCCGAGCGCGACCCACGGCTCCACCCCGGCGCCTACGCCGGAGCCTACACCGGACCCTGCCATCCGCTTCGAGCCGGAGGCGGGGCTCCCCCTGCCCTGCCCGGAGTACCATCTGACGGAGAAGCGGCCCTTCGCCTTCGGGGGCACGGTGATCAGCGAGGTGCCCCTGACCCGTGTGGCCGCCACGGTCAGCGACGGGGCGGGCAACATTCTGCTGGAGACGGAGGCCGCGCCGGACGCGGAGGACGAAACCGCCACCCGCTTCCCCCTGTGGGACAGGACCTTCCCCTTCGAGGACGACAGCCTGTCCGCCCGGACGGACTTCGCCGCCCTGCAGCCGGGGACCTATACCTTCACCCTGAAGGCCGCCAACCAGGCGGCGGAAGAAACGGTCCTCTACGCCGCTCCCTTCACCGTGGATCGGGCCACGGCCCTCCACACCCTGATCCCCAACGACCTTAGGGACACCTGGCCGGCAGCAGCCGCGTATCTGGGGGAAGGGGCCCTGCCCTTCACCTATAAGACGGGCGTCTACAACCAGATCTGGGTAGACAGCGGCTGGACGGCCCGGAACCTGGTCTCCATCGACACCCCCTTCGGGGAGGACTGGCGGGTGAACAAGGCCGCCGAGGAACCCTTCCGCCAGGCCGTCCGGTACATGCGCACCACCTACGTCCACGTGGGCGGCCGATGGAACTCGGGCATCGTCCGCCTGAGCCGGCTGGTCCGGTCCTACCATGGGCCCTTCATCGGCCGGCAGGAGGAGAACAGCCCCTTCCTGAGCCCCCATGTGCTGGGCCTGGCCGTGGACCTGAACCCCGGCGGCCCCAACGAGGCGGTGCCGGAGAACTGGGATACCTTTTGCACGGAGATCAGCGAAAACCTGATCTACAACGGCATCAAGGAGCAGAACGGGCTCAAATACTACGACTTCACCTACATCGGCACCTGGGGCACGGCCTACGAGCACGTGCCCACCGTCCTCCAGAACTACCTCCTCTACGAGCTGGCCTTCTACCGGGCCGGGTTCTTCTGGGGGGCCTACTACGACCACACCTGCGACGGCAGCCACTTCGGCCTGGGGGAATACGACCCCCAGATCTTCAGCGATTCCCCTCTGGCCCTAAGAAAGGTGTTCGAGTATATCGACTCGTGACGCGGTCATCTGCGCCGAAGCTTGGTCAGCAAGGCCTCCGTCTCCGAAAACCAATCCCTCCTCACTCCCTCCGCCGGTGCCGCCGGGGGCGCTTCCGGCAGGGGCGGGTGCAGGATGTCCTCGTATACCTCCCCCGCGTGCCGCACCAGGAGGCCGAAATCCGCGGCCGCCGCGGCGCTGTCCGAGGGCTCCGGGGGCTCTGGTTCAGGTTCCGGCTCGGGCACTGATTCAGGTTCCGGCTCGGGTTCAGGCTCGGGGGCCGGTTCCGGGGCGGGCTCCGGTTCAGGCTCAGGTTCCGGCTCCGGTACAGCCTTCGGCGCTTCCACGGCAGCTTGCGCCTGGCGCAGGCGGCGAAGGAGCTCCGGCCCGGTGAGTTTCTCCCCCGGCACGGCGCCCCAGGCCGTCAGCTTCTCCCCCTGCAGCACCACCGCGCCCAGGGGCCGGGCGGGCAGAGGCGTTTCCTCCGGGCCCAGGTCCACCGCGGCGCCGTCCTCCAAGAGCAGGGTGCAGGGGCAGCTGCTCCGGGCCCGGCCGTTCTCCAGCCGCACACAGCCCGCCGTTTTACCCCCGTCCGCCTTCAATACGAAATAGGTGATCATTCCTTTACCTCCGGTATGCCATTTCTTCCTATTGTATCCAAAGCGTTTTCGTAGTATGATTAAGTATTACTAGGAAGATATGTCGGTCATGGCCCTATCCCCATTATCTTCTTGAGCTTTTCTTTTTCCGCCGCTTTTTCTTTTCACTGAAAAGAAAAAGCGGCAAACAAAAAACCAAAAAAGGAAAAAACCATGCGCTTAGACAAATTCTTGAAGGTCTCCCGCATCATCAAGCGGCGGACCGTGGCCAACGATGCGGCCGGCGCCGGCCGCATCAGCATCAACGGCAAGGTAGCCAAGCCCGCCTCCGAGGTGAAGCCCGGGGACGTGCTGGACATCCTGCTGGGGGGCCGCCACATGCTGGTGAAGGTGAACGCCACCCCCGAAGTGGTCCGCAAGGAGGAGGCGGACGGGCTCTACACCGTCCTGCCGGAAGCATGAGCGTCATCGGCGTCCTCCTGTGCGGCGGCAGCAGCCAGCGCATGGGCTTCAACAAGCTGACCACGCCCCTGGGTGAATTCACCGCCCTGGAGCGCAGCGCGTCACTGCTCGCTCACACCGGCTGCGACAGGCTGGTGATCGCGGTGACGGCGGAAACCCGCCCCGCGGCGGAAGCCCTGCACCTGCCTGTGCCCGTGACCCTCTGCGACAGGGGCAGCACCCGGGGCCAGTCCGTGTTGAACGCCCTGCGCGCGGCTCAAGGCCAGCCGGGGGATATCGCGGTCATCCACGACGCCGCTCGGTGCTTCCAGTCCCCTGACGCCGTTCGCGCCGCCATCGACAGCGCTAAGGAAAACGGCAGCGGCGTCGCGTCCCTGCCCATGACGGACTCCGTGTTCGATACGGACACGCAGCAGCCCCTGGACCGGTCCAGGCTCGTCCGGACCCAGACCCCCCAGGCCTTCCGGTATGAAGAAATCCTGGCCGCCTACGAGCAGGCCGGGGACCAAAATGCCACGGACGACGCCGCCCTCTATGCCCGGTTCATCGGCCCGGTCACCTTCACCCCCGGCTGCAGCACCGGGTACAAGCTCACCACCGTTGAGGACTGGAACTTTGCCGGGGCCAGCTGCATCCGGCCCCGGACGGGCACGGGCTTCGACACCCACGTGCTGGGCGAGGGCCGCAAGCTAATCCTGGGCGGGGTGGAGATCCCCTTCGAAAAGGGGCTCATCGCCCACTCCGACGGGGACGTGCTCCTGCACGCCCTTATGGACGCCCTGCTGGGCGCGGCCAGCCTGGGCGACATCGGTCACCTGTTCCCGGACAAGGATCCCCAGTACGAAAGCATCTCGAGCCGCATCCTCCTCCGAGAGGTGGCTCGCCGCCTGCGGGAACAGCGGTTCACCGTGGCCCACGTGGACGTGACGGTGATCGCTCAGCGGCCCAAGCTGGCCCCCTATTTCCCCCAGGCCATCCAAAACATCGCCGAGGATCTGGGCATCCAGCCGGACCAGGTCTCCCTGAAGGCCACCACCACCGAGGGCATGAACGACGAGGGCCGGGGCCTCTGCATCAGCGCGCAAGCCATCGCCAACCTTATATAGAACGACCCCCATTGCCCCATTTGGTTTCTCTTTTTCCGCCGCTTTTTCTCTTTTCCTAAAGAGAAAAAGCGGCAAAGAAAAAACGTAAAAGGATCATCATGGACAGCATCGTCATCCGGGGCGCCCGGGAACACAATCTGAAGAATATCGACCTCACCATCCCCCGGGACAAGCTCATCGTCTTCACGGGCCTGTCGGGGTCGGGGAAGAGCTCGCTGGCTTTCGACACCATCTATGCCGAGGGGCAGCGCCGGTACGTGGAGAGCCTCTCCTCCTACGCCCGCCAGTTCATCGGCCAGATGGAGAAGCCCGAGGTGGACGCCATCGAGGGCCTGTCCCCGGCCATCTCCATCGATCAAAAGAGCACCAGCAACAACCCCCGATCCACCGTGGGCACGGTGACGGAGATCTACGACTATCTGCGCCTCCTCTACGCCCGCTGCGGCACCCCCCACTGCCCCAAGTGCGGCCGCGTCATCGAAAAGCAGAGCATCGATACGGTGGTGGACCGGGTCATGGGCTTGCCTGCGGGCACCAAGATCCAGCTCCTCGCCCCCTGCGTCCGGGGCAAGAAGGGCGAGCACGCCAAGGTCCTGGAGGGCCTTCGCAAGGAGGGCTACGTCCGGGCCCGGGTGGACGGGGAGGTCTACGATCTCGACGAGGCCCCCGCCCTGGACAAGCAGAAGAAGCACACCATCGAGGCGGTCATCGACCGGCTGGTGGTGAAGGCCGGCGTGGAGAGCCGCTTGACCGACTCCCTGGAGAACGCTTTCCGCCTGGGGAAGAACCTGGCCATCGTCTCCGAAGTGGGCGGGGCCGACACCCTTTACTCCCAGAACTACGCCTGCCCGGACTGCGGCATCTCGTTGGAGGAGCTGGAGCCCCGGGCCTTCTCCTTCAACAACCCCTACGGCGCCTGCCCCACCTGCACGGGCCTGGGCGAGCTCTTCCGCGTGGACCCGGAGCTGGTGGTGCCCGATAAGCACCTGAGCCTTTCTGAGGGCGCCATCTCCGTCTCCGGCTGGAACAGCTCCAGCAGCGGCACCATCGCCCACATGTACCTGTCCGCCCTCTGCCGCCATTTCGAAAAGAAGCTGGGGACGCCCGTGTCCATGGAGATGCCCTTTGCTGACCTGCCCCAGGAGGTCCAGCACGCCATCCTCTACGGCTGCCCCGACAAGATGGAGGTGGTCTACGAGAAGGAGTTCGCCGGCGGCCGGTTCCTGGCCGACTTCGAGGGCATCGTCAACAACCTGGAGCGCCGGTACCGGGAGAGCACCAGCGACTGGAGCAAGGGTGAGATCGAGGGCTACATGTCCCGGACCCCCTGCCCCGCCTGCCACGGCAAGCGGCTGAAGCCCGAGAGCCTGGCGGTGACCGTGGGCGGCCTCAACATCGCCCAGCTTTCCGACCTGTCCGTGAAGGAGGCGCTGCGGTTCCTCCGCGGCCTCACATTCACCCCCGGCCAGGCCATCATTGCCCAGCAGATCCTCCACGAGCTGGACGCCCGGCTCACCTTCCTCATGAACGTGGGCCTCGGGTATCTCACCCTGTCCCGGGCGGCGGGGTCCCTGTCCGGCGGTGAGAGCCAGCGGATCCGGCTGGCCACCCAGATCGGCAGCGGCCTGGTGGGCGTCCTCTACATCCTGGACGAGCCCAGCATCGGCCTCCACCAGCGGGACAACGGGCGGCTCCTAAAGACTCTGAAATCTCTCCGGGACATGGGCAACACCCTGATCGTGGTGGAGCACGACGAGGAGACCATGCTGGCGGCGGACCACATCGTGGACATCGGCCCCAAGGCGGGGCTCCACGGCGGAGAGGTGGTGGCTCAAGGCACGCCCCAGCAGATCATGGCCGCGGAGAACTCCCTCACCGGCGGATACCTGTCCGGCCGGCTCTCCATCCCCGTGCCCCCCGTGCGGCGGCCCGGGAACGGGAAGAAGCTCACCATTCGCGGCGCCCGGGCCCACAACCTGAAGGACATCACCGTGGACATACCCTTGGGTGAGTTCGTCTGCGTCACGGGCGTGTCCGGTTCCGGCAAGAGCTCCCTCATCAACGAGATTTTGAAAAAGTCCCTGCTGAAGACCCTGAACCGGGCCCGGACCAAGCCCCTGGACCACGACGGCATCGACGGGGCGGAGGCCCTCGATAAGATCATCGACATCGACCAGAGCCCCATCGGCCGGACGCCGAGGAGCAACCCGGCCACCTACACGGGCCTCTTCGACCTCATCCGGGACCTCTACGCCTCCACCCCCGACGCCAAGGTCCGGGGCTACAAGCCCAACCGGTTCTCCTTCAACGTGAAGGGCGGCCGGTGCGAAGCCTGCCGGGGCGACGGCATCTTGAAGATCGAGATGAACTTCTTGTCCGACGTGTACGTGCCATGCGAGGTCTGCGGCGGCAAGCGATACAACCGGGAGACCCTGGAGGTGAAGTACAAGGGCAAGAACATCTACGACGTGTTGGAGATGACCGTGGAGGAGGCCCTGCCCTTCTTCGCGAACCACGAGCGCATCCGCCGGAAGCTGGAGATCATGAGCGACGTGGGCCTTGGGTACGTGAAGCTGGGCCAGAGCGCCACCACCCTGTCGGGGGGCGAAGCCCAGCGGATCAAGCTCTCCACCGAGCTCTCCCGCCGGGACACGGGCCGGACCCTGTACGTGCTGGACGAGCCCACCACGGGCCTGCACACCGACGACGTGAAGCGGCTCCTCACCATCCTCAACAAGCTGGTGGACGGGGGCAGCTCCGTCATCGTCATCGAGCACAACCTGAACGTGATCAAGACCGCGGACTACATCATCGATCTCGGGCCCGAGGGCGGCGACGAAGGCGGCACCGTGGTGGCCGCGGGCACGCCGGAGCAGGTAGCAAGGTGCGAAAGTAGCTATACGGGCCAGTATTTGAAAGACATCCTGACGAAGGAGGGGCGGATGTGAAGGTGCTGCGTTTGATTTGCCTGATCGTCGGGGCGTTTCTCGTGCTGGACACCCTGATCGTCTGCTTCCTTTCCAACTACAACCTGGGCGTGATCCTGCCCGCCATCCTGGGCCTGCCCCTGCTGCTCCTGGGCCTTTTCTGGCCCCATATGGACGCCGGGTTCTGGCTGTTCCTCCGCCGGTTCATTCTGGTCTGCTACGGCCTGGGGTGCCTGTTTTTGCTGTTCCTGGGCTCCCTGATGCTCCGGGCCATGGACCGGGGCGAGCACGGGGACTACGACGCCTTGATCGTTCTCGGCGCGGCGGTCCACGGGGAGAAGGTCACCTGGGTTTTGAGCAACCGGCTGGACACCGCCTACGACTACGCCGTTGCCCACCCCAAGGCCCTTTTGGTGGTCTCCGGCGGCCAGGGGGACGGGGAAAGCGTCACCGAAGCCTCCGCCATGGCTGGATACCTCATCCGCCGGGGCATCGCCCCTGAGCGCATCCTCCAGGAGGACAGGGCCACCAGCACCGCGGAGAACTTCGCCTTCAGCCAAAAGATCATCGACGAACGCCTGGGCCAGGACGCCTCCATCGGCTTCGTCACCACCCGCTTCCACGTGTACCGGGCCGGCCGGGTGGCCCAGAAGGCGGGCATCGCTGCAAGGGGCCTGGGCGCGCCGGACGTGTGGTACCTGGCCATCAACAACTTCCTCCGGGAGTGCGTGGGCATCTGCTGGTATACGGTGAAAGGGTGGATATAAAATCTTGACAATCCCACCCCAAAATGATACTTTTAGGAGTGGAAAAACCGAATAGGCTTCGGAAGATCGGCCCGGGAGAGACTGCCGTTTGGCAGCGCCGAAGGGGACACGCAAAAACTCTCAGGCAAAAGGATCGGACCGGGACGAAGCTCCGGAAAGTGGGGGGGAAGGCCCTCACGCCGAAGGTGCAACCGGGCGGGGAAAGGCCCCGATTCCGGGAATCTCTCAGGCAAAGAACGGAGGCGCAAACACTCCTTGGAGTGTTATGCGCCTTTTTTGTACCCCTGCGCAAGGAGCGCACGAAATATACACAAATAATCAACAGGAGGATTTTCATGAGCGAGCTCAAACGGACCCAACTCTACGACGCCCACGTGAAGGCGGGCGCCACCATGGTGGACTTCGGCGGCTGGGAGATGCCCATCCAGTACCCCGAGGGCATCGTCGCCGAGCACCTGTTCACCCGGCACAGCTGCAGCCTCTTCGACGTGAGCCACATGGGCCGGCTCCGGGTGGAGGGCCCCGACGCGGTGGCCTTCCTGCAGCACGTGCTGACCAGCAACGTGCTGGCACTGGACCTGGACAAGGCCCAGTACTGCATCATCCCGGCCGAGGACGGCAGCGCCGTGGACGACGCATACCTGTACCGGTTCTTCGAGGATTGGTATCTGCTGGTGGTCAACGCCGCCAACACGGACAAGGACCTCGATCACCTGCTGCCCATCGCCAAGAACTTCGATGTGAAGATTACCAACATCACCCCGGACTACGCCTCCATCGCCGTCCAGGGCCCCAAGAGCCGTGACCTGCTCATGACCCTCTCCGGCGGCGCCGCCGTCACCGAGCCCATGAAGAACGCCCTGGGCGTGCTGCCTCTCGAAGGCCACGAAGCCTGGGTGGCCAAGACCGGCTACACCGGCGAGCCTCTGGGCTACGAGGTGTTCGTGAAGACCGAGGACGCCCACTGGCTGTGGGACCGTCTGTTGGAGCTGGGCGCCAAACCCGCAGGCCTGGGCGCTCGGGACACCCTGCGCCTCGAAGCGGGGATGCCCCTCTACGGCCATGAGATGGGTCTCGACGCCGAAAATAAGCCCATGCCCATCTTCGCCGTGTCCCTGGCCCGGTTCGCCGTCTCCTTCTCCGAGAAGAAGGGCGACTACGTGGGCCGCAAGCCCCTGGAAGCGCAGGCCGCGGCCAACAAGCGCATCCTGAACCGTGACTTCGCCCCCGACGCCCTCGCCGCCCTGCCCCGCCGCATCCGGCCCATCACGCTGCTGGACCGCGGCGTCATCCGCGCCGGCATGCCCGTCTACAAGGGCGAGAAGCTCGTCGGCTTCGTGACCTCCGGCACCATGGTCCCCTACTACCAGGCCGAGGGCGAGGGCCTCTTCACCGAGATCCTTTCCACCACCGCCAAGCGGTCCATCGGCATGGCCTACCTCGACAGCGACATCCTGGACTTCGAGGAAGTGACCGTGGACGTCCGCGGCAAGCGCCTCAAGGCCGGCATCCCCCCCTACCATATGCGGGTGGACGCGCCCCCCTTCGCCCGGCCCATCCTGTACGACAAGCTCCTGGTGGAGGAGAACGCCAAGTCCGCCGGCGACAACACCCAGAAGGCCATCGACCTGCTGTATGCGGCCATCGCCAACCACGAATGGCGGCAAAACGCCTGCATCAATCTGATCCCCTCCGAGAACACCCCCAGCAAGGCCGTCCAGCTCCTCTCCGCCAGCGACCCATCCTTCCGGTACGCCGAGCATAAGAAGATCAAGTCCTTCTACGATGCGGACGTATTCTACTATCAGGGCACCAAGTTCATCGACCGGGTGGAGCAGCTCCTGGTCCAGGAGATGCGCCGCTACTTCGGCTGCACCGAGGTGGAGACCCGGGTCATCTCCGGCCAGATGTCCAACATGGCGGTCTTCTCCGCCCTCATGGACTGGAAGAATAGGCTCGATCGGAAGCACACCCCCCAGCGCCTGGGCTACGTCCTCAACAACCACATCATCAAGGGCGGCCACCTGTCCGCCCAGCCCATGGGCGCCCTCCACGACTACATCGCCGTGGACCCCGTCACCGAGCGCAGCGCCGTGGTGAACTTCCCCGTCTGCAAGGACAACATCTTCAAGATCGACGTGGAGAAGACCAAGGAGGTCATCGCGGAGTACAAGCCCGAGCTCATCATCTTCGGCAAGAGCATGGTGCTGCATAAGGAGCCCGTGGCCGCCATCCGCCAGTTCGTGGACGAGCAGGGCATCCCCACCACCATCATGTACGACATGGCCCACGTGCTGGGCCTCATCGGCGACCACTTCCAGAAGCCCTTCGAGGAGGGCGCAGAGATCGTCACCGGCTCCACCCACAAGACCTTCTTCGGGCCCCAGCGCGGCGTCATCGGCACCAACTGGACCAAGGAAGATCTGAAGTACGGCCTCTGGAACACCATCGAGACCCGGGCCTTCCCCGGCAGCGTCTCCAACCACCACCTGGGCACCCAGCTGGGCTTCCTCATGGCGGCCTATGAGATGAACCAGTATAAGGACGCCTACCAGGCGGCCATCATCCACAACGCCAAGCACTTCGCCAAGGCCCTGAAAGCCCAGGGTCTGGACGTGAAGGGCGACCCCGCCATCGACTACACCGAGACCCACCAGGTCATCGTGGGCGTGGGCTACGGCGAGGGCCCCGAGATCGCGGAGCGCCTCGAAAAGAACAACATCATCGTCAACTACCAGGCCACCCCGGACGAGGAGGGCTTCACCGCCTCCGGCGCCCTGCGCATGGGCATGAGCGAGATGACCCGCTTCGGCTTCGGCGACGCGGAGTTCGACCGGCTCGCTGAGCTCATGGCGGACTGCATCCTCCGCAACAAGGACATCCGCCAGGAGGTCATGGCCCTCCGCAGCGAGCACCTGACCATGCAGTACTGCTTCACCGACGCCGAGTTCGAGAAGGCGCTGGGCAAGCTTTCCACCCTCATCGAGAAATAAAAAATCTATTTAGGAGGATTTAGTCATGACTTTCAATCCCGATCTCAAGTACTCCAAGTCCCATGAGTGGGTCCGCATGGACGGCGACGTGGCCGTCATCGGCATCTCCGACTTTGCTCAGGACGCCCTGGGCGACCTGGTGTTCGTGAACCTGCCCCAGGTGGGCGACGACGTGACCGCGGGCGAAGCCTTCGGCGACGTGGAGTCCGTGAAGGCCGTGTCCGACCTCATGAGCCCCGTGACCGGCACCGTCTGCGAGATCAACGAGGAGCTGCTGGACGCCCCCGAAAACCTGAACAACGACCCCTACGGCGCCTGGATCATCAAGGTGGACAACATCACCGACACCGAGGAGCTTCTGGACGCCGCCGCCTACGAGGCCCACTGCGCCACGGAGGCATAAGGGATGGGCAGCTACGTTCCTTCCACCCAGGAACAGCGGCAGGAGATGTTGCAAGCCATCGGGCTCAAGGCGTTCCGGGACCTGTATAAGGACGTGCCAGAGAGCATGTACCTCGACAGGCCCCTGGACCTGCCCGAGGGCCTGAGCGAGCTGGAGGTGAGCCGGGCTCTCAACGCCATGGCCCGCAAGAACAAGGTCTACGACGCCATCCTGCGGGGCGCCGGGGCCTACGACCACTACATCCCCAGCATCGTCAAGTACATCCCCGCCAAGGAAGAGTTCCTGACCGCCTACACGCCCTACCAGGCCGAGATGAGCCAGGGCGTGCTCCAATCCATCTTCGAGTATCAGACCGAGATCTGCGAGCTCACAGGCATGGACGTAAGTAACGCCTCCGTCTACGACGGGGCCACCGCCGCCGCCGAGGCCTGCGCCATGGCCCGGGATAGGAAGCGCCGCCTGACCCTGATCTCCGGCGCCGCCCACCCGGACGTGATCAACACCGTCCGCACCTACTGTTACGGCACCAACGACGAAATCCGGATCATTCCTGTGAAGGATGGCAAAACGGATATCGAGGCTTTAAGGGCCATGCTGACCCCCGAGGTCTCCGCCGTCTACGTGCAGCAGCCCAACTTCTACGGCCTCTTCGAGGACGCCGAAGCCATGGCCGCCCCCGTCCACGAGGCGGGCGCCCTCTACATCCTGGGCGTGAACCCCATCGCCCTGGGGATCATGAAGACCCCCCGGGACATGGGCGCGGACATCGCCGTGGGCGAAGGCCAGCCCCTGGGCCTGCCTCTTGGCTACGGCGGCCCCTACCTGGGCTTTATGGCCACCACCACCAAGCACATGCGCAAACTCCCCGGCCGCATCGTGGGCGAGACCACGGACGACGCCGGGAATCGGGCCTACGTCCTGTCCCTCCAGGCCCGGGAGCAGCACATCCGCCGGGAGAAGGCCGGCAGCAACATCTGCTCCAACGAGGCGCTCTGCGCCCTGACCGCCGGGGTCTACCTGGCCGCCATGGGCCCCGAGGGCTTGAAGGAGGTGGCAGAAAGCGCCATGGCCAAGGCCCACTACCTGTGCCGGGAGCTCTGCATGCTCCCCGGCGTGAAGCTCCGCTACGAGGGGGCCTTCTTCCACGAGTTCCTCCTGGACATGCCCAAGGCGGACGAAGTGTTGGCCGCGCTCGACGAGAGGAACATCCTGGGCGGCTTGCCCTACGAGGGCGGCGTCCTTTGGTGCGCCACGGAGAAGGTATCGAAAGCGACCCTCGACCAGGTCGTCGCCATCGTAAAGGGGGTGCTGGCATGAAGCTGATCTTTGAAAAGAGCGTGCCCGGCCGCCGCTGCGCCATTTTGCCCGCCTGCGACGTGCCCAAGGTGGAGCTGCCCGCAGAGCTGAAGCGGGAAGCGGCGCCCATGCTGCCCGAGATGAGCGAGGTGGACGTGAGCCGTCACTACACCGAGCTCAACCAGCACGTTCACGGCGTGAACTGCGGGTTCTATCCTCTTGGGTCCTGCACCATGAAGTACAACCCCCGCATCGACGAGGAGATGGCGTCCCTGCCCGGCTTCGCCTCTGTCCATCCCCTGGCCCCCAAGGCCGCGGTGGAGGGCTGCGCCGAGGTCATCGAGACCGCCAAAAAGTACCTCTGCGAGATCACCGGCATGGCGGACATGACCTTCCAGCCTGCCGCCGGCGCTCACGGCGAGTTCACCGGCGTGCTGCTCATCAAGCAGTACCACGACTCCCGCAACGATAAGGCCCGGACCAAGATCATCGTCCCCGACTCCGCCCACGGCACCAATCCGGCCACGGCGGCCATGTGCGGCTACCAGGTGGTGAACATCCCCTCGGCGCCGGACGGCTGCGTGGACCTTGACGCCCTGAAGGCGGTCCTGGGCCCCGACACGGCGGGCCTCATGCTCACCAACCCCAACACCGTGGGCATCTTCGACGAGAACATCCTGGAGATCACGCGCCTGGTCCACGAGGCCGGCGGCCTCTGCTACTACGACGGCGCCAACCTGAACGCGGTCATGGGCGTGGTCCGGCCCGGGGACATGGGCTTCGACTGCGTGCACCTGAACCTGCACAAGACCTTCGCCACCCCCCACGGCGGCGGCGGTCCCGGCGCGGGCGCGGTGGGCTGCAAGGCGTTCCTGGCCCCGTTCCTGCCCCATTCCGCCCTCATGGAGGAGCCGGGCCATATCCAGGTCCGGGGCTTCCGGGGCAACTTCCTGGTGGTGGTCCGGGCCCTGGCGTACCTCCTGACCCTGGGTCGGGAGGGCGTGCCCGAGGCGGCCCAAAACGCGGTCCTCAACGCCAACTACCTGATGCAGCGGATCAAGGGCACCTTCACCCCCGCCTTCGACCGGATCTGCATGCACGAGTTCGTGCTGGATCTCTCCGAGTTCAAGAAGGCCACGGGCGTGTCCGCTCTCGATGTGGCCAAGTCCCTCATCGACTACGGCATGCATCCGCCTACGATGTACTTCCCCCTCATCGTCCACGAGGCCCTCATGCTGGAGCCCACCGAGACGGAGAGCAAGGAGACCTTGGACTGGGCGGCGGAGGTGTTCCGCGCCCTCTACGAGCTGGGCTACAAGGACCCGGCGTTCATGCACGCCGCGCCCCACAACGCCCAGATTGGTCGGCCTGACGAGGTGAAGGCGGCCCGAAACCCCATCGTCCGCTACACCAAGGCATGATCGAAGCGCTGGCCACCTACGAAAGCGGGTCCTTCGACCCCTTTCTCAACCTGGCTATGGAGCAGCACCTGCTGGAAACAGTGGCCAGCGGGTGCTGCCTTTTGTACCTGTGGCAGAACGAGAACACGGTGGTCATCGGCAAGAACCAGAACCCCTGGGCCGAATGCCGGGCGTCCCTGCTGGAGGAGGAGGGCGGGCATCTCGCTCGCCGGCTCTCCGGGGGCGGGGCCGTGTTCCATGACCTGGGCAACCTGAACTTCACCTTCCTGGTCCCCACCGAGGACTATGATCTTGCCAAGCAGCAGCGGGTCCTTTTGGAAGCCTGCCGCAGCTTCGGCATCCCGGCAGAGCTGTCCGGCCGGAACGATCTCACCGCCGACGGCCGCAAGTTCTCCGGCAACGCCTTTTACCACAACGGCCCTCGATCCTACCATCACGGCACCCTGCTGGTGGACGTGGACGGGGCGAAGCTCCAACGGTACCTGACGCCCACCAAGGCCAAGCTGGAAGCAAAGGGCGTGCCCTCAGTCCGGTCCCGGGTGGTGAACCTGAAGGAGCTCTGTCCTACCATCACCATCGACGGCCTGAAGCGGGCCCTGGTGGCCGCCTTCGAATTGGTCTATGGGCTGAAAAGCGAACCCAAGAGTTTCACCGAGGCGGACGAACGGCGGGTGGCGGAGCTTCGGGAGCAGTATTCGAGCTGGGCCTGGCGCTACGGCCAGCGCCTGCCCTTCACCTGCCGGGTGGAGGGGCGCTTCCCCTGGGGGGGCGTGGAGCTGCAGCTCCAAATCGACGAGGGCGTCATCCGCCAGGCCGCCGTCTATTCGGACGACATGGACTTCGCCTTCCCCCCGGCCCTGGTAAAAGCCCTCACCGGCTGCGCCTTTCGCCGGGACGCGCTGGCGGACCGACTTGCTGCCGTGCCCCACGGCATGGATATCCTTACCCTATTACAACAGGAGATATAGCTATGTTCGATTTTGATCTGATCGTGATCGGCGCGGGCCCCGGCGGCTACGAGGCCGCCCTCCACGCCGCCAAACTGGGCCTCAAGACCGCAGTGGTGGAGCGCCGGGAGGTGGGCGGCACCTGCCTCAACCGGGGCTGCATCCCCACCAAGGCCCTCTTGCACGCCTCCACCGTCTATGAGGAGGCCAAGAGCGGCCCGGCCCTGGGTGTGAACGCCCAGGGGCTGTCCTATGACCTGTCCGCTATGTTCGCCTATAAGGCCCAGGTGGTGGAAAAGCTGCGGGGGGGCATCGAAAGCCTGTTCAAGGCCGCCAAGGTGACCCTTCTGCGGGGCACCGGCACCCTAAGTGCCGCGAACACCGTCACGGTGGCCGGGGAGAACGAGGGTGTCTATACGGCTCAAAACATCCTCTTGGCCACGGGCTCCGTGCCCGCCCGGCCCCCCATCCCCGGCCTGGACCTCCCCGGCGTCATGACCTCCGACGAGCTGCTCTCAGGCGAGGGCGGCGACTTTAGCTCCCTCATCATCATCGGCGGCGGCGTCATCGGCATGGAGTTTGCCACCTTCTACAACGACCTGGGCGTGGCCGTGACCGTAGTGGAGGGCCTCGATCGGCTGCTCCCCAACATGGATCGGGAGCTGGGCCAGAACCTCGCCATGATCATGAAGAAGCGGGGCGTCCAGGTGTTCACCGGGGCCATGGTGAAGGATCTGGAGGCCGTGGAGGGCGGCCTGCAGGTGAATTTCGAGACCAAGGGCAAGCTTCAGTCCGTCACCGGCGAGAAGGTGCTCTGCGCCATCGGCCGCAGCCCCTACACGGCGGGCCTGTTCGCGGAGGGCATGGCCCCCGAGATGGACCGCCGCCGGATCAAGGTGAATGAGCGCTTCGAGACCAGCCTCCCCGGCGTCTACGCCATCGGCGACGTCAGCTCCCCCGTCCAACTCGCCCACGTGGCCACGGCCCAGGGCATCTACGCCGTGGACGAGATCGCGGGCAAGGGGAACGAGATGGACCTCTCCCTGGTCCCCGGCTGCGTGTACGTCCGGCCCGAGATCGCCGCGGTGGGCCTCACCGAGGCCGACGCCAAGGCGAAGGAGATCCCCGTGAAGACCGCCAAGGCGCTGATGTCGGCGAACGGCCGCACCGTGATCCTCAACGGCGATCGGGGCTTCATGAAGCTGGTGGCCCACGCCGAGACCCGCAAGCTCCTGGGGGCCCAGCTCATGTGCGCCAACGCCTCCGATATGATCTCCCAGCTCTCCGAAGCCATCGCGAACGGTTCCACCCCCGCCGACCTCTTGCGCGCCATGCGCCCCCACCCCACCTTCGAGGAGGCCCTCACCGCCGCCCTGGAGGAGCTGGAAGCAAAGTTAGGCTGATCCTTTCCTCAAGCGCATATAAAAAAGGACGCAGTATTGCGTCCTTTTCTTGTTTTCCGGGCCGATGCCTCCCGGTCGGTTACGGCTGTATCTCGGCCAGGGCCGCATTGCGGTAGGCGGGATCGTCGGTGACCTCCCGGATCATCTCCAGGGTCGGGGGCAGATTCACAGGCGCGCCCTCGTCGGAGAGCTCGATCTCGCAGATGGCCCGATCGGTCCAGAAGGGGAACAGATCGATCTCGAAGTACTGGCCCTGATACAGCAGGCGATACCGGGTCTTGTGGATGGGCCGTTTGTTGGGGTCCGCATCCATGAGGCGCTTCAAATACTCCTTCTGGGTCAGGCGGCGCTCGATCTCCACTCGCTTCAGATCGTCCACCGGCGTCTTCACGGTCTCGTAATAGGTATAGAAGCCGTCGGCGCCCTGCTGCCGGATACGCACCTCCTCCCCGGGATTGGACAGAAGGTACGTCTGGCTGATCTCCACCCGGCGGCAGTTGGGCTGGCGCTCCAGCCATTCTACGTCCGGGTACTTGATGAGGAATTTGCGCTCGATCTCCAGGGGCACCGGTTCGCCCAGGAAGGACAGGATCTCCTTGAGCAGGTGTTCCAGCTTGTTCTCGAAGGAGGTGCCGTTGGCGATGATCCTCAGGTGCGGGTGCCCTGTCCAGGCGGCGATGATCCGATCGTCCAGGGCCGCGGCCTGCTCCGGCGTCTCGTACCGGGCGGCGTTGTTGGCCAGGGAATAGGCTTCGATGGCGCCCTTGGCGGCGGTGACCAGGTGGAACACGGCGTCGTACCGGTCCCGAAGCTCCGGCACGCTGGTGTCCATCTCCCGGCAGAGTTGGGAGAACTCCTCATCGGTCATATACCCCTTGTTGTCCATGGTGCCCCGGTCGCAGACGATCAGCACCTTGTCCACGGGCATGGTCCGGGCGCCTCGCTCGAAGAGCCGCTCCTTGGTGAGCTGCAGCTCCATCTGGCAGCGCTGATAATCCAGGTTCGTCCCGCAGCCCCAGGGGGTCAGGCCCCCGCCGATGAGCTCCGTGGCGGTCTCGGGCACGAACAACACCGTGTAGCCCTTCTGGGGCAAATTGTTGGCGATCCAGCTCAATGCGGTGGTCTTGCCCGCGCAAGGGCCCCCGGTGATGACGATCTTGCGGATGGTCATGGGTCTCTTCTCCCTTCTTTCCTGTGCTTCCCCTATATTCCACTGGTCGTGATGCTTTCCAAAATGGCCGCGTCGGCGGGGCAGAAGGCGTACCGGGGAATGTCCCCGGGGGCGATGAACCGGATGTCCGCGTGCTCCAGCTTCTGGGGCTGCCCCGAGACGATGGTCGCCCGGAACAGGGTCAGGTGGATGGTGATATCCGGGTACACGTGGTCCACCTCCATGTAGATCTCCCCGGGCGCTACGGTGACGCCCAGCTCCTCCCGGCACTCCCGAATGAGGGCTTGCTCTCGGGTCTCGCCCTCCTCCACCTTGCCGCCTACGAACTCCCACAGGAGCCCCCGTGCCTTATGGGCCGGGCGCTGACAGATCATGAACTTTCCATCCTGGACCACCAGGGCCGCCACCACGTCCACCGCCATAGCGTTACAGGGCCGGGATCACGTCCCGCACGAGGGCGACCATGGGATCGTCGTTGTGGGAGGGCAGGATATGGGCGCAGACGGCCTTCACCTCGGGGATGGCGTTGGCAGGGCAGCAGGCGATGTCCGCCGCTTCCAACAGCTCCATATCGTTCCAGTAGTCCCCCACGGCGATGAGGGTCCGGCCCGCGTACACGGGGAGCTTGCGAAGGGCGTCCACGCCGGTGCCCTTGTTCACGTCCTGGGGCAGCAGCTCCTGATACTTGCCGATCTTCACCACGTCCGTGGTCCCCTCCACCAAAGCGAGGCGCTTGTCGTACCCCTTCTCCTTCAGGTACGCCCGCATGAGGGCCAGGGCGTCCACCTCCCGCTCCAGCAGCACCGTCTTGATCCAGGTCTTCTGAAGGAGCTGGTCCATGGGCAGGCAGGTGGTGGGCTGGTGGATGCGCAAAAAGCCCGGGTCCGCCGTTTCCAGGGGCGAGGCGTAGTAGATGCCGTCGTCAGTGTACACTTGCAGGTCCAAAGGCCAGTCCATCTCCAGGCAGTGGAGCAGCACGTCCTGGGCCGCTTCCTTGTCCATGGGGATGGCGGAGATATATTTCCGATGCACGAAATCGTAGACCGCCGCCCCGTTGAGGCACACGGAAGGCCCGTTCAGGGGCACGTCCGGCAGGTGCCGCCGGGCGTTCCGGGGCTCCCGGCCCGTGGCCACGGCGAAAAGCCCGCCCCCGGCGATGAATTCCCGGATGGCGGTGCGGCTAGCCTTCGTCACGTTCCCCTGGCTGTCGAACAGCGTCCCGTCCAGATCGGTCAATATGGCTGCCTGATCATAGCGCATAGCAAATACCTCGTTTCAAAGAAAAGTGTCGGTCATTCGACCACCCGGTGCTTCTCCCAGTGGGCGAAGCGGAAGTAGAGATAGGTGGCGGTGCTGCACACCAGCCAGCCCGCCGGATACCCCAGGGCCACCGGCACGATGGTGTTGGACACGAAGTGGGTGATGCAGAAGAGATATATCTGCCGGAACACCACGAAGCTCCCCAGCATGATGAACATGGGCGTCCGGCTGTCCCCCGCGCCTCGCAGGGACCCGGCCAAAATCTGGTTCACGCAGCAGAGCACGTAGAAGGGGGACATCATCCGAAGGAACAGGGTCCCGAACTCGACCACCTCCGGCGTGTCGTTGAAGAAGCGCACAAGATGGGGGGCGAAGGCTACCACCGGCACCATAAGGGCCACGGTGATGAGGGCCGATATCCGCAGGGCGGCGCTCACCCCCTGCCGGGCCCGGGCCACATCGTTGACCCCCAGGTTCTGGCCCACGAAGGTGGTGGCGCCCATGGCCACGCTCTGCATGGGCAGGAACAGGAAGGCGTCGATCTTGGTGTAGGCGGTCCAGCCGCCCATGCAGTCCGCGCCGAAGTAGTTGATGTAGGACTGGACGAACACGTTGGAGAAGGAGGTGATGGCCATCTGGATGGCGGCGGGGATGCCCACCTTGACGATCTTCTTCAGCACGTCCCAGTGCATTTTGAGCTTCCTCACCTGCACCCGGCAGCAGTTGTCGGACCGCAGGAGCACGAAGAGCACCAGCAGGGCCGAGATCCCCTGGGAGAGGATGGTGGCGTAGGCGACGCCCGCCACGCCCATATGGAACACCAACACGAAGAGAAGGTCCAGCACGATGTTCAAGCTGGCGGACAGCACCAGGAAGTAGAAGGGCCGCTGGGAGTCCCCCACCGCCCGGAGGATGCCCGCGCCGATGTTGTAGAGCATGAGGCCGAAGATGCCGGAGAAATAGATGGTCAGATACCGCTTGGCCTCGGGGAACACCTCGGCGGGCGTCTTCATGAATGTGAGCATCAGAGGCGTCATGCTGACGCCGATGGCAGTGAACAGCACCCCCAGCACCCCGGTCATGACCAGGGCCGTATGGACGGTGTCGCTGACCTTGTCGTGCTGCTTGGCCCCGTAGTACTGGGAGATGACCACCCCGGCGCCTACGGACAGGCCCATGAAGAAGCCGATGAGCATGTTGATGATGGGGTTCACGGTGCCCACGGCGGAGAAGGCTTCCTTCCCCACGTAGTTTCCCACCACCCAGGTGTCCACGGTGTTGTAGAGCTGTTGGAACAGGTTCCCCAAAAGCAGCGGCACGGCGAACTCGATCAGGAGCCCGTACACGTTGCCCCTGGTCATGTCCACGTCCCGCCGGGAGAAATACTTTTTGATGCCCTCCGCGCCCTTGCTCATGCGATGTCCTTGCTTTTCTGTCGTATTTATAAGTATACCATGGCGGCGGGGGGATGTACAGAGCTTTTCCCTCGCCGCAAGGGCATCGTCCTTGTCTTTTGGTGGAAAGGCTGATATACTGAAGTTGTGGATCGAAAGATGCGCATATGAAAAAGGAGGAAGCGAACCATGAAAAAGCTTTTGACCTGCCTGCTGGCGGCGCTGCTGCTGATGTCGTTCCTGGGCTGCTCGTCCGGCGACGCCGACGACCCCAACCTGGGCGTGTACACGGCCAAGACCGCCGAATACAGCGGCTTCACCGTGGACGTGAACCAGTTCTTTGAGAAGGGCTTCACCATCGAGCTCAAGTCCGGCGGCAAGTGCAAACTGACCGCCGACGGAGAATCCGCCAACGGCAAGTGGACGCTGGAGGGTACCAAGTTCCACGTGAATGGCGGCGGCATCGACTGTGACGGCACCCTGGAGAAGGGCGTCATCCGCCTCGATTACGACGGCGTCGTCTTCAACCTGGTCAACGAGGCCTACGCGGCCCCCGCGGCCCAGGCCCCGTCCCCGGCCCTCCAATAACGCACCCCCAAACCTACAAAAAAGAGGCGAGAACATCGCCTCTTTTCCGTTGCCGTCGTAATCTTGTCTATACATCCAGCTCCGTGACGGCCTTGGGATATTCCCTTAGTTCGTCCGGCTCATGGAGGGGGGTCCAGACCTGGGCGAAGAAGGGGTCCACCTGGGCCCGGCGGCCGTAGTTCCAGCTTTTGCGCTCGCATTCTGGGCACCAATGGCCACCCTCCAGCACCAGTCGTGGGCTCGCTTCGAATTCATGGCCGAAGGCGCAGCGGAAGGTGAGCTTGGTCCGCCAGTCACCGGTGGTCATGGTATCGGAGAGGAGCTCCCCACCCCGGAATTTAGCAGCCCCGGCCACGTCGGCCCGGTCGAGCTCGCTCTCGGGCTTGGTTTCGTCGTAGCCATGGTCGATGGGGACGACTTTGTCCCAATCGGTGAAATGGTCCATTTCGCTGGCCTTCTCGGGCAGGGCTTCCCAGGCCTTGCGGCTGCCCCAGTAGGCATCGATGTGATCCTCCATGTTATTCTTCAGCCAGTACCGGGGCCCGTGCTCGCTGTCCAGGAGCTTGTTGAAGGTGCTTTGGATGATGGCGCCCATGAGCTTCTGGCCGCCGGGGAGTTTGCAGACGATCCGGCCGAAGGGTTTGGCCGGGCCCAGCTCCTTCAGGTACGCGTCGTAGAAATACTGCATGGAGTCGGACCGGAAGTGGAGGTAGTTCTCCAGCTTGTCGGAATCCAGGTAGTACTGGCCGTGGAAGTTCCTCGTGGCGTTGACCTTGGGGTCGATGACGTAGTCGATGTTTTGGATCCCGATCTCCCCGTACATGATCCTGTACATGGTGTAGGTGTCCACCCGGCAGCTCTCGCCCCCGCCGATGTTGTAGACGTGGCCCCAGAAGGAGGGGTCCAGGGTGCCCGCCGCCTCGTAGGCGCAAAGGTTCCGCATCAGGCGGCCGCTGTCCCGATCGGAGGCATATTCGAGGACGTTGTCCAGGCAGTTGTGGAACTGGATGGGATCCCGGATCTTGGCCATGGCGGGGCCGATGATGCCCGTCTGCCGCAGGCTCACCCAGTAGGTGAGGCCGCTTTCGATGACGTACCGTTCGGCGGCCACCTTCGATACGGCGTAGTAGTCGAACATGCTGGGCTTGATGGGGTCGCCCACCCGCCCCCAGTGGATGGGCGGCATCCTGTCCCCGGTCTCCGCCACGGTGCCGATGTAGACGAAGCGGGTGCTGTCGTTTTGGCCCAGGCTTTGGATGGCCTCGATCAGGTTCCGGGTGGAGCCGTAGTTGTTCGCCATGGCCTTCTTGGGGAAGTAGTCCGCCTGGGGGGACACGAAGGCCGCGATATGCAAGACGATATCAGCCCCCTGGACGCAGGCCGCCACGTCCTCCCGGTTCAGCAGGTCGCCCCAGTGGATGGTGAGCCCCTTCGTGTCCATATAGGGGGCGAACAGCTTCCGGTTCTTCTCGCTGTCTCTGAGGAGGAGCACCAGATCGTAGAGCTTCCCCAGGTCCGGCAGCATCTGCTTGAAGCTCTCGAAGCCCATGCCGCCCCCGGCGCCGGTCATGAACACCCGCATACTATTCTCCCTTCATGCCCAGCACCTGGGTCTTCTTCTCCAAAATGTCCTTGCAGAGGAGGATGGAATCGCCGATGGCCCCGTCGATGTCGTCGTCGGTGACGCCCAGGAACTCGCAGCCCTCGGCCTTATCGATAAATAGGTTGGAGCACATGATATCGGTGAATTTCACCATATGGAGCCCGCCCTGAATGCCATTTTGGGCCTGCTCCTTCATGATCTTTTTGCCGCCCAGGGCGTACATCCAGTTGGGGATGGTGACGATCCGCTTCTCCGGCACGCCCAGGTACTTGTGGACGATCTTCAGCATCTCCTTCCAGGTCAAATTGTAGTAGCCGATGGGGTAGCAGTGGCCGCCCCGGTTCCGCTCGATGGCGCCGGCGATGGCCTCGGCGACCTGATGGACCGTGACCATGGTGGAACCGCCCTTGGGATACAGGGTAAATGCCTTCATGCTCATGACGTTCTCCACCAGGAACACCCACACGGGCTTGCGGCCCGGCTGGGTGCCGAAGATGTAGGGGAGCTCCAGCACGGCCACGTCCATATCGCCCGCAAAGGCCATGGCGGCCTCCTCCTGGTCGATGCGGCTCTTGATGTAGGGATGCCACTTGGTCAATTCCTTCTCGGGCCACTTCTTGGCGGCGTAAGAGAAGTAGGAGCCGCAAATGGCCACGTGCTGCACGCCGCACTCCCGGCAGAGGGCCAGCAGCCGCTTCACGGGGTCGATGTTGTACTTCTTGTACAGGTCGTAGATGGGGGCCGGGCCCTCCACCCGCTCGTCCACGCCCGCGGCAAAGACGAAGCCCTGGCAGCCGGTGAGATGCTTCTTCAGCTCCTCGTCGCTCATCTTGAGATAGTTGCCGAATTCCAGCTGCATCTCGGGGGGCAGCACCGCGCCCGTGGGCAGCGGCGGCAGGGCCAACGAGGAGACCTCATGGCCCCGGGCGATCAGTTCCTTGGCGGCTTCGGAGCCCAAGAGGCCCGTCCCGCCGATCATGAAAATCTTCATAGCAGCCTCCTTATTCAGTCCAGATACCCGTCCCTGCCCTTGACGCCGAAGCGGGCTTCGAGAAGGTGCATCTGTGCGTCCGTGATGGTGTTGACCCGGGGCAGGTGGGCGATCTTCATATAGATCTCCGCTGCCTTCTCCGCCGTCTCGATGAGGCCGAAGGTCTCATCGAGGTCCTTACCCGCGCCGTAGATGCCGTGCTGGGCCCAAATGACCAGCCGGGCGGTCTCCATCTTCTCGGCCGTGGCCTCGCCGATCTCGTTGGTGCCGCAGAGCATCCAGGGCAGCACGTTCACCCCGTCCGGGAACACCACGATGCACTCCGTGCACATCTGCCACAGGGTACAGGTAAAGGCTCGCTCGTCCAGCGTATGCACGTAGGTCATGGCCAGCAGGTTCGCCGGATGGCAGTGCATGACCACGCGGTTCAGGGGATCGACCCCCAGCCGGGCCACATGGCTCATCATATGGGCCGGGAATTCGGAGGTGAACTTGCCCCCGTCCTCGTAGCCCCAGAGAAGCTCCGCCTGGGTGCCTTTATCCGTGAGCCGGACCAGGCCCAGGTTCACCCCGGGGGCGTACTGCACGTTCTTGAAGTACTTGCCCGTGCCGGTGACCAGGAAGTACTTGCCTTCCAACGCCGGGGCTTCGAAGCCCGTGGGGATGGTGCGCAGAACGTTGTTCAGGTTCAGGTATTTCGCCACGTCCGCCTCGTCCAGCAGCAGGCTGATATTCCCGCCGTTTCTTTCGTCCCAGCCGTGGGCATACATGTTGGTCGTGGTACGGATCATCTCCACCATCCAGGGTGCGGTCAGAATATCCTTCATGCTCTCGCCTCCAATACTTCTCTTTCGTAGGTCTCGATCTCTTGGAACCACTCGCCGTCCGCGGGCTTGCCGCACCGGCGGCAGTACTCGTCCCACACCTCCCCGAAGGGCAGGGTCTTCAGCTCCTCCTGCAGGACCATGAGCTTGGTGAGGTCGCCGCCGTCCTGGAGCTTCTTCAGTTCCTCGTTGGGCTGCAGCAGGGCGAACAGCAGGGCCTTCTGCAGGTTCCGATAGCCGGTGACCCAGGCGGAGATGCGGTTGATGCTGGCGTCGAAGTAATCGAGGGCGATGTGCACCCGGCCGTCAAGACCGCCGCAGCGGACGATCTCCCGGGCGATCTCCCTCGTCTCGTCGTCGAAGAGGACCACATGGTCGCTGTCCCAGCGGATGGGCCGGGTCACGTGGAGGGCGATCTCCGGGAAGAAAGCGAGGAGGGCAGGGATCTTGTCACTGACCACCTCCGTGGGGTGATAGTGGCCGTTGTCCATAAGGGGGATGCATTTATCCCGGTTCATGGCGGCATAGCTGAGGGCGAACTCGGCGCTGCCCACGGTGTAGGCCTCCACACCGATGCCGAAGACCTTCGATTCGATGCAGGGCTTTACTTTCTCAAAATCGTAGGGCTCGCTCAAAATGGCGTCGATGCTCTCCTTATACCGGACCCGGGGCCCCAGCCGATCGCCGGGCACGTCCTTGAAGCCGTCGCCGGTCCAGATGTTCATGACGCAGGGCTGCCCCAATTCCTCGGCAAGGTAGGTGGAGATGCGGATACAGGCCTTGCCGTGGTCGATCCAGAACTTTCGGGTGGCCTCGTGGGGGCTGGACAGGGTCAACGGGTCGCAGTTGGGATGGGAGAAGAAGGTGGGGTTGAAGTCGCAGCCCAGGCCCCGGGCTTTGCAGAATTCCACCCACTTTGCAAAGTGCCTGGGCTCCAGCCTGTCCCGATCCGCCCACTGGCCGTCCTCGAAGATGGCGTAGCTGGCGTGCAGGTTCATCTTGGGGGTGCCAGGGATCAGAGAGAGGACCTTGTCGAGGTCCGCCATCAGCTCCTCGGGGGTCCGGGCCCGGCCCGGGTAGTTGCCGGTGGTCTGGATGCCGCCGGTCAGGGGCTTCGTCGGGTCCGTGTCGAAGCCCCGCACGTCGTCCCCCTGCCAGCAGTGCAGGCTCACGGGCACGGTCTTCAAGCGTTCCATGGCTTTTTCCACGTCCACGCCGTAGGCGGCGTACTTCTTCGTTGCTTCCTGATAGCTCATGCTTCTGCCTCCATTTGTATTTTTAAATTTCCCAACGCCGTGGCCTCTATGGGCAGGGCGACGACCTGTTTGCCGGTGGCTGCCTCCGTGAGGCGGTTCAAAAAGCCGTTTTTCGCTCCGCCGCCTACGATGTACAGTTTATCATAGGTTCTCCCCGTATTGCTCTCCAATTCTTCGATAGCTGTTTTGTAGCTCAACGCCAACGACCGATAGGCGCAGCGGAAATAGTCGCCCACGGTCCGGGGCTTCTCCATCAGCGCGGCGTCGAAAGCCGCTTTCATGCTTTCCGGGGCCAGGAAGCTTGGGGCGTTAGCGTCCACGGTCTCGGCAAAACCGCTCGTTTCCGCCTCGGCCACGATCTCGCTCCAGGGCTTCCCCGGGCACAGCTCCGCCCGCAGGCGATTCACCAGCCACATACCCATGATGTTCTTCTGGTACCGGTTGTACCCCACGCCCCCCTCGTTGGACCAGTTGGCGGCCCGGGAGGCTTCGTCGGTGAGAGGCTTCGGCGTTTTGACCCCCAACAGGGACCAGGTGCCGGAGGAGATGTAGGGGGCGTCCCCGTCTCCCTCCATGGGGATGCCCTCCACGGCGGAGCCGGTGTCGTGGGTGGCGCAGAGGACCACTTTGATCCCCTCGTATTCGCCGATGACCGTCCCCGGCTGCTGCAAGGGTCGGAACAGGTGTTCCGGCAGGCCCAAAGCCCGGATGATGGCGGGGTCGAAGGCCCCGGTCTCGGCGCTGACCATGCCGCCGGTGGTGGCGTTGGTGTACTCGTGGGCTTTGGCGCCCGTGAGCCGGTACATCAGGTATTCCGGGATCATCAAAAAGTCCGCGACACCGTCCAGTCGCCCGGCCAGTTTATCCGCATAGAGCTGGTAGATCGTGTTGAAGGGCTGGAACTGGATGCCCGTGCGCCGATACAGCTCCGCAAAAGGCATGCGCTCGTGGACCGCCGGGATGGCCCTCTCTGTCCGCCCGTCCCGGTAGGCGTAGACCGGGGACACGGTCTCGTCCCCTTTGAGCAGAACGTAGTCCACGCCCCAGGTGTCGACGGACAGGCTCGTGATCTCGTACTTTTCCCGGGCCGCCTCGATGCCCGCTTTCACATGGCCCAGCAGGGCGTCGATATCCCAAACAAGGTGCCCGTCCTGCTCGGTGACGCCGTTGGGGAAGCGGTAGACCTCCTGGGTCTTCAGCTGGCCGCCTTCCCGCCAGCCCACGATATGTCGGCCGGAGGAGGCCCCGATATCCACCGCCAGATAATAGTTCGTCATGGTCATTCCTCCACAAAGGTCCAATGGCCCGTGCCCACGGTGCAGATGCCGGCAAGGGCCGCCAGACGGATATGGGCGTAGTACTTCGATTGGATCTCCTTCAGCTTCGCCGGGTCCGGGTGAGCGAGGTTCAGATAGCAGCCCAGCACCGCCACGTCCAGCTCGTTCCGGGCGAACACCCGCTTCACGTGCATGGCGAGGCCCTCCGTCATAGCCGCCTCGTCGAAGGTCACCCCGGGCATCACCTTGCTGAGGGCCAGGTGCACACAGCAGAACCCCTCCTCCCGGGCCGTCTTCGCCCTTTCCTCCAGGGTCTGGAAAGCCCTGTCCCGGGTGGTGTTCACGTCGTGGAGCCGAATGCCGATCTGAAGCATGGCGATCCTCCTTCTTTCTTCTATACCTGCATCATAGCATCCACGCCGAAAAAGTGCAATCCTTCCGCCGACAGACGGGCCTTCCTTTACAAATTCCGCCGCATATGGTATAAATTTGGCAGATCGGAGAGAAAGAGGCGGCCATGAGCTATCAGCGGCTCCCCTACGAGGAGTATTTCATCAACACCAGCGAGGATTTCACCCACACCGGGCGGGTCACCTACCCGGTGAAGTACGTGGCTGTGAAATACAACACCACCAAGCTGGGCAAGCTCCTGGGGGTGGCCCACGAGGTCAACTACGAGATGCACTACGAGGCCGATCGGGACGTGATCCAGATCCATTTCCAGCGCACCTTCGGCGTGATCGACTGGATCGCCAACGTGTTCGAATTCGGCAGCCGCTACTATCGCGCCATCGAGTTCGAGGGCGAGCCCCTGCAGCTTCGGGTCCACCACGGCTGGGGAAACATGTATCTGGCCATCAAGCAGGAGGTGCGCCAGCGGTGGCTCCAGCTCCACGACGCCCACCCGGAGGCGGCCACGGAGATCTTGGGCTGGTCCCTGGGCTCCGCCATCGCCTGCCTCTGCTGCCAGGACCTCAATTACAACTTCGGCGTCAAACCCTACCTCTACACCTTCGGGAGCGTCCGTCCCTTCAAGAGCACGCCCCTGAACCGGAAGCGGATGCAGCGATATTTGGCCACCCTGTGCACGGATTGCGCCAACTTCGCCGACATCAACGACCTGATCTCCTACATGCCCCCCTTCCGGGGGTTCACCATGATCCACCGGGTGAAGCTGGGCACGGACCAAAAGCGCTCCTTCTTCCGGCTGATCCACCCCCTCCGCTACCACGTCCACTACGACCTGCCGGAGCTTTACAAAAAGCTCGTCCCCCAGGCCGCCGAGGAATCCGCCCCCCAGGACACGGCGGTATAGGCAATACGAACAGGGCCCCCGAAGCTTTCGGGGGCCCTTTTGGTGTGGGGTAGGTTTAGCGGAAATAGCGGACCGCGGCCTCGAACATCCGGTTGTCGTAGTTGCCGGGCACGTTCTGGTAGAGGCCGTGGCCGATGCGCTCGCTGTGGCCCATCTTGCCGAAGACGCGGCCGTCGGGGGAGGTGATGCCCTCGATGGCGTACAGGGAGCCGTTTGGGTTGAAGCGCACGTCCATGGTGGCCCGGCCCTCAAGGTCCACGTACTGGGTGGCGATCTGGCCGTTCTCGGCGAGCTGCCGGATCAGCTCCTCGCTGGCCACGAACCGGCCCTCCCCGTGGGAGATGGGCACGTTCACCACGTCGCCCACGTCCATGAGGCTGAGCCAGGGGGACTTGTTGGAGGCGATCCGGGTCCGTACGATCCGGGACTGGTGCCGATGGATCAGGTTGTAGGTCAGGGTGGGGCAGCTTTCGTCCGTCTCCATGATCCGGCCATAGGGCACCAGGCCCAGCTTGATAAGGGCCTGGAAGCCGTTGCAGATGCCGCACATGAGGCCGTCCCGGTGGTCGAGAAGGTCCATGACCCCGTCCTTGATGCGCTCGTTGCGGAAGAAAGCGGTGATGAACTTGCCGCTGCCGTCGGGCTCGTCGCCGCCGGAGAAGCCGCCGGGGATAAACACCATCTGGGCGTTCTTCAGGGCCTTCGCGAACCGGTCCGTGGAGGCTACGATCCCCACGGGGGTCAGGTTGTTGAGCACCAGCACCACCGGCTCGCCGCCCGCGTCCCGGACGGCCTTGGCGCTGTCGTATTCGCAGTTGGTGCCGGGGAACACGGGGATCAGCACCCGGGGCCGCGCCGCCTGGAACCGGGCCCTGGGATGCTCGTGGGCGGAGAAGCTAAAGGTCTCCACCGGGCCCGGGGCCGTGGGGATGTTGCAGGGGTAGACCGCCTCCAACCGATCCTCAAAGATCCTCTGCAGGGCTGGCCCGTCCAGGGCCTCGTCGCCCCGGACGAAGGCGAAAGCTTCCGTGGTCTCGCCCAGGGTCAGGGCCCCCTCCACGGGCTCCGTCACCTCCAGCAGGAACCGGCCGGGTTTGTCCGCCAAGAGGGCCTCCAGGGGCACCTCCGGCGCGAACCGGAACCCCAGGCCGTTGCCGAAGGCCATCTTCATGACGGCCGCCGCTGCGCCGCCCCGCTCCGGGGTGTAGGCGGCCAGGGCCTTGCCAGAATGGATGAGGTCGCTGACCCGGTCGTAGAGGGCCAGCAGGGACTTCCTCTCGGGGAGGCCGTTCTCGTCGTATTCGGGGGAGAGGAGCACCGCCCGGTGGTCCGCCCCCTTGAACTCGTTGGACAGGATGCGCCCGGCCTTCTCCGTGGTCACGGCGAAGGACACCAGCGTGGGGGGCACGTCCAGTTTTTCGAAGGTGCCGCTCATGGAATCCTTGCCGCCGATGGCGCCGATGCCCAGGTCCATCTGGGCCCGGAAAGCCCCCAGCAGGGCCGCGAAGGGCAGGCCCCAGCGCTTGGGGTCCCGGCCGGGCTTGGGGAAGTACTCCTGGAAGGTGAGGTACACGTCCTCGAAGGCAGCGCCGGTGGCGACGAGCTTGGAGACGGACTCCACCACCGCGCTGTAGGCCCCGTGGTAGGGGCTCTCGGTGGTAAGGACGGGGTCGTAGCCCCAGGCCATGAGGGAACAGTCGTCGGTATGCTTCTGCTCCAGGGAGATCTTCTGGACCATGGCCTGGATGGGGGTCATCTGGTGCTTGCCGCCGAAGGGCATGAGCACCGTGCCCGCGCCGATGGTGGAATCGAACCGTTCGGAGAGGCCCCGGCGGGAACAGACGTTCAAGTCCCCGGCCAGGCGCTCCATGTTCTCCCGGAACCCGCCGATCAAGGGCTTTTCTCCCAGGGCGGGGCGACCGGTCTCGATGCATATATGCTTGGGCGCGCCGTTGGAATCCAGGAACGCCCGGCTGATGTCCACGATCCTCTTCCCGTTCCACGCCATGACCAGCCGAGGCTCCTCCGTGACCCGGGCCACCGGGCAGGCCTGCAGGTTCTCCTCCTGGGCGATGGCCAGGAAGGCGGGCACGTCCTCCGCCGCCACCGCCACCGCCATGCGCTCCTGGGATTCGCTGATGGCGAGCTCCGTGCCGTCCAAACCTTCATATTTCTTGGGCACCGCGTTGAGGTCGATAAAGAGCCCATCGGCCAGCTCCCCTATGGCCACGGACACGCCGCCCGCGCCGAAGTCGTTGCAGCGCTTGATCATGCGGCAGGCCGCGGGGTTACGGAACAGCCGCTGGAGCTTCCGCTCCTCGGGGGCATTCCCCTTCTGGACCTCCGCCCCGCAGGTCTCTACGGAGTGGGCGGTGTGGGCCTTGCTGGAGCCCGTGGCCCCGCCGATGCCGTCCCGGCCGGTGGAGCCCCCCAGCAAAATGACCACGTCCCCGGGTTCAGGCCGCTCCCGGCGTACGTTTTCCGCAGGCGCGGCGGCGATGACCGCCCCGATCTCCATACGCTTGGCGGCGTAGCCCGGATGGTAGATCTCGTCCACGATCCCCGTGGCGAGGCCGATCTGGTTGCCGTAGGAGGAGTACCCCGCCGCCGCCGTGGTCACCAGCTTCCGCTGGGGGAGCTTGCCGGGGATGGTCTCGCTGACGGGCCGGGTGGGGTCCGCCGCGCCGGTGACCCGCATGGCCCCGTACACGTAGGACCGGCCGGACAGGGGGTCCCGGATGGCGCCGCCGATGCAGGTGGCCGCGCCGCCGAAGGGCTCGATCTCCGTGGGATGGTTGTGGGTCTCGTTCTTAAAGAGCAGGAGCCAGGGCTCCTTCTTGCCGTCGGCCTCCACCTCCATCTTCACGGTGCAGGCGTTGATCTCCTCGCTCTCGTCCAGCTTATCGAGCTTCCCGTGGGCCTTGAGGTACCTGACGGCGATGGTGGCCATGTCCATGAGGCAGACGGGTTTGGTGCGGCCGAGGTTCCGGCGCACGTCGAGGTAGCTCTCATAGGCCTTTTGCAGGAGCTCGTCCTCGAAGGTGACCCCGTCGATCTCGGTCAAAAAGGTGGTGTGGCGGCAGTGATCGGACCAGTAGGTGTCGATCATGCGGATCTCCGTGATGGTGGGGTCCCGGCCCTCGTCAGCGAAGTACCGCTGGCAAAAGGCGATGTCGTCGGTGTCCATAGCTAGGCCGTAGCCCCGGACGAAGGCATTTAGGCCCTCCCGATCCAGCTTTCGAAAGCCCGTCAGGGTCTTGACCTCGGTGGGCACGGCGTACTCCACGCGCAGGGCGGCGGGCTTTTGGAGGGACGCCTCCCGGGCCTCCACCGGGTTGATCACGTACCGCTTGATCTCGGCGATCTCATCTTCGGTCAGGTCCCCGTAGAGCACGTAGACCCGGGCGGAGCGGATCAGAGGCCGCTCCCCCTGGGAGATGAGCTGGATGCACTGAGCCGCGGAATCCGCCCGCTGGTCGAACTGGCCCGGCAGATACTCCACGGCGAAGACAGCGCCGCCCTTGAGGTCCGGCGTCTCCGTGGCCGTATCCACCTGGGGCTCCGAGAACACGGTCCGGACCGCCTGATCGAAGAGGTCCTTGGAGATGCCCTCCGCGTCGTAGCGGTTCAGCACCCGCAGCCCCGTCAGGGAGGCGATGCCCAAAAAGTCCGTCAGCTCCCGGCGCAGGGCCTCCGCCTCCTGATCGAAGGCAGGCTTCTTTTCCACAAAGATCCGATAAACCATCTACGCCTCCAACGCCCGCTTGCCGATGTCGCGGCGATAAAATTTGTTTGCAAAGGTGATCTCTTCCGCCCGCGCATAAGCGAGGGCCAGCGCTTCGGGCAGGGTCGCCCCCGTGCCCACCACGCCCAGGACCCGGCCGCCGCTGGTGACGAGCTTCCCGTCCTTCTCCTTAGCCCCTGCATAGAGCACGTGGGGCCGGACGTCCTCGGGCATCTCGATCTCGAAGCCCTTTTGATAAGAAAGAGGATAGCCCTTCGAGGCCAGGATCACGCAGGCCGCCGCCCCCTTCTTGAAGCGGACCTCCGCTTCTTCCAGCCGTTCCTCCGTCACCGCCCGCATGACGGTAAATAGATCGCTCCCGAGGAGCGCCAGCACCACCTGGGTCTCCGGGTCCCCGAAGCGGCAGTTGTATTCGATGACCTTGGGGCCCTGGGGCGTCAGCATGAGGCCGAAGTACAGGCACCCCTTGAAGGGCCGGCCCTCCGCCGCCATGCCCCGGACGGTGGGGAGAAAGATCTCCGCCATGCAGCGCCGGGCCACATCCTCCGTATAGAAGGGGTTGGGGGCCACGGTGCCCATGCCGCCGGTGTTCAGGCCCTGATCGTTGTCCAGGGCCCGCTTGTGGTCCATGGAGCTGACCATGGGCACGACGGTCTTCCCGTCGGTGAAGGCCAGCACCGACACCTCGGGGCCGGTCAAAAACTCCTCGACAACCACGGTCTCGCCGCTGTGGCCGAACTTGCCCTCGCACATGGCCGCCCGGACCGCTTCTGCGGCTGCTTCCCGGGTCTCGGCGATGACCACGCCCTTGCCGAGGGCCAGGCCGTCGGCCTTCACCACCGTGGGCAGGGGACAGCTGGCCACGTAGGACAGGGCCGCCTCGGGGTCGGTGAAGGTTTTGTAGGCCGCCGTGGGGATATTATGCCGCTGCATGAAGTCCTTGGCAAAGGCCTTGCTGCCCTCCAGCATGGCGGCCGCCTTGTTGGGGCCGAAGCAGGGGACGCCCTGCCCTTCCAGCAGGTCCACCGCCCCCAGCACCAGGGGATCGTCGGGGGTGACCACGGCGTAGTCGATGGCCTTCTCCTTGGCGAAGGCGGCGATGGCGGTTAGGTCCGTGGCCCCGATGGGCACGCAGATGGCCTCCCGGGCCATGCCCCCGTTGCCGGGCAGGGCGTACAGCGCCGTGATCTCAGGATTCTCCCGCAGCTTTTTGACGATGGCGTGCTCCCGGCCGCCGCCGCCGATGACCATGACGTTCATAGAAACGCCCTCAATGGTGGAACAGGCGCATGCCCGTGAAGGCCATGACCATGCCGTGCTTGTCGCAGCACTCGATCACCGCGTCGTCCCGGATGGAGCCGCCGGGCTCCGCCACGTACCGGACGCCGGAGCGGAAGGCCCGCTCGATGTTGTCGGAGAAGGGGAAGAAGGCGTCGGAGCCCAGGGCCACGTCCCGCACGGTGCCCAGGTACGCCCGCTGCTCCGCCTTGGTGAAGGGCTCCGGCTGGCGGGTGAAGTACCGCTGCCAGACGCCGTCCGCCGTCACGTCTTCCTCGTTCTGGTTGATGTAGCCGTCGATGGCGTTGTCCCGCTCGGGCCGGCCCAGCTCCTTCTTAAAGGGCAGGTCCAGCACCTTGTCCGCCTGGCGCAGGAACCAGGTGTCCGCCTTGGAACCCGCCAGGCGGGTGCAGTGGATGCGGGACTGCTGGCCCGCGCCCACGCCGATGGCCTGGCCGTCCACCGCATAGCACACGGAGTTGGACTGGGTGTATTTGAGGGTGATGAGGGACACGATGAGGTCCCTTACGGCGCTGTCGGGCAAGTCCTTCTGGGCGGTGACGACGTTCCCGAGGAGCTCCCGGTCGATCTTGAAGTTGTTGCGCCCCTGCTCGAAGGTGACGCCGAAGACCTGCTTGCGCTCCCGGACCTGGGGGACGTAGTCGGGATCGATCTCCACCACGTTGTACTTGCCGCCCCGCTTGCTCATGAGGATCTCCAAAGCCTCGGGCTCGTACCCCGGGGCGATGACCCCGTCGCTGACCTCCCGCTTGATGAGCTTGGCGGTGGTCACGTCGCACACGTCGGAGAGGGCCGCCCAGTCGCCGAAGGAGCAGAGCCGGTCCGTGCCCCGGGCCCGGGCGTAGGCGCAGGCCAGGGGGCTATCGTCGAGGCCCGGCACGTCGTCCACGAAGCAGGCCCGCTTCAGCTTGTCCGAAAGGGGCAGGCCCACGGCCCCGCTGGTGGGGGACACGTGCTTGAAGGAGGCCGCCGCGGGCAGGCCCAAGGCCGCCTTCAGCTCCTTCACCAGCTGCCAGGCGTTTAGGGCGTCCAGGAAGTTGATATAGCCGGGCCGGCCGTTGAGGACCTTCAGGGGCAGGTCGCCGCCGTCCTCCATAAAGATACGGGCCGGTTTTTGGTTGGGATTGCAGCCGTATTTGAGTTCAAATTCTTTCATGGGGCCTCCTTATCGATTCTTGTTGAGGATGGTGTCCCTGACGGCCCCGGTCGCAAGGTCCGTGTACCGCACGTACAGGGAGATCCGGTTGTTCTCGTCCAGGGCGTCCCACAGGGTCTTGGCGAACGCGTCCATATCATCCAGCGTCCGCACCCGCTCCGGCTCCCCCTGGAAGGTGGGCAGGGGGTTCCCGTCGGTGACGTAGGTGTGGATGAAGTGGCCCAGGCCCGCCTTGGCGGGATAGCTGAAGGTGTACCGGGCGCAATCGCTCCCATCGGCGTCGACGCTCTTTAGGATGCTCAACTCGTAGGTGAAATCCCCGGCCCCAAAGGTCAGCATGCCGCTGATCCGGGGGGTGAAGTTGGGGCCGTCGGGCTCGAAGCAGCGGGTGGTCAGGGCTTCGGAGAAGCTCTTGCCTGCCCGGAGCCCCTGGTACACGGTGTCCGTCTGGTCCCCGTTGGTGACGATGAGCTTGTTCTCGTACTGCCGCAGGGCGGCGTAGATGATGAGGCTGGGGTCCTTCACCCGGCTGGGGTCGAAGGGCTCCGTATAGAGGGCCCCGTCCCGCTTGACGAAGACCCGGTTCCGGGAGTTGTCGCTGCGGCCCATGATGAAATAGGCCGTGACGGCCTGGGTGCCGTCGGGGGTCTTGCCGACGAGGATGCCCCGGCCCACGTAGGGGTTGCCGGCGATCAAAGCCTCGATATCGTGGATGCCATAGATGTCCATAGGTGCCTCCTAAAAATTTATTGATTTCCCTTGCGCTCTCTTACGATCTCTCTGCTCACCAGCTCCACGGCCCTGGGGAGGAGCTTCCACTCCGCCTGCTCCATGACCCGGCGCTGCAAAACTTCGGGGGTGTCCCCCGGCTGGATCCGGACGGCCTTCTGGTAGATGATCTCCCCGCCGTCCGGGATCTCGTTGACGAAATGGACCGTGGCGCCGGTCACCTTCACGCCCCGCTCAAGGGCCGCTTCGTGGACCTTCAGCCCGTAGAACCCCGCGCCGCAGAAGGCGGGGATCAGGGATGGGTGCACGTTCAAAATGCGCCGGGGCCAGCGGCCGGTGAACTCCTCGCTCAAAATGGACAGGAACCCGGCCAGCACGATGAGCTCGATGCCCCGCGCCGCCAAGGCCTCCGTCAGGGCCGCCTCGAAGCCCGCCTGGCCGCCGCAGGCCTTCCGGGTCAGGGTGAGGGCTTCCACCCCCGCCGCCCGGGCCCGCTCCAGGGCGTAAGCGCCCGTCCGGTTGGAGACCACCAGGGCCACCTGCCCGTGGGGGAGTTTGCCCGCCGCCTGGGCGTCCAGGATGGCCTGCAGATTGGTGCCGCCGCCGGAGACCAGCACGGCGATCCGAGCTTTACGCATGGCCGCCCTCCTTTCGGGCCGCGCCCGTCAGCAGGGGCAGGATCACGGCCCCCAGGGCGTTGCCCAGGATCACCAGCCACAGGAACGCGAAGGCCTGCAGGCTCACCATGCCCGAGGCCGCGAAATAGAATATATCCGCAATGGAGTGCTCGAAGCCGCTCAAAATGAACACCGGGATGCAGAACAGGATGCCCAGAGGGGTCTTGCTGTCCCGCCAGGTGCTGACGGCCAGGTACATGAGGACCCCGCAGAAGCCGCCCCGGACCAGGGTCCCCCACCAGGGCTGGGTGAGCTTGCCCCCGCAGAGGGCCAGGGCCCTTTCCCCCAGGTTCGGCAGGGCGGCCCGGATGAGCCATCCGCCCAGCACCGTGGCCACGGCGTTGCCCAGCAGCGCCAGCAGCAGCGTCTCCACCGCTTCCTTGCCGTGATCCTCCGGGAGGAACCCCACCTTGCCCGTGAAGAGGGCGTAGCCCTTCAGGCAGATGCTGAGCAGCGCCACCGAAAACAGCACCGCGCCCACCACCCGGTTTTCCACGGCCAGGAACACCGCGCCGCCCAGGCAGATGCAGATCCCCGCCGCCATGCCGGATGCGATCTTCTTCAGCATATGACGATCCTCTCCTCGCTTTTTTCGATGACGCCGATCCGGTAGGCGTCCTCGCCGTTGTCCCGCAGGATGGCCAATGCTCGGTCCGCGTCCTCCTGGGCCACCACCAGGCTCATGCCCACGCCCATGTTGAAGGTGTTGAACATGTCCCGCTCGGAGATGTTGCCCCGCTTTTGGATGAGATCGAAGATGGGCAGCACCCGCACGGCGCTGCGGTCGATCCGGGCCCCCAGGCCCTGGGGGATGCTCCGGGGGATGTTCTCATAGAAGCCGCCGCCGGTGATGTGGGAGATGCCCTTCACCGGGACCTCCTTCAGCAGGGCCAGCACCGGCTTCACGTAAATTTTCGTAGGCGTCAGCAGCGTTTCGCCCAAGGACCGGCCGCCCAGTTCCGCCAGGGGAGCTTTCAGGTCCGCATGCTCCACGTCGAAGACCTTGCGGACCAGGGAGAAGCCGTTGGAATGGACGCCGCTGGAGGGCAGGGCGATGACCACGTCCCCGGGGACCATGGCCCCCTTGTCGATGATCCGGGGCCTGTCCACGATGCCCGTGGCGTAGCCCGCCAGATCGTACTCGTCCTCCGGGTAGAAGCCGGGCATCTCGGCGGTCTCGCCGCCGATGAGGGCCGCCCCCGCCTGGACGCAGCCGTCGCACACGCCCTTGACGATGTCCGCGATCCGCTCCGGCACGTTTTTGCCGCAGGCGATATAATCGAGGAAAAACAGGGGCTTGGCCCCGCAGCAGATGATGTCGTTGACGCACATGGCCACGCAGTCCACGCCCACGGTGTCGTGCTTGTCCATGAGAAAGGCCAGCTTCAGCTTGGTGCCCACCCCGTCGGTGCCGGAGACCAGCACCGGCTCGGCCATGCCGGCTAGATCCGGCACGAACAGGCCGCCGAAGCCGCCGATGTCGGAGCAGACGCCCTCCGTGGCGGTGCGGGCGATATGGCCCTTCATCAGCTCCACGGCCCTGTACCCGGCGGTGATGTCCACGCCCGCCGCGGCGTAGGCTTCGGACCTCGAATCAGTGATCATCCTTTACTCCTTTCCGTTCCAGCAGTAGGTGCACAGCTCGCAGCGATCGAGGCCGATGGCCTTCACGATCCCCTCCAGGGATTGGAAATCCAGGGAAGCGAAGTGGAACCGGTCCGCAATGGCCCGCCGCAGGTTCTTGCCCCGCTCCGTGGCCCCGTCGCTGTATTCCTCCAGATGGGAAAAGCCCTCCTCCCCCTCCAGCTCCAAAATGACCCGCCGGGCGATGAGCTCCATGTCGGAGGTGGCCCGGGAGAAGTTCAGATACTTGCAGCCGAAGAGGATGGGCGGGCAGGCGGAGCGCATATGGACCGAGCGGGCGCCGTTCTCGTAGAGGAACTCCACGGTCTCCTTGAGCTGGGTGCCCCGGACGATGGAATCGTCCACGAACAGCAGGTCCTTGCCCTGGATGAGCTCGTGGACGGGGATCTGCTTCATCTTGGCCACCCTATCCCGGTCCTTCTGGTCCTGGGGCATGAAGCTGCGGGCCCAGGTGGGCGTATACTTGATGAACGCCCGGGCGAACTTCTTGTTGCTCCGGTTGGCGTAGCCGATGGCGTGGGGCGTCCCGGAGTCGGGCACGCCGCCCACATAGTCGATATGGTCCGTAAAGCCGTTCTTCTCGTCCTGCTCCGCCATGGATTCGCCGTTGCGGTAGCGCATGGCCTCCACGTTGACCCCCTCGTAGCTGGAGGTGGGGTAGCCGTAGTAGCTCCACAGGAAGGAGCAGATGCGCTTCTTGGGGCCGGGAGGCACCAGCTGGGTGATGCCCTGGGGGGTGATGTGCACGATCTCCCCGGGGCCCAGCTCCCGCTCGTCCTCGAAGCCCAGCTTCTGATAGGCGAAGGACTCGAAGGAGACGGCGTAGCCGTCCTCTCTCTTGCCGATGCGGACGGGCAGCCGGCCCACCCTGTCCCGGGCGGCGATGAGGCTCCCGTCGTCCTTCAGGATCAGCACGGAGGCGGTGCCCTCGATCTGCTCCTGGGCGTAGCGGATGCCTTCAGCAAAGTCGGTCTTCTGGCTCATGACGGCGGAGAAGAGCTGGGTGCTGTTGACCCGCCCGCCGGTCATGGCGTCGAAGTAGCCGCCCTCCCGCTCCAGGCAGTCCCGGATGAGCTTGTCCGCGTTGTTGATGACGCCGATGGTGCAGATGGCGTAGTTGCCCAGGCGGGACCGGACCAGCAGGGGCTGGGGGTCCGTGTCGCTGATGCAGCCGATGGCGCTGACGCCCCGCATCTCCTGGAACACCTTCTCGAACTTGGTGCGGAAGGGGGCGTTGTCGATGTTGTGGATCTTCCGCTGCAGGCCGACCTTGGGGTCGTAGGCGGCCAGGCCCCCTCGGCGGGTGCCCAGGTGGGAGTGGTAGTCCGTGCCGAAGAACACGTCCCCCAGACATTCCCGTGTGGAGGTAATCCCGAAGAATCCTCCCATGGGCTCACGCCTCGGCGAAGAAGAGCTTGGAGAGGGTCATGGGCTCGATGTACTCCCCGTCCTTGTAGACCCGCATGTTGCCGGAGGCGATCTCGTCGATGAGCATGACGGAGCCGTCGGCGTCGTAGCCGAACTCGAACTTGATGTCGTAGAGGACCAGGCCCTTCTCCTTGAGGTCGTCGGCCACGATCTGGGTGATGCGCTGCGTCATCTCCTTGATGGCGTCGTACTGCTCCGCCGTCATGACGCCCAGGACGATGAGGCCGTCCTTGGTCACCAGGGGGTCGCCCTTCTCGTCGTTCTTGAAGGTGGTCTCCACGTAGGCGGGCAGGTCCGCCCCCAGCTCCACGTAGTCGCTGTAGCGGCGGTAGAAGCTGCCCACGGCCTTGTGGCGGCAGATGACCTCCAGCCCCTTGCCGAAGACCTTGGCGGGCAGGACCTCCATGGTGGTGTTCTGAAGATCCGCGGACACGTAATGGGTCTTGATGCCGGCGGCGTTGATCTTCTCGAAGAAGTAGATGGACATCCTGAGGTTCACGTCGCCCACGCCCTCGATGGTGAGGCCGATGCTGTTCTCGCCGGGATCGAACACGCCGTCCTTGCCGGTGCAGTCGTCCTTGAACTTCAAGAGATAGTTGCCGTTGTCGAGAGCGTACACGTTCTTGGTCTTGCCGGTATACACGAGTTTCATAGCCTGTTCTCCTTATCAGAATTGTCGATATCTATTGCAGCGCGGACGAAAGGGCCGCGTCCTTTTTCAGCACGTTTTCTGCATCGGTCCGGCGCTTGTCCGCCAGCTTCTTCGCTAGCTCGCCGTCCTCCACCGCCAGGATCTCGATAGCCAGCAGCGCGGCGTTGACGCCGCCGTTCAAGGCCACGGTGGCCACGGGGATGCCGCTGGGCATCTGCACGGTAGAAAGCAGGGCGTCCAGCCCGTCCAAAGCCCCGCCCCTGCAGGGGATGCCGATGACGGGCAGCGTGGTGTTGGCGGCGATGGCGCCCGCTAAATGGGCGGCCATGCCCGCCGCGGCCACGATCACGCCGAAGCCCTTCTCCCGGGCGCTCCGGGCGAAGTCCCGGGCCTGGTCCGGGGTCCGATGGGCCGAGAAGACGTGGGCCTCGAAGGGCACGCCGAAGGCCTTGAGGGTGTCCACAGCCTTCTGCGCGATGGGTAGATCGCTGTCGCTGCCCATGACGATGGCAACTTTTTTCATGTCGGTTTCCTCCCCAAAAAAGAAATGATGGGCATATTGAATCCAGCGGGTTCAACAATGCCCAGACGGTCGGCAACATATGGCGCTCCCTGTTCCTCTGCGGTGCTCCGCATTCTCCCGTCAGTCGCAAGGGGCGGCGTTGAAAAACACAAGTATTTATACCATATCCCCCCGCCCCGTGTCAAGGAACAGGAATGATATATCCACGCTTTCCCGTGCTTTTTTCGCACCCGCCCCCGGTCCCGGACCCAAATCGCCCAGGGGAGCAAAAAAACAGGGCATCCCAAGGGATGTCCTGTTCCTGGTACGAGCAGCGGGGCGCCTGAGGATGGCTGCAGCTCACGACCGCCGGGATCAATCGATGTAGAAATCATAGCTGTCCACATAATCCTCCCTCTCCGTCCCGAGACTGATGCCTGCGCCCACAATATCTTTTATGGTGTATTGCTCCGGCAGCTGTATCTCAAAGATGAACGTGTTTCCCGTCAGGCTGTACGGGAAATCGCCATAAGACTCGCTTTTTCCCCTGGCGTACAGAAAGATATCTGTTATGAGCTCGGTAAAGGATTCCGCTTTCGAATACTCTTGGATGTTGAGATGTATCGTATCCCGGGCGATATAGAGCATCACGCTCCAATACGGATCGTTTTTCCCGGGGATCTCAGATATGGGGAAGCCGTTCGGGATGCGGTCGTCCGTCAGGGCAAACCGGATCGAACCCTCGTCGTTCCCGTACATGAGCAGCGAGCCATACCCCCACTCCCCATAGAGCAGGACACGGTATCCTTCCGGCATCGGATCGTTCGGAGAGATCGGTATCTCGTCCCACAGGTGATCGACCCATCTGCTTCTCTGAAGATATTCCTCCTCTTTTGCGCGTTCTTCGTCATCCACCGGGGTGACCGGAAAAGGCGTCGCAGGCGGCACGGTCTGGATGGCAGGCTCTTCTGTCGGCTCCTCTGTCGGCTTCTCGGTGGGCTCCACAGTACTGACGGCGGTGCCGGCCTGCCTGCCCCTGTCTTTGGGCAGCAGCAATACGGCGGCAGCCGCGGCCACAAGGACAAGCACGACCGCTGCTGCGAGCCACGGGAGCCTTTTCTTCGGCGGCTTGGACGCCGTATGCCCGGCGCTTCCCCCGACAGCGGTCGCACCCGCCGTCCCGCGGCAGGGCGCCGTCACGTCCACCGATTCGAACCGCTCCATCAGTGACGGAAGGTCCGGGTATCTGTATCCCATGATGGACTGGTACGTGGAGATCTGCATCTCCAGCCCCGGGCTGATCTTCGTGTCCTCCAGGAACACCGTCAGCAGCGGGATGTTCCTGGACAGGGCGAAATTGATCTCCCGGCGGCAGTTTTTCGACGCCGCCGCGTTCGATGAAAGGAGCGAGAGGCAGACGCTGCTGTTCTCCAGATGCCGGGCGATGGACTCCGGCCACTCCGTTCCCGGGTCGATCCCCTCGTCGTACCAGAAGCGATATCCCCG
>ONNZ01000015.1 GCA_900319345.1 uncultured Eubacteriales bacterium
CGCACTTCCATCTCGACCAGCTCCAGCAACTCGTCGTCGTCCACCTGGTCCACCTTGTTCAGGAACACGATGATGTAGGGCACGCCGACCTGACGGGCCAGCAGGATGTGCTCACGGGTCTGGGGCATGGGGCCGTCGGCCGCGCTCACCACCAGGATCGCGCCGTCCATCTGAGCGGCGCCGGTGATCATGTTCTTCACGTAGTCCGCGTGGCCCGGGCAGTCCACGTGGGCGTAGTGACGCTTGGCGGTCTCGTACTCGACGTGGGCCGTGTTGATCGTGATGCCACGGGCCTTCTCTTCGGGGGCCTTGTCGATCTCGTCGTAGCGCATGGCCACCGCTTCGCCGGACTGGGCCAGCGTCATGGTGATCGCCGCAGTCAGAGTGGTCTTGCCGTGGTCAACGTGGCCGATGGTGCCGATGTTGACATGGGGCTTCGTCCGTTCAAATTTTTGCTTTGCCATTACGGATATTGTAACGGCTGCGGGTATGTTCCAAGGGATGGAGCGGGTGAAGGGAATCGAACCCTCGTGACCAGCTTGGGAAGCTGGAGCTCTGCCATTGAGCTACACCCGCACATTTCCACGGTACGCACTATTTTAACCGTTTCTCACGGAAATGTCAATGGATTCTTATGCCTTATGGAGGCTATATTTTTGCGCCGGGCGCAAAAGGGAAATCGCCGCCGCGGGGCGGGAAATCCGCCGCCGGGCCCCGCCTCAATAGGGCCGGCCGTAGAAGATGATGGGGCACTCCTTGGTCTTCCAGAGCTTGCGGATCACCACGCGGCCCTTGTCCCCCGCCGCCTCCACCACCTTTCCGTCTCCGGCGTATATCCCCACGTGGTGGATCTCCTTCCAGCGATGGCAGCCCTTGCAGTCCTTGTACGTCCAGAACACCAGATCCCCGGGCTGCAGGTCCCTCCGCTCCACGATCATCCCGTGCTCGTAGCAATACTTGGCCTGCCCGGCGGCGTTGGTGTGCATGTGCTCGCCCAGCTCCGGGTCCTCCTGCCGGATGGCCCAGTACACCAGGCCGGAGCAGTCGAACTCCTCGCCGCCCTTCTTGCCGTACACGTAGGGACAGCCCAGCCGGGTCAGGGCCCGATCCACCACCCGTTCCCCCAGGCTCTCCTCTTCCTCCGGGACCGCCGCCAGCATGTCCGGGCCGATGGCGTCGTCGCCGATGTCCTCGTCCACGGCCTCCACCGCCGCTTCGTCCACGACCACGGGGATCTCGTCCCCGTCCAGGCAGGCCGCCGCCGGGGGCCGCGTCATGAGGCAAGCGCCCACGAGCCCCAGCACCGCCACCGCCAAACAGGCCGCGGCCACCACCAGGGACCGTTCCTTCTGCCGGGGGGCGGCCTTCTCCGCCGGGGCGGGAGCCTGCTCCCGTGCCCCGTCGTCCAGGACGTCCTCCATCAGGATGGCGGCGCCGCAGCGATCACAGCGGATCGCCGTGCGGTTGGCCACCGCCTCTATTTCAGCTCCACAATTTGGACAAATCAATCGAATAGATTCCATACTTCCTTCCCTTGCCGCCGATCTGTGCCTGTTCTCCCGCAACGGGCCTCAGCCCGTGAACCCGCCCTGGTTGAAGGGCGGCGGGGTGTCCGGGCCCTCGGTGCCGTCGGGCTCCGCGGGCAGGTTGGGGGCGGGGGTAACGACGGGCTCGTCCGGGTTGTTCTGGACGGGGGCGAAGAAGGTGGCGTCGGGGGACGGGGAGGCGGCCACGTAGCCCACCTCGTGGGGGGAGATGACCACGCCGTTCTTGCTGTACAGGTAGATGGTCACGGCGTCCGCGCCCCGGCCCATGTACTGGGCGGCCTTGCTCATGATGGCGGTGTAGTTCTTCTTAAGCCGGTTCAGCTTGGTGAACAGGTCCGAGGTGTCCCCCACCTCGATGCGGTACCCGTCCGGGGTGTAGAGGCTGATGCCCATGGTCTCGGTGAGGTCCACGGTCTTGATCTTGTCGGCGAGGCCCAGCTCCTCCAAGGTGGAGAGCATGTCCAGCATGCTCTGGACCTGCTCGTCCGCCGGGTCCCCCACCCGGGTGCCCGGGTTGGCGCCGGTGATGATGAGCCCCTGGACCAGGGGCAGGCCAGCATAGCTGGAGGCGTCGCTCTCCAGGACCACGCCCTCCCGGTCGATGACGGCGATATACTCCTTGTTGGGGCCCCAGGCCACGGCCCCCGCCCGGTTCCGCTCCTCCACGGTGATGCGGATGCGGTTGGGGAACACGTATTTGACGGTGGTGTTCAGGTAGGGGTCCTTCTCCAGATCCGCCCGGGCCTTGTCCAGGTCCTGCTGCAGGATGTGCCTGTGGCGCTTGAGCCCGGAGGCGGCGATGAGCTCCTCCTGGGTATAGCGGGTGGTGTAGCCCACCACGTCGATGCTCTGGATGAGGAAGGTGAAGTAGCCCGCGAGGAGCGCCAGCACCCCCAGCCCCAAAAGCACCAGCAGGGCGGAGAGCCTCTTCTTGGCCTCCACCTTCCGCCGGGCCCGGCGCTGCTCGGCCTCCATCTTCCGCTGCTTTTCCCGAAGCTTGTCCCGTTCCTGGGCCCGCTTCTGGGCCTCCTCCCGCTCCCGCCGGACCTCGGTCTCGTTGAGGAGCAGGGTGGTGGTGGCCTTCTTGGCGTGCTTGCGCTTGCCGTAGCGCTCCTTCGGCCGCTTCTTCCGGGGCACCTTCCCCTGGCGGCGGCCGAACCGGTCGAAGGTAAAGGTCTCCCGGCGGTCGGGCCCGGGCTCGTCCCCGGTCCCCTCCAAGGGCTCCTCCGCCTCGTCCGGGTACGCCTCGTCCTCATCGTCCGCCGGGGCCGGGCCCTCGTCCTCGCTGTGGGACCCCTCGGCGGGCGCCTCCTCTTCCTCGAAGGCCTCCGCCTCCTCCAGGTCCTCCTCGTCGTCGTCGAACAGGGAGCCTGCCGGAGCAGCCTCCTCCTCGTCGTCGTCCGCGAACAGGTCGATGTACCCTTCCGGCTTCTTCTTTTTACGCCGTTCTTCCTTCACCTAATCGTCCTCTCTTCGTATGGCCGCCCCCACGCTGCGGAGGGTAGCCGCAAAATCTATATAGCCCCGGTCGATGCGCTCTGCCTGCTCCACCACCGTGACGCCGTCGGCCCGTAGGCCCGCCAAGGCGAGGGCCGCTCCGCCCCGCAGGTCCCGGGCCGTCACCGTGGCCCCGTGGAGGCTCTTGACCCCCCGGATCACCGCCGAACGGCCCCGGATAAAGCAGTCCGCGCCCATGCGTATGAGCTCCGCCCCGTGGCGGAACCGGTCCTCGAAAACGTTCTCCTCCAGCACGGAGGTGCCCCGGGCCACGGTGCACAGGGCGAACACCTGGCTCTGCATGTCGGTGGGGAAGCCCGGATAGGGCAGCGTCACCAGCCGACGGAGCTCTCGGGGGCGCTCCGGCCCCTCGATGTCCAGATCCCCGCCCTCAGACCGGATGCGGCAGCCCGCCTCCTTCAGGGCCGTCAGAAGGGCAGAAAGATGCTCCTTTCGGGCGCCCCGCAGGACCAGATGGCCGCCGGTGATGGCCGCCGCCACAAGGTAGGTCCCCGCCTCGATCCGATCCGGCAGGATGGCGTGGGCCGTGCCGTGGCCCCGCCGCCCGCCCCTGACGCGGATGCGGGAGCTCCCCTCCCGCCGCAGGTCGAAGCCCGCCCCGTTCAAAAAGGCCATGAGATCGTCGATCTCCGGCTCCCGGGCCGGGTTCACTAAAATCGTGTCCTCCTCCGCCCCGCAGGCCGCCATAATGAGGTTCTCCGTAGCGCCCACGCTGGGATATTCGAGGGCGATCTCCGTGCCCCGGGGCCGTCCCAGGCAGCGGATGCGCCCCGACGCTTCGTCCACCTTCACGCCCATGGCCCGAAACCCCTTCAGGTGCAGGTCCACGGGCCGGTTGCCGATGTCGCAGCCCCCGGGGTAGGGCGCCTCCGCCGCCCCAAAGCGGCCGAGGAGGGGCCCCAGCAGAAACACGGAGGAACGGATGGACCCGGCCAGGTCCTCCGGCAGCGCCGCCGTCCGGGCGCAGCCCGCGTCCACGAGAAGGCCGTCCCCCGTCCAGTCCGCCCGGCAGCCCAGGGCCCGCAAAAGCCCCGCCATGTGCTCCACGTCCGTGAGCCGGGGACAGTTCCCGATCCGCACGGGCTCCGGGATCAGCATGGCCGCCGCCAGGATGGGCAGGGCCGCGTTCTTGGCGCCCTGCACGGTGATCTGCCCCTTCAGGGCCCGACCGCCTTCGATGATGAGCTTCGCCATAGGTCCCCTCCTCCTGCTCGCATACCCTAAGATATGCGGGAAAGGGGCGGACCGTGCCGATTTTTTAGATATCCACGTCCCGGCTGATGTTGAGCAAGATGCCCATGGACACCATGAACACCAGCAGCGACGAGCCCCCCGCCGAGATGAAGGGCAGGGGCTGACCCGTGGTGGGCGCGAGGCCCGTCACCACGGCGATGTTGATGAACACCTGCAGGCCGAACACGATGGAGATACCGGCGGCCATCAAACTCCCGTACCGGTTCCGGCACTTCATGGCCACCCGCATGCCCCGGTAGACGATCCAGGCGTAGAGCAGGATCACGATGGCCCCGCCCACCATGCCGAACTCCTCGCAGATGATGGCGAAGATGAAGTCCGACTCGCCGTAGGTCATGTACAGCATCTTCTGGTAGCTGTTGCCGAGGCCCTTGCCGAAGAGGCCCCCGGAGCCGATGGCGTAGAAGGACTGGATGAGCTGATACCCGTCCCCGTGGGGGTCCTGGAAGGGGTCCCGGAAGGAGGTCAGCCGGGCCAGGCGGTAGGACGCCGTGGTGGCCAGCACGATGAACAGCACCACGCCCACGGCGCCCACGATCAGGATGTACCGTTCGTCCATGCCGCCCACGTACAGGAGGATCGCGCCGATGCCCGCCACGATCACGGCCATGGACATGTTGGGCTGCAGCATGATGAGGCCGGCGATGACGCCGATGACCAGCAGCATGGGGGCAAGGCCCAAGGTGAAGGTCCGCATGTCGTCCTTATGGCGGGCCATGTAAGAGCACATGAAGAAGATCATGCCGAACTTGGCGATCTCCGAGGGCTGGATGGACACGCCCGCGAAACGGAGCCAGCGCTTGGCGCCGTTCAGGGTGGCCGCGCCGGTCTCACCGCTGCTGCCGATGAACAGCACCATGATGAGCAGCACGATGGACACGATCAGGAACATGTACCGGAGCTTATCGAGATACCGGTAGTTCACCCGGGACACGATGAGCATCAGGGGATAGCCGATGGCCATGTACATGAGCTGCTTCTTCAGGTAGAAGTAGCCGTCCCCGTTCTGGGTGTGGATGGCATAGTAGTAGCTGGCGGAGAACACCATGACCAGGCCGAAGGCGCAGAGGATGGTGACGACCAGCAGGATCGAAAAATCCATGCTGCCCGTCTGCTTCTTGTACAGGAACAGTTTGTTCTTTCTGGCCGCAGTCTCCATTACCTCGTTACGTTCTGTCCTTTCTGTTCTGTATGTATGCTCACCGGGCTGTGCAAAGCGCGGTGTAGCCGCGCGCGCTCAAGATCATGGGAAGAACGCGCGGCTTCTATTATGTGAAATCCAGCGACATGCGCGATGGATTTCACTCCCTGCAGCTCTTGCCGCCCGGTGCCCCGTATGGGGCATAGGCAAGGACTGGAGGCGAAGCGAAGGCGGAGCATCCCGCGGTGCGGCCTCAGTCTGGCGAAGCTTCAGCTTCGGCAGACTGAAGTCACTCGAATTTGCTGACTATCGTTTTAAACACCCGGCCCCGCTGCTCGTAGTTCTCGAACATGCCCCAGCTGGCGCAGGCGGGGGAAAGGAGCACGTTGTCTCCGGGCTCGGCGAGGTCCCGGCACTTCTCCACGGTCTCCCGGAAGGTCTCGCACCGGTAGCAGATGTTTTCGAACCCGTGGCGGCGGGCGGTCTCCATGATCTCGTCCGCGGTCTGGCCCAGGACCACGCAGGCCTTCACGTGGCTGCCGGGCAGGGCGTCGAAGACCTCCTCGAAGCCCGTGTGCTTGTCGTAGCCGCCCAGGATGAGGACGGTGGGCCGGTCCATGGCCTCGATGGCCTTCACGGTGGAGTCGGGGTTGGTGCCCTTGCTGTCGTTGATATAGCGGACGCCGCTTCTCTCACAGACGAACTCGATCCGGTGCTCCACCCCCTTGAAGGTGCGGAGGGTCTCCTTGATGATTTCCCCGTCCACTCCCTGGGAGAGGGCCAACAGGGCGCAGAGCATGGCGTTCTCCAGGTTGTGGCCGCCGGGGATGTATATCTCCTTCCGATCCATGAAGGGCGTGTCCTGGCCGTCCCAGCGGAGCACGATCGTGTCCCCGTCCATGTACATGCCCTCGGGCACCTGCTCCTTCCGGGAGAAGTAGAGGACCCGGGCGGGAGTGAGCTTCGAAAAGTCCCGGACGATGGGATCGTCCCAGTTGAGGACGGCGAAATCGTCCTTCGTCTGATTGTCCAAAATCTTGGCCTTGGCGGCGATGTACTTCTCCATGGACCCGAACCGGTCGATATGGTCCGGGGTGATGTTGCACACGCCCGCGGCCTTGGCGTGGAAGAGGACGTTCCCTTCGAGCTGCAGCGCCGCGGTCTCGGCCACGATCACGTCCCCGGGCCTGGTCTCCATGGCGTGGGCGGAGATGGCCACGCCGATGTTCCCCAGCACGAAGGTCCTGCGGCCCGCGGCCTTGAAGATCTCGCCGGTGAGGGTGGTGCAGGTGGTCTTGCCGTTGGTGCCGGTGATGCAGACGAAGTCCGCCTTGGAATACCGATACCCAAGCTCGATCTCCGAGATCACCTCGATGCCCCGGCGCTTGGCCTCCACGATGAAGGGGCGGAAGAAGGGGATGATGGGGCTGGGGATCAGCAGGTCCACCCCGTCCAGCAGGTCCATGGGGTCGTCGCCCAGCCGCACCTCGTAGGCGATGCCGGAAAGGGCGTCGAACAGGCCCTTGATCTCCGGCTTCATGTCGTTGATGATGACCCGGTAGCCGTTCTCATACAGGAGCCGGGCGGCGGCGATGCCGCTCTTGGCCATGCCCACGATCAGGGCCGTCTTTTGCTGTGCCATAGTCAAATACCTCGCTTACTTCGTAAAGATATAGATGCTCAGGGCGCAGCAGACGCCCGTGAGAAGCATATACAGGGCCGTGATCCTGGGTTCCGCCACCCCCAGGAGCTCAAAGTGGTGATGGAGCGGCGCCATCTTGAACACCCGCTTGCCGTGGCGGAGCTTGTAGGACCCTACCTGGATCATGACGGACACCGCCGAAAGCACGTAGGGGATGCCCATCAAGAGGAGCAGCAGGGGGGATTTCAGCACCAGGGCCTCCATGGCGATGGTGCCCCCCAGGGCCAGGGAGCCCGTGTCCCCCATGAAGATCCGGGCCGGGTAGGCGTTGAACAGGAGAAAGCCCATGAGGGCCCCCGCCCCCGCCGCGGCGAAGACGGCCATGCCGCTGTAGTCGGCGCTGGCGCCGGTCCAGCCCCCCAGGCCCGTCAGCAGGGGCATGAGGGCGAAGAGGACCACGTAGCAGAGCTGGACCACCAAACCGGTCCCCGCAGCGAGACCGTCGAGACCGTCCGTCAGGTTCACCCCGTTCATGGTGCCCATGAGCACCAGCAGGGCGAAGGGGATGTAGAGGAAGCCCATGTCCCAGCTCTTATCCGAGAAGGGCAGGGCGATGGCGGGGCCCACCCCCTCGCTCCGATAGAGCCAGGCCGCCGCCAAAAGGGAGATCACGAACTGCAGCAACACCTTCTGGTAGGGCAGCAGCCCCATGCTGGTGCCGGTGCTGATCTTGATGAAATCGTCCAAAAACCCCATGAGGCCGCAGAGGACCATCACGAGGAGCACCGGCAGCACCAGGGAGAACCCCTCCCGCACGCCGATCAGGGCAGCGAGGAGCCATCCGAGGAGCAGAAACACCCCGCCCATGGTGGGGGTGCCCGCCTTCTTCAGGTGGGAGGGAGGCCCCTCCTGGCGCTCGTTCTGGCGAAAGTCCATCCGCTTCAGAAAGCGGATCACCGCCGGGCCCAGGACGGCCGTGAACAGGAACCCCAACAGCAGGGGCAGCAGCAGCTTATGTACCGAGGCCATCTTGCTTCCCCCGTAAATAGTCCTCCACGATCTCCCGATCGTCGAAATGGTGCTTCACGCCGTGGATCTCCTGATAGGTCTCGTGGCCCTTCCCCGCCACCACGATCACATCCCCGGCCTGGGCCATGTCCAGGGCGTACCGGATGGCCTGACGCCTGTCCTCGATGACGGTATAGGCCCCGGCGGTCCGCTTCACCCCCACCTCGATGGCGTCGATGATGGCCATGGGGTCCTCGGACCGGGGGTTGTCGCTGGTGACCACGGAGAAATCCGCGTAGCGGCCGGAGATCTCGCCCATGATGGGGCGCTTGCCGTGGTCCCTATCCCCGCCGCAGCCGAAGACGGAGATGAGCCTATTTTTAGCAAAGCCCCGGGCCGTGGTGAGCACGTTCTTCAGGGCGTCCGGGGTGTGGGCGTAGTCCACGTACACCGCGAAGGGCCGGCCGAAGGTGTCCGCCGCCTGGAGCCGCCCCACCACGCAGGGGAGCTTTTCCAGGCCCCGCCGGATGCTGGTGAAGGGGATCCCCGCCGCCTGCATGAGGGCCGCGGTGCCCATGGCGTTGTACACGGAGAACAGGCCCGAGATGTGCAGGTCCACCCGCCCGTCCCCCTTGGGGGTGAACAGGTGGAAGGAGGCCCCGGCGGTGGTGATGTCGATGCTCTTGGCGTAGAAATCGCCGCCCTTGTAGATGCCCATGGTCCACACAGGGCAGGGGAGCCCCTCGCTCATGTAGGCGGCGGCCGGGTCGTCGTCGTTGACGATGGCCAGCTCCGTCTGATAGAACAGCTTCTTCTTGGCCGCCCGATATGCCTCGAAGGTCTTGTGATAGTCCAGATGGTCCTGGGTCAGGTTGGTGAACAGGGCCGCCTTGAAGCGGATGCCCGCCACCCGGTTCTGGGCCAGGGCGTGGCTCGAAACCTCCATGATGACCAGGTCCACGCCCCGGTCCACCATGTGACCGAGGAGCCGGAACAGGTCCGCGGACTCGGGGGTGGTGCGCTCCGTCTCTACCACCTCGTCCCCGATCAAATTGTGGATGGTGCCGATGAGGCCCACCTTCAGGCCCGCCTCCTCCGCCACGGCCTTCACCATGTAGGTGGTGGAGGTCTTGCCGTTGGTGCCGGTGACCGCCAGCATGGTCATCTGACCCTCGGGATGGCCGAAGAAGCAGGCCGCCGACCGGGCCATGGCCTCCCGACCGTCGGTGACCAACAGCTGGGGCACGTCCAGGGGCAGCCTCTCCTCCACGATCAGGGCCGCGGCCCCCTTGTCCACCGCCTGTCGGGCGAAGCGGTGCCCGTCGGTCTTCTCGCCCCTCAGGCAGCAGAACAGGGACCCGGGGATCACCTTCCTCGAATCGTAGGCTACGTCGGTGATCTCCACGTCCCGCTCCGGCAGGCTCACGTGCAATTCTTCGGCTATCCGGGATAACAGCATAACTACTCCTTATGTTCCGTGTATCATTCGGCTTTTTCGCTGCCGCTAAAGTCAACATGTACCGAAGTCCCCTTGGGGATCTCCGTGCCCTCCGGGTACTGGACCATGGTCACGGTGCCGGTGCTCTGGCTCCGGTCGTAGTCCATGACCAGGCCCGCCTTGGTGAGGGCGTCCATGGCGTTGATCCGGTTCTTGCCCAGGACCTTGGGCACCTTGGTCATCTCGATCTCCTCCTCCTCCCCCTGGAAGGTGGTCCAGGCGGTGTAGAGGATCACGGGGCTGTCCTTCACCACCATGTTCCCGGGGGACGGGCTCTGGCGCTGGACGGCGGCGGCCTTCTCCGTCTCCATGTACGTGGCGTCGAGACCCACCGTCTTCAACGCCTTGACGGCCTGCTCCACGGTCATGCCCCGCACGTCCGGCACGGACACGGCGTTCTCGTTCCGATCCGTAGGCACGGAGTAGTAGGTGAGCACGTTCTTCAGCACCTGCTGCACGTAGGGGGCGGCCACGGTGCTGCCGTAGACCACGGGGACCTGGGGTTCGTCCACGATGATCATGCAGAGGTACTCCGGATCGTCCGCCGGGGCGAAGCCCACGAAGGAGGCCACCAACAGGGTGCTGGACACCTTCCCGTTCTCGTCGTACTTCTGGGAGGTGCCGGTCTTGCCGCCCACGCTGTAGCCGGGGATGGCGGCGTTCTTGCCGCTGCCCGCGTCCACCACGCCGGTGAGGTACTTGCGGATCTGGGCGGAGGTCTCGGGGCGGATGACCTGCCGGACCACCTCCCGCTCGTGATGCTCCAAATTGGTGCCGTCGGTGGACACCACGTCCTGGACGTAATAGGGCTTCAACAGCTCCCCGCCGTTGATGGCGGCGCACACCGCCGCGGCCATCTGCATGCCGGTGCAGGAGATGCTTTGGCCGAAGCCGATGCGGGCGAGGTCCGTGTCCCGGATATACTTGCGGTGGGTCACCTTGCCGGTGGTCTCGCCGCCGATGCCCACGCCGGTCTTGTCGTTCATGCCGAAGGCGTAGATGTACTCGTAGAATTTATCCGTGCCCATCTTCAGCGCCATGGACATGAAGGCCGGGTTGCAGCTATTTTGGACCGCCTGGGCCAGGGTCTCCTTGCCGTGGCCCCGGGTGCGCCAGCACTTGATCTTCTGCCCCAGCACGCTCAGGGACCCCTTGCAGTTGAAGGTGGTGGAATCGTTCACCGTGCCGGAATCGAGAGCCGCCGCCAACGTCACGATCTTGAACACGGACCCGGGCTCGTAGGTCTCGGTGACCATCCGCTGCCGGGACAGGTCCAGCAAGGTCTCCGCGTCGGTCCGGGGCGGGTTGTTGGGGTCGATGGTGGGGTAGGAGCTGATGGCGTAGATCTCGCCGGTCTTGGGGTTCATGACCACGCCGTAGGCGTATTTAGCCAGGTTGGTCCGGGCCGCCTCTTCAAGAGCGCTCTGAAGGAACCCCTGGATGCCCGTGTCCACGGTCATCTGCACCGAGGCGCCGCCGATGGGCGCGATGTAGGAGCTTTCGCCGCCGGGGATCTCGTTGCCATCCCGGTCGGTCTCCGCCATCTGCTTCCCGTCCACGCCGGAGAGGATGGAGTTATAGGAGAGCTCCACGCCGGTCTGGCCGTCCCCGTCCACGTTGGTGAAGCCCAGGAGCTGGCCGAACAGGTTTCCCTCGGGGTAGTTTCGTTTCACGTCGGCGTAGTAGCTGATGGCCCGGTTCTCCTGGAAGGTGACCAGCTGGGCGATGACGTTGGACTCCACCTGGTCCTTGATCTTCACCTGCTGATAGTACTTGCCGTCCTTGGGGTTGATCTTGGTCATCTTGCTGATGATGGTCTCGTAGTTCACGTTGAGGAGGGTGGAGAGGATGTTGGCGATACGCTCCCGATCCGCGTCCTCGGTGATGGCCTGGGGGTTCACGCAGACCATGTAGGTGGTGTAGCTCTCGGCCAGCACGTTCCCGTTCCGGTCCAAAATCTTGCCCCGCTCCGCCTTCAGGGAGAGGGAGCTCTGCCACTGGCGCTGGGCCATCTTGGCGTATTCGGGGCCCTTGACGATGGACACGTAGTAGAGGTTCACCAGCAGGGCCAGCAGCAGGACTACGGCAAAGGCGGAAGCTATCAACAGCTTCCGGCGCAGGCGGGAGATGCGGGGCCGCCGGGCCCTGATCTTTTTCCGTTTCCTTTGCTCCACGATGGTCCTTTCTGCTTAGTTGTCGTTCCAGCTCATGACGCGGCCCACGTTCTGGTTGGCCTCGTTGATGGTGGCGTAGTCGTTCAGAGTGCTCTGTTCCTTGCGGAGCAGGGAGATCTTCTCCTTGTAGGAGGATATCTCGCTGTCCAGGCTGTGGATCTCCGTGTAGATCTTGGCGATCTGGGCGCTGCCGCTAATGGCCAGGATGGCCGTGCCCGCGATAAGGAACACCGCCAGGATCATGAGGATCTGGGAGTAGATGGGGACCTTGGGCTTGGGGGCCTCCACCACCACTTCCTCCTCAAGGTCCTTCTCCCGGGGCTGAGGGTACACGGGCAGGTTCTCCGCCGCTTCCTCGATCATCCGGACCTCGGGCCCGTTTCTATGGGAGGGGGCGTAGATGCGGGTCACCGGCGCGCCGGCGCCGTTGTGCTTTTCAGTGTCGAAGGATACTTCCATGGACCTTACGCCCTCCTTTCTCTATACGTGTTCTTCCCGTCCCCTATGCCTGCGGGGAGCTTTTCCAGGGCCCTGAGCTTGCAGCAGGCGGACCGGCTGTTCTCCCGCTGCTCGTCCTCCGAGGCGACCAAGGGGTGTTTCGTCAAAATCTTGCCGTAGGGCGTCCGGCCGCAGACACACTGGGGGCTCTTGGGCGGGCAGACGCAGGGGTTCTCCGCCGTTTTAAAGGCGGTCTTCACGATCCGATCCTCCAGGGAGTGGAAGGTGAGGATCACGATCCGGCCCCCGGGGGACAACAGGTCGATGCAAGCGTCCACCGCCTCCCGAAGGCCCTGGAGCTCTCCGTTGACCTCGATGCGGATGGCCTGGAAGCACCGGCGGGCCGGGTGCTGCTGCTCCTTGTGGCGGAACTTTGCCGGGATGGCGCCGGCGATGAGGTCTGCAAGCTCCGTGGTGGTCTCGATGGGCTTTAGGGCCCGCTTCTCCACGATCCGCCGGGCGATGAGGGGCGAGAAGCGCTCCTCCCCGTAGTCCCGGAAGATGCGGGTGAGCTCCTTCTCGGGGTAGCCGTTCACCACGTCCGCCGCGGTGAGGGCGGCGGTTTGGTCCATGCGCATGTCCAGGGGGGCCTCCGCCTTGTAGGAGAAGCCCCGGCTGGGCTCGTCCAGCTGGTAGGAGGACACGCCGAGGTCCAGCAATATGCCGTCCGCCCTGGTGACACCCCGCCCGAGCAGCAGGGACTTCATGTGGAAGAAGTTGCCGTGGAGGGCGGTGAACCGGTCCTTAAAGGGGGCGAGCCGGGCGGTCGCCGCGGCCAGGGCCGCTTCGTCCCGGTCGATGCCGATGAGCCGGCCGTCCTCGGGCAGGCGCTGTAGAATGGCCTCGCTGTGGCCGCCGCCGCCCAATGTGCCGTCCACGAACACGCCGCCGCGGTCGGGCCGGAGCAGTTCCGTCACCGCGTCGACCATGATGGGAACATGGTGAAAAACCGCGGTTTTTGCCGCATTTTCCATGACGGACCTCCTTTCTCCCGGCCTCGGGACGCGTTTTCTTCCGTAGGGACATACGTCCACATATATATACAGAATGTATTATATCGCAAGTCAACCCGTTTGTCAGTAAGAAAATGTGATAAGAAGGTGAGTTATTTTTTAATTTCGAATAATTTGATCGCCGCTTTTTCTCTTTACCTTGAATAGAAAAAGCGGCTTAAAAAGAGAATCAAATAAGAAGAAATACAGCGATATCTTTTTCTGTTCACATAGGGCTGTTATAGGGCGACTGCTGGTGGTGCTCCGAGCGGCCTTTCTCATGCCGCCTATGCTTCCCCTGTCCCGTCCGTGATTAGCCCTTCCAGCGTCTCGAACAGCGCCTCCGGCTGGACGGGCTTGGACAAGTGTGCGTTCAGTCCGGCCTGCAGGCTTCGCTGCACGTCTTCGTCAAAGGCGTTCGCTGTGAGCGCTATGATGGGAATCTTCTTTGCATCCGGCCGGTCCATGGCCCGGATCACCCTCGTGGCTTCGAGGCCGTCCATCTCCGGCATACGCATATCCATCAGAACCGCGTCGAAGTATCCGGGCTCATGGGCTCTGAATTTCTCGACCGCGATACGGCCATTCTTGGCCACTTCCGCCTTCATGCCCCGCATCTCGAGCACCATGAGCATGATCTCCGCATTGACTTGCATATCTTCGGCGAGCAGAACCCTCCGCCCCGCCAACTCCACCATGCGCTTCTGCTTCTTCGCCTCCGCCGTCTCCTCCGCGGCGAGGAGCTTCGCGAGCCACATGATCGCGGAATACACCAGCAGGGCGAACAGCGCCACGCCCGATGTGGACATGCCGCTATACTCCGTCAGGGTGCTGCGCACGACGGTCCGCCAATAGAATGCGAACCCCAGCAGGCACCACAGTGACAGGAGCAGGAACGCCTCGCTCCCCATGGCCTCCATGGCGGCCAGCCTCGGGACCAGCTGGACAATGACAAACAAAGCAGCGATGGCCGCCCCGGTGATGCCGGTCACCGTCACCCTCCGGTTGCCCTCCGTCCTTGCGATCTTGTACGCCGCCGCAGAGGTGTAGCCGAAGCCCACGATAGCGCCGAAGGAGGTGATGTCCACGAACCAGCTGAGGGTGTTCCGGCCCAGGAGGGACAGGAGGACCGAGATGGCCATGATGAAAAGGATGCTGTAGGTGGTCTTGGAAAACTTTTCCGAAAGGATGCGGTCCTCCGCCATGGTGGAGAGGACCCGGGTCGTGGCGCGGTACCCGCCGATGATGCCGGTCAAGATCGCAGCCACCGCGGTAACGGTCATCACGGCCAGGGCCGCTGTCCCCATAATCGACTTCGCCGCGAAGAAAGTCGGCACCGACGCGATCCCCCTGAGCCCGTCGAGCGCAGCGATATACTCCTGCCAGGAGGAGAACCCGTCCGGAACGGCAGCGACGCTGACGAGTACCATGGCGATATACGCAAACCCGGCCGCCAGGATGGCGAGGACGAGCATCCCGCCCGACTTTTTCGTGGAGAATTTGAAATGCGCCGTATCGAAGGCCGTTACCTCAAAACCGACAAACGCCCACGGCGCCAGGATGACCAGGCTGAACGCAGCATAGCCTCTGTCGAGGCCGAGGATGCCGAAATCCTTCCACGCCCCGGAAGAGAACGCGTGGGGCAGGCAGAAGGCTGCCGTCGTGGCTACGCCGAGGAAGAGAACGATGGCCAGAGCCGTATGGAGCCGCTGCAGGAAGGGCTTTGCAAAGACGAACAGCCCGCCCACGGCGACCAGCACCAGTACGGAGACCAGTGTCTCTGCGAGGTATATGTCGTTCCCGGCCACGGTGTAGTGGAACCCTTCTCGGGCTGCATCGGCGAAGAGGGTACGCACGATGAAGAACAGGGCCGTCCCGTTGAGGAACACAATGGTCAGATAGGAGAGGCACAGGAACCAGGAACTCAGAAAGGCATGGTCGCGCCCGAATGCCTCTTTGGTATAGAGTAGACGCCTCCCGTGATGGCGCTGCGCCCCATCAGGTAGGAGAAGTTGCTGGCGATGACCAGCATGATGCCCACGCCGATCAGCATGGAGACCACCGTCCCCATGGGGCCTGCCACAGCGAGGAAGGTCGTCCCCGGCATAGCGAACACGCCCCATCCGACCATACACCCGAACGCCATACCCCAAACATCCGTCCGGGAGAGGTACCGGTCCAGCGCTTTCACGGTGTTTTTCTCTTCCACTCTTACTGCCACCCCCTTATCGCCCGGCAGCGTTCTCCGCTGCCGAGGCACACGGATCAGCCCTGCGCGTGAGCGCAGGGCCGAACAGTTTCATTATACGGCGTAGTCTGTCCGACGCATCTGCTTCATGCGCCTGAGGGCGGTATCCGCGTCCTCGAATACGTCCCCACCGGGGTCGGACCGGTCGGAGAAGGCGACGCCGACGCTGAGGGAAATGGGCTCCTGCCCCTCCGGCGCGTCCGCGAGCGCCTGGTTTATCCTGTCGATCTTTCCAAGCACTTGCTTCTGCATGGCGCTGGTTATGCGCGTCAAAATGATGACGAACTCGTCCTCCTGCAGGCGGCAGACGTGGTCCGCGGAGCGGAACGTCCCGCGCAGCACGTTCGCGACCCGTTGGATGACCCGATCGGCGCAAGCTTTCCCTTTGCTCTCGCGAAGCGCTTTATACCCATCCACCGTGGCGATCACGACTGCGATGTGGTCCTGATCCGCATCGTGGAACAGGATGTCGAATGCGCTGTGGTTGTACAGGCCGGTCAGCGGGTCGTGCATGGCGTCATATGTGAACTGGTCCCTCGGCCTGTTCTTCTCGAGCCTGGGCGCCTGCGCGGCCCCGCTCTCCGATTCCCTGTCCAGCTTCCTGACATAGGCTTCGAACTCGTCCGCGGGAAGGGGCTTTGAGAAATAGTACCCCTGCACGACATCGCAGCCCATGGCCTTCAGGGTGAACATTTGTTCCGCTGTTTCTACGCCTTCCGCGATCACGGGCAGGCTCAGAGCCTTGGCCAAGCCGATGACCGCCTCGATATGCCTCGTGTCCTTCCGGCCCCGAAACGCGGTGCGGATGAACTGCATGTCCAGCTTCAGCGCGTCGAGGGGGAGCGCGGTGATCATATTCAGCGAGGAGTAGCCCGTGCCGAAATCGTCCATCTCAATGAAGAACCCGCCCTCGCGCAGCGCCTTGATCGTATCCGTGATCTGCTCGGAATTGTCCGTGTATGCCGATTCGGTGATCTCCAGCAGGAGATCCCCGCGGTCGATCCCCGCCCCGTCCACGATATCCTCCAGCATCTTCTGTAACGAAGGGTCGTTCAGATCGATCCGGGACACGTTGACGGACACGGGGATGGTCATCCCGAGCGCTTCCTTCCATTGGCTGACCTGTTTGGCTGCCTCCCTCCAGACATAGGAGTCGAGCTCCCGTATCATTCCGTTCTCTTCGAAGAACGGGATGAATACGCCTGGGCTGACCATGCCGAACTTCGGATGCCGCCAGCGGACCAGCGCCTCCGCGCTGTTCAGAACGGGCGCGGACCCCCGGATGTCGAATTTCGGCTGGTAGTGGACCGTGAACTGGTTCTCCCTGATGGCGGTGTTGAAATCCTCCAGGAGCTGCTCCATGTACAATTCCTTCTCGAGCATGGAGTTGTCGTAGATGCCGACCGCCTGCGCATAATTGTTCCTGACGGTGTCCGCCGCCTGCTTGGCTCGGTCGAACCGGCGCTCCACACTGACGCTGCGGCTGACCTCGGAATAGACGCCCATCCTCGCGCGGATGTGGTTGTCCGCGCTCATTTCCAGACAGACGCTTTTCAGGATGTCGGCGTAGTCGCTGCGATGCGGGCAGTACATCAGGAAGGTGTCCCCGTTTCTGCGGCAGACGATGCCGCCGGAAGCCTCCACCGCCTCCAGGAGCTTTCCCGCGACGAGCTTGAGGACTTCGTCACCGGTCTCCCTCCCGAAGCGCTCGTTAAGCATATGGAAGTGGTTGATGTCCAGCACGATCGCGTCCATCGGCGTGTCCGGGTGGAAGGTGTCGAACTGGGCCGCGTGGCGGAAAAAGAAATCCGGGTTGTAGAGGCCTGTCAGCGCGTCACGTTCCGTCCAGCGGATGAGGTCCCTGTCTTCGAACAGCTCGATGGTCCGGCGTATACGCGCGAGGACGATCTCCTGTTTGGGATACGGCTTCGAAATGAAATCCGTGGCGCCGACGCTGAGGCATTCCACCTCTGCATCCTGGTCAGCCGTCAGGACGATGACCGGCAGCAGGGCTGTCCTCCGGTCCTCCTTCATTTTCTGCAGGATATCCAGTCCCTTCATGTCGGGAAGGTTCAGATCCAGCAGGACGAGGCTCAGCGTTTCGCACTGCTCGTCCAGTATCCTGAGGGCCCGGGCGCCGTCTTCCGCATACAGCACCTCATAGGTGTCCTGCAGCATGTAGCCGAGGATCTCCCGGTTGATGAGCTCGTCCTCGATGATCAGTATGCTGCGTTTCCCGTTGATCGAATGAAACTCCGAATGTTTTTCCGGCATATCTGCTGCCCTCCTGCCATATGATCCGGAAGGAAGCTCCTTCCGGCACCGTCGTCTTTTCGTCCGCGCACCGCGCGGGCCGTCAGTTCCCGAAAAGCTCCAGGAGCGCCTGGTGCTGTGCGCGGATACGTTCCCGGTAGGGTCCGTAATCCGTGCCCGTCTGCGCGCGCAGAACCTCGGTCACCTCCGCTACGGGCGTGAGCACCGGGGTGAGCGCCAGGTTCCCCAGCATCCCCTTCAGGGCGTGGGCGGCCTCAAAGGCGCCGGTGAGGTCGCCTGCTGCCAGGGCGCTGTCAAGCTTGCCGAAATTGGCGTCGCCGGCGGCCATCTTCACGAGGCGGAGGTAAAATGCCTCGTTGTTCATGCAGCGTCCCAGGCCTTCCTGTACGTTGGCGCCGTAAGCTTTGAGCGTGTCTATGGTCAGCATGTCGTTTTTTCCTCCCTATTCCTTGTCGCCGTAAAAAGTATAGCCGTCGCGTCCGCGCTCCTTTGTGACATACAGCGCTGTGTCCGCGTCCTTTAGAATATCGTCGGTCGGATCCGGCCTGTCCGAGAAGGCCACGCCTATGCTCAGGGTGATTCTGGGGAGGCCGTCCTCCGTGTCCCGGAGCGCTTCACGGATGTTCTCGATCTTGTTCTCGACCAGCTCGCGCATGGCGCTGGTGGCGTGGACCATGAGTACCGTGAACTCGTCCCCGCCGAACCTGCACACATAATCCTCGGACCGGAAGTTGCCCGCGAGGATACGGGCTACCTTCTGCAGGACCCTGTCGCCCATGTCATGGCCGTAGCGATCGTTGAATTCCTTGAAATGGTCCACATCGAAAATGAACATCGCCTGGGCGCGACCGCGGGTCATCTGCTTGGCTTTTTCGAACGCACCGCGGTTGAACAGCCCTGTCAGCGCATCGTGGGTGGCCTTGTACGCCAGGGCCTCCTGGTTCTGCTGGCTCTGGACATACGCCTCATTGTATGCCCTCGATACGAACCGGAGCTCGTATGCCCCGCGTTCCTCGGCGAGCTGCTTCTCCTCGATGGCCTTCACCAGGGCATTGACCGGGCGGATGATCAGATGAGCGCTGTACAGGACGATGAAGATGACCGCCATCACCACGATCGCGATCAGCAGGGTCTGGGCGGTAAGAGCATTCTCCAGCCGGTCGGTACTCTTTTTCTGAACGTCTTCCGTTTCTCCGATGAGCGCCTGTTCGCACAAGGCCAGGTTTTCGCGGATATCCCCCTTGTGGGCCTGGTATGTCGCGTCAAAGACCATCTCCCTGGCCTTGACCAGCTTCTCCTCCGCAGACAGAGCCTCGTCCGCAGCCGTAAGTGTCACGGTCCCCAGCGCGGCCGGCAGCGTCCCGATGTCGAGACCGTTTCCCGCCGCAGCCAGCTTCATGGCGTAACGCTCTATCTCGGCCAACTGGTTGGACGCCTGCAAAGCAGCGCTGAGATAGCGGGCGCCGTCCGAACCGGATAGGGTCTGCTCCATGCTCTCCACGGCCAGATCCCGCCGCCGGGTCACCTCCACTTCGTAAAAGAAGTCCGCGGCGCTATCAGAGTCCCCGGTCACGATGAACGTGCGCACCCGGTCGGTCAGGTAATCGGAGCCGGCCTGCATGTCGGCTACGTCCTTCCGGGCGCGGATGTACCCCTCCGTAGCTTTTTCCAGCTCAGAGAAGCTCCGGTTGGTGGACAGCGAAGCCGCGACGAGGGCTATGCCCAGCAGCACCGCCGCCAAGACCATGATCCGGTTCAGCCGCCGCAGCCGGAAGCCTTCCTGTTTGTTGGCCCTGTTCTCCATTGTCAATCCGTCCAGCCGGGCTCGTCCCCGTCCTCCGAGGCGCTTACCGTATCCATGGCGTTTTCTATGAGTTTGACCATCTCCCATACGGAGCGGAACTGGATGGTCTTGTCCTCCTCCATCCAGGTTATCCGTCCCTGCCAGCTGCTGTTCTGCCTGTGCTGGACGCGTACGATGAATGTGCCTATGTCGCCGTGCTTCTGGAGCAGTTGTTCGTCGCTCATGATCTTTGTCCTTTCCTGATGGGGTATGTAGGGTTTGCTCTGGGAGATGAAGTTGCGCTCGTTCGTGCCCGGATGCGGGAACTGCAGGTCATCAAAAAACTTTTCCATGAGCAGCGTCATCTGCCCCAGGTCCATAAAGTCTGTCGGTTCCGTCTTGTAGCTGTGGTAGAAATGCCCACCGAACTCGCATCCGTGCCGTTCGTTGACGCATAAGACCACGCCGTTGGGAGCGCCTATATACCATTGGGAATGCTTCTGTTCCAAGGGTGCCTCCTTATTGCGGCGTCCAGAAAACGCTGTTCACATAGTACTCAATGCTGGTGCGCTGCCGCCCGGTGAGGAAACGCGCGTTGATGCGGCGCTGGATCACGTTGCAGTTCTCGCGGGTGGTGTTGATGAGCAACACCAGACACTGCCCCCTTCCATACCGGCACATAGCGTCGCCGCGGCGGATGGACTGGCGGACAGCGTCGCTCATGCGGCTCACCAGCTGGTCCAGCACCTCGCCTTCGCGCATCGGGTTGCCCTTGCTGTCCACGACCGTGCAGAGCATGAGGTAAACGGACTGGCCGCCGCGCTCCAGCATCCGCTCCACCATGCGATAGATGCCCAGGAATACGGGATAATTGCACAGATATCCGCCCATGCTCCTGTCCGATGCGCCGGAAAGCTCCGCCTGGATCTGGTCCAGGACCGCATGGCGGTACTGCATCTTCTCCCCCAGCCGGTCGAACTGTTCGAGGAGCCGCTTGGAGGGGTGCAACCCCTGTTCGTTGAAATAGTACTGGACGGTGGTGTCGTACAGCTTTCGGGCTTCCTCGCTGCGGCCAAGGGACACCAGCGCCTCCATGGTCACGGTCTCCCAGTCGGCCAGGGGGTCTATGTTGGCAGCATACAGCCCGAGGCTCTCCATCTGGAAGAAGTCCTGGTTCATCCGCAGCAGGTCCGTTGCTCGTTCCACAGCGGTGCAGAACATCTCCTTGTACCGCCGCGCCTCCCGCGCCGCCCAAATGGTCCCGGTCTGTACAGTCAGGAACTCACCGCCGTAGGCATAACAGGCATCGAGGTACAGGGCCAGCCGCTCATCCGGGGAAGGCGCTTCTTCCGCCCGGTGAAACAGGCCCTCAAAGCAAGCCGCATCCTCCACGGTGGGGATGCTGCCGGACCAGCGGAACACCCCTTTGTCCTGCTCGATGCAGTTCTCCGCGGGCAGCCCCGCTTTCAGGAGCTTCTTCTTCGTGTTGTATATGACGCTCTGGAGGGCATGATGGATATTGCTCATATCCCGGTCCGCGAAGAGCAGCTCCTCCAGCCTGTCCCGGGACACGCCCTTCTCGCCCTCATGGATGAGCAGCTGCAGCAGGCTGGCGTTCTGGGAATCGCTGGCTTTGGAGCCGCCCGCGACCAGTTTCCCGTTCCATCTCAGGGAAAAACCGCCCAGCATCCGCACATAGAGCACATTTTCCTGTTCCTTCACAGCGGGCCTCCTTGTATGTTTGCGCCTCGGGCGCTGTTTTCCCCCGGTCTCGGATCCATCCAAGAAACACGGCGTATCAGCCCCTCAGACCCTCAATAATTGATTATACCATGCATCCGGTCCCTCCGCAATATTTGCCGCATATATATCGCGCAGGCATCCGCCGTTCCGTATCCGCCCCGCCTGCTTCCGGGGCCGTAAAAAGAGGCGCCCTGCCCGGGCGGGGCAGGGTGCCGGAAAACCGTTTTTCCTGTTTCCGTTACCCGTTCAGCTTTCGTGCCAGCTGCTCCTGGTTGCGGGCGAACCGGACGGCCGTATCCCGTTCAATCTCGCCTGCCTGGTAGAGGTTCAGGATGTACTGATCCATAGAGACCATGCCCTCTGCGGCACCGGAAGCGATCGTGTTGTCGATCTGATGGATCTTCCTGTCGCGGATGAGGCTGGCGATGGCCTTGTTCATGTGCATGATCTCGAACGCCGGGACCAGCTTTCCTTGCTTGGAAGGAAGCAGCTGCTGGCAAATAACGGTATGCAGCACGGAACAGAGTTGGATTCGGATCTGCTCCTGCTGTTCGGCGGGGAAGGTGTCGATGATGCGGTCAATCGTGCTGACCGCGCTGCGGGTATGCAGCGTCGTCAGCAGCAGGTGCCCCGTTTCCGCCGCCGTCATGGCCGCGCGGATCGTTTCCATGTCGCGCATCTCGCCGAGCTGGATTACGTCCGGGCTCTGGCGGAGACAGGCCCTAAGGGCCGTCGGGAACGTCGCTGTATCGATCGTCATCTCGCGCTGGCTGATGATGCTCATGCGGTCCCGGTGCAGGTACTCGATCGGGTCCTCCAGCGTGATGATATGGCAGGAGCGCGTCTTGTTGATCTCATCGATCAGGCAGGCCAGCGTCGTCGACTTGCCGCTGTCAGCCGCCCCGGTGACCAGGACCATGCCGTTGGTCAGTTTGGACAGCTCCATGATTTGAGGCAGGATATGCATTTCCTTCCAGTCGGGGATCGTGAAAGAGACCACCCGGATGACCGCCGCCATGGAACCGCGCTGGCGGTACGTGTTCACGCGGAACCGTGCGAGCCCCGGCACGGCAAAGGAGAAGTCGTCGTCCCATGTTTTATAAAACCGATCCATATCCCGGTCGGCAAGCCTGTATACTTCCTTAATGAGCTCCTCCGTGTCGTTGGGCAGGAGCTTTTTCTCATCCAGCTGCCGGATCGTCTTGTCCATGCGCATGGAGCATGGCGCGCCGGCTATGATGAACAGGTCCGCCGCACGCTGCTGCGCGGCCGTCGTGATATATCCCATCAGGTCCATACTATCATTGCCTCCTTACATCCCCGGCAGAAGCATGCCGTCCCAAAGCTCCTGCGTTTCTGTGATCATGCTGTCATCCACCGCTTCCTGCCACTGCAGGACGGAATAGCTGTCCCCCTGGATCTCCACCGAGACATACAGACTCAGCCGCTCGTTGATCGGGCAGCGGTAGGAATAGACCCCGCCGTCCTCATCGACGTCCTCCACATAGTCGCCGCGGCGCAGCGCGGCGAGGATCTCCTCCGCTTCGCTGTCCGCCTCGTAATATGCCTGAACGGAAGCCTGCATGCTTTCGGAGAGCTGGTCCCCCGCCTTCGCTGTGGACAGCGACAGAACGGCGAACACCGTCAGGCACAGCACCGCGAAAATCAGCATGAGCGAAGTCCCGCCCAATGTGGAGATGGAAAAATCTTCTTTCATCCCAGCACCTCCTGCCATGAACAGATCAGGGAAACGATCTCATTCTCCGCTGCATCGAACACCCGAACGCAGGCCCGGCCGAGGCCGTCCTCGCCGCTCTCGATACGTTCCGCCAGAACGCGGTAGGCGCCGTTCTCGGCATACCGGCCGCTCGCATCGCCGCGGAAGGTCCAGGTCCCGTCCTTTACGCTGCCGCCCAGCAGGGCAGAGGCCCGTCCCATCTCGCCGTGGACGCTCTTGATCGTTTCCGCGGCATTCTGCGCCAGCAATGACGCGGCGTCACGATCCGCGCTCCTTTGGGATATGGTCTCCGACTTTGCGAACGCCTGCAGGCATATGGCTGCCGCGAGCGCGAAGAACAGCACCATCAGGAGCTGCCCCATCAGGGCAAGGGGCGCTTTGCTCCGGTTCATGGAACCACCTCCCCTCCGCGCAGCAGCACGACGACCTGCTGCTCGCCGTTCTCGTCCTTGATCGAAAGGGTCAGAAGGCCGTTGTCATACGACCCGGAGAGGCTCTCCACCGGCAGGATCTTCTCCCCGGCCGAAGCATCGACGTCAGCGCCGGTTTCTTCGAACAGCTCGCAGAGCCAGCCCTCCCGGCAGTACAACAGCGTTTCGTACAATTCCTCGCCGTAGCTCTGGCGGATGCACAATATGGCGCCCCCGTCCTCTCCGGATCTCAGGGACACCGCGTCCGCGTTTTCCGCTTGATGCACCCGGGTCGCCAGGTACTGGGCTGCGGATCGGGAATCGAAGGCGGCTTCGTCGCGGCGCGTCAGCCTGTCGTACACGCTGGTGCCCGACAGCAGGACCACCAGGATGCATACCGCGAACACGCCGAACAGCAGCAGCACCATGAGCCCGCTCAGATTCTGTTTTTGGGAAGATCTCGATCCGTTCATTGCACGTTGTCCAGCACGGTGATATCCGGCATCAGGTTCTCTGCGAAGATCTCATAATGCACGATATACCGCGATTCATCCACGGTGAGCCCGTAATGCTCGACCATATACTCCACGTCCGGCGGATACGCACCCTCCGCCGCATAGCAGGCGACGGCGGCGCGCCGGACGGCATCCTCCAGCTTCGTCCTCCCCTGTTCGGAGACCTCCTCCGTCACGTTGCCGAGGCCGTTGAAAAAGAAGGCGAAGGCGACCGCCAGGATGGCCAGCCACAGGACCGCTTTTCCGATATATGTAGCTGTTTTCTTTTTTTTCATCGCTTTTCGTCAGCCTATGGTGGACATGATGTTCACGAGCGGCAGCATCACCGCGAGCAGGATCATGCCGACCAAAAGCGAGGTGATGATCACCAGCGTCGGCTCCACTCGACTCACCTTCTCGGCGATCGTAAGCTCGGTGCGCTCGGTCATACGCTCTGTGATCTGCTCCATGGCGAGGTCCCCCGCGCCGCTGCGCAGGCCCGCGGAGAGCAGGCGGCATTCCGTCTTCGGCATGAGGTCGGCATGCTCCAGGGCGCCCGCGAGCGGGGAACCCTTCCCAACCTCATCCGCGCACCGGTCGACGCGTTCCTTCGCCAGAGGCACGTCCTCCAGCACCCGGCTCGCGAGCTGCAGCGCGTCCTCGATGACCATGCCGCTGTGCAGGCCCATGGAAAGAGCCATCGCGAACCGCGTGTCGTTGATCTGCCGCGCAACGCCTCTGTCGCCGCGCTTCTTGCGCCAGAGCGACAGCAGCTTCGACCGGACCGTCTGGGAGACTGCGAGCACCAGGCACCCGCCCACCGCCACGCAGAGCAATCCGCACAGCACGGGCATGATGCTGCTCATGAACCGGCCGAAGGAGAGCAGGCCGCCGGCGACGCCGGTCATGGTCACCCCGAACTGCGCGTACACGCGGTCGAATATCGGCAGGACGTAGACGAGCAGCACCACGATCACGACCAGCATGATCAAAAGCAGTATGGCCGGGTAAAGGAGACTGGTGCGCAGCTGCCGGTTCAGCCGGTCCTGGCCTTCATAGTTGTCCGCGAGCGCGTTCAGCGTCTCCTCGGTGCGCCCGGACCTCTCGCCCACGGCGAGAAGGCTGGACGCATACTTCGGGAACCGGCCGGCAGCTTCGACGGCCTCGCTCAGTGAGCGGCCCTGGTCCGTTTCGTCCGCCATCTGCTTCAGCAGCGCCTTGTTCTGGTCCGCTTCTTCCGACATCAGGGCCAAAGCGTCAGCGTGGCCCATGCCCGCGTGGATCAGGTACGAAAGCTCCCGGAACAGGGTGCTGATCTCATCGTTTGACAGTTGTTTCATGCTCTTTCCCCTTAAAAACTGAATTTCACCGCGTAATTGTTCCCGTTGCCGACATATTTCCTGACCGCTTCATCGCTCGTCCCGGCAGCCGTGAACGTCGGGTCCATCCGCTGCCACGTCTTGCCGTCGAAGTGGATAACGTCGATCCACCCCTCCTCTTCGACCCAGACGCTGATCCAGGCGTGGTATATCTTTCCGACGTACCCGAACACCAGCTTGCATGGCACGTTCTGGCTGCGGAGCATGGCCGTCATCAGCGAAGAATAGTCATAACAGATGCCGCGCTTCCTCTTCAGGATCCGGTCAAGATCGGGGAGGTATCCGGTCTCCACCGTCGCCGCGAGAAGGTAGTCGTAATTGATGGTGCTTGTAATGAATCCAAAGACGGCGTCGACTTTGCTGAGCGGTCCTTCGCATCCCGCGGTCAACTCTGCACCTTTTTCCATCGTATTAGGCGCGTTCAAATAATTCACATGCAGGTTCGGCCGCAGAAAAGGCGCGAACGGGTCATCGATCTTGGCCTGGAAGGACACAGAGATCACGTTCGCGTATTTCGTCCCGGAAACGTTCTCAAGCACCTGGACCTGATAGGCATTGTCCCCCTCCGAAAGAGGGAACGCCGCCCAGTCTCCGGTGTCGATATTGTAATTGTATGTGAGGCCTTTGACCTTGACGAGCACCTTGAAGCGATGATCCGTATCGGCGAGGCGCTGGACCATGAAATACCCGTCGTTGATATGGGAATAATCGATGACCGCCTTGTCGTTCCGCTTTTCCTGTATGCCGTCATGCTCGGGCACGAGGATGATATACGGCTCGGGCGCCGGCTCTTCCGGCTCTTGCTCCTCCTCCCCGTTCTGCAGCAGCAGGTCGTTTCCCGGCGTGCTCTGGGGCGGCGGCTGGTCATTCACCGCTAAGGCGCCGCGATTATCTGCGGATAAAACAGATCGCAGCTGGAACACTGCTGGATCTGCCTCGGAGATAATCGAAGATTCCCCGGGTGACAGGGCATCGCCTCCGCTATGTGCAGCATTAAATCTTCCGGCAAGAAGGATCAGGCCGGCGAGCACGAGAGATACCCATTGTTTCCAACTGAAAACCAAGCGCGCTCCTTTCTTTCGTTTCTCCCTGCAAAGGTGACATTCTTGATGACAATACCGCTTTCCGACCAGTGAATAAGCAACCGACAACGAGGCAGTGCCATTAAACTAAGGACGTTTGCCCGGCTGGCCGAACAGAACAGCTCTCTGACGAGTGTCCTTTGAAGTTCGCCCTTCTTCAGTCTTCCCTTACCTCAGTCAACCCCCAGCCCGAGCCCGTTCAGACCTTGAGCGCCGTCCCGCAGCACGCATATGCTTTGGAGCCCCCGCCGGGACCGACACACCTCAGTTAGGGTATTTGGCGTTAGACTCTCCGCCGAGCATTGCTGCCAAAGGAATCCCTGTCACGTTTTCCATGCTTTCCCGTGGCACCACGCCTCGTTTTTGACAGTATATCAAATTTCTCCTCTCTTTGAAAGGGTAAACCTGACAAACAACAGAAAAAACTTGTCCAAATTGCATCGCCTCGCTCTAGTATCCCCCGGAGGTCCCTTCGCAGTATAACGATCGAGCAGGCGATTGTATGTACATCACCTGCTCTGGACCGTCATTCCTGTTGTATTTTTCAGCCGTTACCTGTCGGCCCGGTTTTTCCTGTTCTCTGCGCTCTGCTTTGCGGTCAGCGCCGCTTCGATGATCAGCAGGGCGACCAGAACGAGGGAGGGGGCCTGTGCCCACCGGATCGTTGCGGTAATGTCTTCCATGATAAAGAATAGGACTACGGAGATCACAGCGAGCCCGCTCACGGTGAACATGATCCGCTTGCTGCGGTTTTCGCCATGACGGCTGCCCGCCGCGGCGATCGCCGCGAGAAGGAGTCCTGCAATGGCCGCCACAAGGTTCAGCCCGGAGAAGGTCTTCACTGCTGCCCGGGAATTCTCTTTTGTCTCAACTGTCGTCTGGGCCGGGACTTCCCTGCGCTCAGACTGATTCTCGAGCCGAAGCGTCACGTTCTGTACGGCCGCTTCTTTTACGAGTCCGATCTGCTCCGCGGCCACCGGGAGTACTGCCAAAGGAATCTCTTCCTCGATGATATCCGTCAGTTCCTCCGCGTAGTCTTCCTCTTCCTTATCCGCCGCAGCAGCGGGGAAGGGGCCGGCTTGAGAAGCGTCCTTCCTGTCCGTGCTCCCGGCCCCCTTCAGGGCGGGGTGCTCATCGGAACCCTTCACTGCATCCGTATCAGCGACCGCCTCACCGTAAGCTTCCGCTTCGGTGTTTTTCGGCTCCTTTGCGGAGACCTGAACGGGAGCGGGGGCCTGCCTGTCGGTTTCAGGCTCTTCCTCAGCAGCAGAGTCCTGGCCGCTTACGGGTTCCAGGTCCTCCAAAGCGGTCTCCCCGATGATGGGCTCGAGTTCGGCAGCAGGTTCTGATTCCTCCGTGGCAGTCTCTTCCTTGACGACCGGTTCGGCGTCGGGTTCAGATTCCTCAGCGGCTGCCTCGACACGAGCAGGTTCCTTCTCGATAGCGGACTGGATCTCCTCCGCGGAGGGCTCCTTGACCTCCTGCTCCTCTTCAGAACCGGCTTCTTCCGTTTCCGGCTCCTTGACTTCTTCAGGGTTCGCCTGCTCCCCAGCGGGTTTGTTCTCTTCTTCGTTCTCGGCAGCTTCACCTGCTGCGGGCTTTTCATCCGTCAGGATCGCTTCTTCTACGGCCATCTCCTGGCTGTTCTCCTCCACTGCCTCCAGAGCCTCGCTGACACTGTCAACAGCGATTTTCGCCAGGCGGAACCATGCGTTGCGGATATCGATCGTGCCGTTCGCCGAAAAACCTCCGTTGCTGTAAACCGGCGCTGTGTGGCTCTGGGATCCTACAAACCGATAGAGATCGCCTTCACCGTAGTCTCCCTCGTTCCGCTTGCTGATATTGAAGCCGTGTACGCTGTCGCTGAGAGTCATGGTCTTGCCGTCTGCGAACAGGTATACCGTTTCGTCCTCTCCGGCATCGTTCACAATCGTTGTGTAGATGTTGGACTTGACCGCGCCCTGCTTGTCAAATTTCCAGTAAGTGAGCGACTCGTCTCCGGCAGACTTGACCTGGTTCACGTCCTCATTCACGATCTCGACCTCAGCAGCTGTGCAGACGGCGCCTTCTTCCGTGTTCCCGACCGTAATCGCATAATACTTCTCATCTGCGCCCTGGGTATACAGGACATACTCATCGCCCGTCAGGTCGATATCCTGGAAGAGCAGCAGGTCGGTCCCGCCCGTCTCATCCTGTTCCGCACGCGCATACTCGAATTTGTGGTCCATGGGATCCGTTCCGATGCCCAGGTAGCTCTTGTCATTGGGGGCGTCTACCTGCGAGATGCGGATGTTGCCGTCCTTGCCGGCCTCGAGGGTGAACCGTCCGGCTTCCTTTACGCTGGAAACGGTCTCCCACTCATCCGTTTCGCTGCTCCTGCTCAGATATTTGTTGCCCTGCTTCAGATAATAGGAACCGTCTTCGGCAGTCACAAACGTCCACGCCTTTGTGCCGCCGGGATCGGATGTGCGGAGATGTTTGCCGTTGTTCAAAAACCAACCGCCCCGGGTGATGTAGTAGGACTGTCCGGCATAGACAGAGCTGTCAAACGCTTCTTCCGTTTCCGGAACCTCTTCCTCCGTGACCGCCTGCTCCTCATCCTGCTTTTCGTTCGAAACTACCTGTTCGGATTCTTTATCGGCCAAAGCTTCGGCCACATCCGCTTTCTCAGACTCTTTTTCATTAAGCTGCTTTTCTTCAATAGTGATCTTTTCGGAGACCTTCTCCTTGACCAGTTCCTCTTTTACTTCTACCTTTTCGGGGATCTTTTCTTCGATCAGCTCCTCTTTAACATCCGCCTTTTCGGAAGCCTTTTCCTCGGTCAGCTCCTGTTCAACGTCTGCCTTCTCGAAAGCCTTTTCCTCGGCCAGCTCCTCTTCAGCGTCCGCCTTCTCGGAAGCTTTCTCTTCAATCAGTTCTTCTTCAGCGTTTGCCTTTTCGGAGCCCCTCACTTCATCCGGCTCCTCTTTAGCGTCCGCCTTTTCGGAAGTCTTCTCTTCGACCAGCTCCTCTTCAGCGTCCGCATTGTCGGAGGCCTTCTCCTCGGTCAGCTCTTCCTTTGACTCAACCTCTTCGGGCTCTTTTTCTTCAAGCTGCTCCTTTTTCACGTCGACCTGGCCTGCAGGCGCAAGATCCGGATCCTCATCCTTTTCCTCGGCTTTCTCCTCTGCCGGAAGTTCGGATTCCGCAACTTCGAGAACATCATCAATATCCTTTTCATCGAGAGTGGCTTCATCTGAAGCGGCTTCGTTACCGGCTTCGGCATTCTCAGCATTGACCTGGACGTCCTCGACCTCGTCAGCAAATGCCTTGACAGGCAAAAGATTGATGCACATAAAGAGAGCCAGTATCACGTAGAATGTTTTTTTGACCTTCTTCAGCATCTTAATTGTCCCCTCCGTTCATTTTCTCTGTTTTCTATGTCTCTATTCTATCTGCCGCTCATCAACAAACCAATCAAATACAATATCTAAAAGGGGTTATTATATGGTTTTTTTTGACTGCAGAGCAAATGAAAGGGGGCGGCCCATCATGCGATGAATGTTTCGTTTTGATCAATGAGTATCGATAAAGAAAGAACAGCCTCCCGATTTCAGGAGGCTGTTCTCATGTCAGTTTGTGGTCCTATTCGAGCTTAGAACGCGTTATCGATCACGTAGAAGTCGTACTCCGGATGGTCCTCATCGTAGGAGTCCTTATCCAGCGTCGGCGAGTAGGTCGTCACCGTGATCGTCTTCGCTTCGCCGTTCAGAGTGATGATCCGGAAGAAGCCGAGACCGTTCTCTTCGTCGTTCTGGTAGTTGTACATGATCGCGTTCACGTTCCGCTCACCGTACGCCTTGTGCCACCGGGCCGTGCCTTCCGCGTTGCCGCAGAGCACCAGCGCCACGTTGTCATTACCAGCGACGATCCTCTTCTCGATCAGTTCGCCGAACTCGGTCAGACGACCATCATCCTTTTTGCTGTCAGGATCGTGCTCGATGAAGTCGTTCACCAGCAGAACTGCCGTGTACTCCGGATACCGGGCCAGTACGTCGTTCACGTACTTGAGCCACTTCTCCTGGGCTTCCTTCTCTTCGTCAGTCGCCTTCTCAGGATCCAGCAGCTTCTGGTAACCGATGCCTACGAACAACAGCTGCAATTCATCGTACGGCTGATACCAAATCTGACCATCCTCGTACTCATTACGCTCATTGACTTCGCACAGCTTATTCTTGGTGTACGTCTCGTAATCCAGCTCATCGCCGTTTACTTCGTTCGTACCAGCGATGTTGTAGTACGGTAGCTCGTTCGGTTTCCGCTCCAGATTGTCGAGTTCGTCCTTGATCAGCTTCCAGGCATCTTCGTCCTTACCGTCGGCAACCGCGTTGCCACTGCCGATGATAGCCAGCGCGCCGAGGCGCTCGTTGTTCTTCTTGATCCAGTCGAAGATGTCCTTATAGGCGTCCGCCTTCTTCCCAGTCTCCGCCAGGTTCGTATCGGAGATGAAGTAGAAGGAGAAGCTCCCGATCAGGCCCAGAGGTACTTCCTCAGGCAGGACTGTGAGAACACCTGCAACGGTCGTGACCTTGTAGTTACCAGCCTTCGTGTTCGCGTTCAGCGTGTATGTGAACGTGTTAGCGCTCTGGCCTACATTCGTCTGGGAACCGGTGATGTTGTAGGTCGCGCCTTCGCCATCCACAAAGCCGTCTTCACTCACCGTTACAGTCTGATTCCGCAAAGGAGTACCATCGTACCACTTGGAACCGCTTGCACTGGTCAGCGTGATCTCGCGCGGGGTGACCTCCAGCTTGAAGCCATGCTTCTGGACCGTCTCATACCCTGTCCTCGTTGCACGGACGGAGAACGTGATGACGCCAACATCCGTAAGCGAAGGTGCCGTCTTGCTCCAAGTCGAACCGCCATCAATGCTGTACTCGATGGTTGCATCGTCGACATTCGACTTCGCCGTGACCGTATGGGACTTGCCATCGTATTTCACCTTCAGGCTCTCACTGTCAACGGTCATGTCCTTCCGAATGTCCGTGGGCTCCGGATCTTCGCCGGGCACCACAGGCACGTCGGGCTTGTCGGGATCGGGGCTGGTGCCCTTACCCGTGGCCACGTTCACGACCTGCCCGGCCAGGACGTCGGCCTCGGTCACAGTGTAGCTGGTCTCAAACGCCTCGCTCTTACCCGGAGCCAGGGATTCGATGGTCCACTTGTCGCCGGTCAGTTCATCCGTCACGGTGATGTTCGTGATGGTCAGGTTGCCGTCGTTGGTCACCGTGATCTCATAGGTGATCTTTTCACCCAGGGCGTACTTGCCGTCCTCAGCCTTCGCCGTGGAGGTGGTCACCTTCTCGATCGTCAGGTGGCCGTTCTTGTCTGCGATTTCATCCGCCGTAACCGTATCGGTGGCTTCCTTTTTAATATTGCCGAGCGTTGCAGTGACCGTGTTCACAAACTCCTGAGCAAGAATGTCAGCCTCGGTGATCGTGTAGGTGGCTGTGGTCGAAATGGTCTTGCCACCTTTTACATTCTCAAACACGCTCTCAGCCAGCGTCACGCCATCGATCTCGCTCAGCGTGATCGTCTGCGGCTCTTCGTAGATGTTCGTCGCAGTGATGTTGAAGGTAACCGTATCACCCAACTTGAAGTCGCTGCCGGTATGAGACTTGGTTACGACCAGATCAGGCTCCACAGGTTCGTCAGGTGTGCCGTCAGTCACAGTCAGCGTGCCGTTGACATAGGTGATTTTGTAAGCTTCCGTCACAACTTTGCCGGCTGCGTTCTTGATGACAGCATCGCTCGGTTCGTTGTTAGAGCTACCAACCAGTGTCTGAATGCCAGTGACCGTGACACTGGTGATCGTATCGCCAGTCGCCAGCGTGCCGTCGGTCAGCTTATAACCATCGTTCGTGAGAGGCTCGCCATCATAGACCTTGCTGTCGCTGTCCGCCGTGATCTCGATCTTGATCGTCTCGGTCTTGACCGTAGCTTTAGCCTCTTTGGTGATGTTGCCCATCGTGGCAGTCACCGTGTTCGTGAAGCTCCCATCGGTCACGTCTGCTACCTTGATCACGTACGTCGCGGTGGTCTCGACGGTATCGCCACCTGCCACGTTCTTGAATTCGCTCTGCTCCAACGTGACGTCAGTGATCTCGCTCAGCGTGATCGTCTGCACATCCTCATAGATGTTCTTCGCAGTGATCTTGAACGTCACCGTGTCGCCTACGTGATACTTCTTGTCCGCAGTGGTGTCGGAATCAGCCTTCGTCACCACCAGCGCAGGATCCACAGGCTTATCCGGCGTGCCGTCCGTAACTGTGAGCGTGCCCTTGACATATTCGATCTCGTAGTTCGCCGTTACGTCTTTGTCGCCGTTCTTAACAATAGCATTGCTTGCGGTATTGTCGCTATCGCCGACCAACGTCTGAGAACCGGTCACCGTCACGCTCGCCACGGTATCCGTCCCCTTCAGACCCACAGGCGCGGTATCCTGCCACCCGTCGTCCGTCAGAGGCGTGCCGTCGTAGACCTTGCTGTTGCTGTCCGCCGTGATCGTCAGCGGCGCCTTCGTGATGCTCAGGTCGCCTTCCGTCTTCGTGACGTTGCTGTAGAAGCCAGCGTTCTCCAGCGTGTAGCTGAACGCGTTCTTCACCGTGCCTTCCGCTACGTGCGTGATCGTCGCAGTAGCTGCAGGCGTGATCGTCACCTTGTCGCCGGTGCTCAGCGTGAACTCCGTCTGGCCCTCAGTGCCTTCGATCGTTTCCGTGCCG
>ONNZ01000035.1 GCA_900319345.1 uncultured Eubacteriales bacterium
GGAGGCGTTGGAGAAGTGGGACGCTGACCTCTTCCAGGAGCTGCTGCCCGAGATCTTCGACATCATCTACCGCATCAACGCCAAGCTCTGCGGGGAGCTCATGAGCCGGGGGATCGACTGTTCCTCCTACGCCATCATCCAGGGGAACCGCATCCACATGGCGAATCTCGCCGTCTACGTGAGCCACGCGGTGAACGGCGTAGCCAAGATCCACTCCGAGATTTTGAAGAACGACGTGCTGAAGAACTGGTACGAGCTCTACCCCGAGCGCTTCCAGAACAAGACCAACGGCATCACCCAGCGCCGCTGGCTGGGCCTGTGCAACCCGGGCCTCGCCGCCTACATCACCAAGCGGATCGGAGACGGGTGGCTGCTGGACCTCTCCGAGCTCGAGAAGCTGAAGGAGCACATGACCTCCACGGACATCCGGGAATTCCTGGAGGTAAAGCGCCAGAACAAGCGCGCCCTGTCCGATTACGTCTACGCCCGGGAGGGCGTGCGCCTGCCGGACAACTTCGTGTTCGACGTGCAGATCAAGCGCATGCACGAGTATAAGCGGCAGCTCATGAACGCCTTCGCCATCCTGGACATCTACTACGGCATCAAGGACGGCCGGATCAAGGACTTCCCGCCCACGGCCTTCCTCTTCGGCGCTAAGGCCGCCCCGGGCTACATCATCGCCAAGACGGTCATCAAGTTCATCAACGAGATCGCCAAGCTCATCAACAACGACGAGTCCGTCAACGACCGCATGCGGGTGGTCTTCGTCCAGAACTACAACTGCTCCTACGCCGAGCACATCATCCCCGCGGCGGACATCTCCGAGCAGATCTCCCCGGCGGGCACCGAGGCCTCCGGCACCGGCAACATGAAGCTGATGCTCAACGGCGCGGTGAGCCTGTGCACCTACGACGGGGCCAACATCGAGATTTTGGACGCGGCGGGGGAGGAGAACAACTACCGCTTCGGCGCCAGCGTGGACACCCTCAACGAGCTAAGGCCCCACTACGACCCCAAGGCCATCTACGAGCACGAGCCCCGGGTGAAGCGGGTGGTGGACACCCTGGTCAACGGCACCTTCCAGGACGGGGGCACGGGCGTGTTCTGGAGCCTTTACAACTCCCTGGTCAACGGCAACAGCTGGCAGAAGCCGGACTATTACTTCGTGCTCTACGAGCTGCTTCCCTATATCGATCGGAAGCTGGACGCCATCTACGACACCCAGGACCCCCTGTCCTTCGGCCGCAAGGCCCTCATGAACACCGCCAGCGCCGGGTATTTCTCCTCGGACCGGACGGTGCTGGACTACGCCCGGGACATCTGGGATCTGAAGCCCTTCCCCCACCAATACACCCTGAACCTGTTCTGATCGGGAGGCCCCGCCATGCTGCCACTTTCACCCATATCCGCCCTGCTGGGGCTGCTGCTCGGGTTCATCCTGAGCGGGGCCCTCATCGCTTTGCTGCGGGACAAGCTACCCCAGGACCACGGCCGGGCCTACGCGGTGGACGGCCAGATGACCAAGGGCAAGGCCCGGGGCAGCGGCGTGGTGTTCATCCCTGTGTTCGCGGCGGTGTCCCTGCTGGTGACGCCCTTCTCCTGGGAGCGGTGCGCCTACCTCTTCTTGACCATAGCCGCCATGCTCACCGGGTATCTGGATGATCGGTCGGATCTGCCCTGGAGCGAGCTTAAGAAGGGGCTGCTGGATTTGGTCATCTGCCTGCTGGCCTTGGTCACTTTCATGAACACCCATGCCGACTACGGCTTCACCCTCTTTGGGTGGCGGGTGGCCCTGCCCTGGTGGCTCTTCGCGCCCATCGCCCTGTTTTTGCTGTGGGCCTTCATCAACTGCTGCAACTGCGCCGACGGTGTGGACGGCCACTTCGGCACCCTGTCCGTCATCGCCCTGGGGGCTCTCGGCTATGCCCTGTACGCCTTCTGTGAGGGCCAGGATTGGGCTCTCTGCGCTCTGGCCCTCATCGGCTGCGTCCTTGCCTATCTGCTTTTCAACGCCCATCCCTGCCTCGTCATGATGGGCGACGCGGGCAGCCGGGCCATCGGCCTGTTTATGGGTATCCTGGTGCTGCAGACGGGAAACTTCCTGCTGTGTCTGCCCTTTGCCATCATCATTTTGCTGGACGGGGGCCTGGGCCTTCTCAAGCTGGCCGTCATGCGGACCTTCCACAGCAAGACCTTCATGATGTGGCTGCTGACGCCCCTCCACGACGAGACCCGGAAGAAGCGCCACTGGTCTGATACCCAGACCGTGTTCCGCTTCGCCATCGTCCAGCTCATTTGCGCCTTGACCGGGCTGCTGGTCATGGCCGCCCTCCGCTGATGCATACCGAAACCATAAACCTATACGAGCACTACCATACAGCTGCCCCCGGCGACGGTGGGCAGCTGGTCGTCTATGCCCTGGAGCCCATCCCCAAGGTGGACCCGGACCGCCGGTTCCCCGCGGTGCTGATCCTGCCCGGCGGCGCCTATTCGTGGGTGTCCCCCCGTGAAGCGGAGCCCGTGGCCATGCGGTTCCTCAGCCGGGGCTTCACCTGCGCCATCCTCAACTACTCCTGCGCCCCCGCCCGGTTCCCCGTGGCCCTCCGTGAGGCGGCCATGGCCATGCGCTTCCTTCGGGAGCAGGCGGATCGGCTGCATATCGACCCTGAAAAGGTGGCCGCCCTGGGCTTTTCCGCCGGGGGACACTTGTGCGGCACCCTGGGCACCCTCTACGACGCCCCGGAGGTGGCGGACATCGCCCCCTCTGACGTGATCCGGCCCGACGCCCTGGTGCTCTGCTATCCCGTCTCTTCTGCACACGGCCGGACCCACGAGGACAGCTTCACCAACCTTTGCGGCCAGGATCAGGCCCTGAAGGAACGGGTTTCCCTGGACCATCTGGTCCGGCGGGACATGATGCCCGTGTTCCTGTGGCACACCCGGACCGACGATTCCGTGCCCGTGGACGGGACCATGCGCCTCGCTTTAGCCCTGGCGGAGCAGGACGTGCCCTTCACCTTCCACGTGTTCGCCGCAGGCCGCCACGGCCTCGCCACAGCGGACGATCTGGTCTACCGGCGGGACAACCTGCCGCCCGTCAGCGACGGGGTCCGGGACTGGCCGGAGCTGGCTATCCGGTTCCTGTGGGAGCAGGGGTTCCATATCCAGGACGGAGAATAAATAGTAGACCACAAAAAAGCAGCAGGTTTCGGCCTGCTGCTTTCGCATGTATTTGGTTCAGCGCTCCTCTCGGAAGTAGGGGAGACCCAGCGACATGGGGGGCTGGTCCTCCCGCTTTTTGCGGAGGGACACGATGATGAGCACCAGCAGGGTGATGATGTAGGGGAACATCTTGTAGATCTCCTTGATGGCCATCTCCGTGCCCGTGGGGATGTACAGGTACAGGATATAGAGGCCGCCAAAGAGAATGGAGGCCAGGATGCTCACGCTGGGCCGCCAGATGGTGAAGATGACCAAGGCGATGGCCAGCCACCCTCTGTCGCCGAAGGCGTTGTGGGACCAGATGCCGTTGGAGTAGTCCAGCACGTAGTAGAGGCCGCCGAGGCCCGCGATCATGCTGCCCACGCAGGTGGCCACGTACTTGTACTTGACCACGTTGATGCCGGCGGCGTCCGCCGTGGCGGGGCTCTCACCCACGGCCCTCAGGTGCAGGCCCGTCCGGGTACGCTTGAGGATGTAGGAGGCTACGATAGCGATGATGATGGCGAGGTACGCCAGGAATCCGTAGGAAAGGAACACCTGGCCGAACCAGCCCAGCTTGTTGGCGAAGGGCAGGGTGGTCTTGATATAGCCGCTGGTGCCTCCCAGCACGATGGCGGGGACCTCCGCATTGGAGAGCTTGATGAGGGAGCCGCCGAAGAAGTTGCCGAAGCCCACGCCAAAGGTGGTGATGGCAAGGCCGGTCACGTTCTGGTTGGCCCGGAGGGAAACCGTGAGGAAGCAGTAGAGGAGGCCTGTCAGGAAGGAGCCGATGAGGCAGCAGACCAGGGGGATCAGTACCGCCAGCAAGGGGTTCATCATGCCCTTGGGGGTGAAGGTCTCGTAGTAGAAGGCGCCGATGACGCTGGAAATGGCCCCCATGTACATGATGCCCGGGATGCCCAGGTTCAGGTTGCCGGATTTCTCCGTCAGGATCTCACCGGTGCTGCCGTACAGCAGGGGGATGCCCTGCATGATGGCCCGCGGGATAAAGGTCACAAGAAAGTTCAACATCGTTATGCCTCCTTGCCGCTCTTGGAGAACTGGATCTTGTAGGTGATGAAGAATTCGCAGCCGATGATGAAGAACAGGATGATGCCCGTCAAGATCTCCGAGAAGGATTCGTTCAGGTAAAAGTTGGTGGCAACCTCCTTGGCGCCCAGCTGCATGAACACCAGAAGAAAGCTGGTCAGGATCATGACGATGGGGTTGAACTTGGCGAGCCAGGACACCATGACGGCGGTGAAGCCTCGGCCGCCCACGATGTCCGTGGACAGGGTGTGGTCCGTGCCGCCCACCAGCAGCATGCCGATGAAGCCGCACAGGGCGCCGGAGAGGATCATGGTGCGGATGATGACCCATTCCACCTTGATGCCCGCGTACCGGGCGGTCCGTTCGCTTTCGCCCACCACGGCGATCTCATAGCCCTGCTTGCTGTATTTGAGGTAGATGTGCAGGAGCACCGTCAAAATGGCGATCAGAATGATGATGATGGCGTACTGCTTGCCGCCCAGGTAGGGGAGCCAGCCGATGCGGGTGTTCTGGTTGATCATGCCGATCTTGCCGGACCCCTTGGGCACCTCCCAGATGATGATGAAGTAGGCGGCGAGCTGGATGGCGATGTAGTTCATCATCAGGGTGAACAGCGTCTCGTTGGTGTTCCAGTGGGCCTTGAAGAAGGCGGGCAGGAAGCCCCATAGGGCGCCGGCGGCCACGCTGACCACCAGCATGATGAGGAGCATCATCCAGTTGGAGGTGATGGTGTTGCCCAGGGTGATCATGACAGTGGCACAGGCCAGGGCGCCGGCCATGACCTGTCCTTCGGCGCCGATGTTCCAGAACCGCATCTTGAAGGCGGGGGTCACCGCCAGGGAGATGCCCAGCAGGATGGCCAGCTTCTGGAACAGGACCCAGGTCTTCCGCTCGGTGCCGAAGGCGCCGTAGAACATGGTCCTATACAGATCCAACGGATTGAGTCCGGTGACCATGACCGTGACCAGGGAGCACATGATCAGAGCGAGAAGGATAGCTGCCCCGCGGATCATCCAGGACTGATACCAGGGAAGGGCCTCCCGTTTGACGATGTGGAACGAAATGTGTTTATTTTTCATTGGTCTTACCTCCCACACGGGTCATCAGCACACCGACTTGACGCTTGTCTGTGGTCCGGGCGTCCACCACGCCGGAAACCTGGCCGCCGCAAAGGACCAGGAGCCTATCGCAGAGCTCCAGCAGCACGTCCAGATCCTCGCCCACGTAGATGACGGCCACGCCCTTCATCTTCTCGGCGGTGAGCAGGTTGTAGATGGTATACGAGGTGTTGATATCCAGGCCTCGGACCGCGTAGGCAGTCATGAGCACCGCCGGGTCCTGGGCGATCTCCCGGCCCACAAGCACCTTCTGCACGTTGCCGCCGGACATGCGGCGCACGGGGAAGTCGATGCTGGGCGTGACGACTTCCAGCTCTTTCCAAACGTCGTTGGCCACCCGTTCCGGCTCCTTCTTGTCCAGGAACATGCCCTTGCTCTTGCGCCAGGAACGGAGCATCATGTTACCCGTCATGCCCATGGAGCCCACAAGGCCCATGCCCAACCGATCCTCGGGCACGAAGGCCATGGAGATGCCGGCCTTCTGGATCTCCAGAGGGTCCTTTCCGGCCAAGTCGCCGGTCTTGTTAGTCTTGGGATTGTGGTAGATGATGGAGCCTTCGGCAATGGGGTAGAGGCCGGAGATGGCCTCGAGGAGCTCCCGCTGGCCGGACCCGGCCACGCCGGCGATGCCCAAGATCTCGCCGCTGTAGGCGGTGAAGTTGATGTTGTTGAGGCGCTTTACGCCCAGCTCGTCGTAGACCGTCAGACCCTTCACCTCCAGGCGGGGTTGGGGGTCCACGGGCATGGGCCGGTCGATATTCAGGCTCACGGCCCGGCCCACCATCATGTCCGTCAGACTCTGCTGGTCCGCGTCCTTGGTGAGCACATCGCCGATGTATTCGCCCTTGCGCAGGATGGCCACCCGGTCGGAAACCTCCAGCACCTCGTGGAGCTTGTGGGTGATGATGATGAGGGACTTGCCGTCCTTCTGCATGTTGCGCATGATGGCGAAAAGCTTGTCCGTTTCCTGAGGCGTCAGAACCGCCGTCGGCTCGTCCAGGATCAGGATGTCCGCGCCTCGATACAGGACCTTGATGATCTCCACGGTCTGCTTCTGGGAGACGGACATGTTGTAGACCTTCTGGTCCGGGTCGATCTCGAAGCCGTATTTCTGGCTGATCTGCTTGATCCGCTTGCCGGCCTCCTTTAGATTCATCTTCCCGTCCTCGTTAAGGCCCAGGATGATGTTCTCCGTGGCGGTGAACACGTCCACCAGCTTGAAGTGCTGATGGATCATGCCGATGCCGTTGTCGAAGGCGTCCTTGGGGGAGGCTATGGTCACGGGCTTGTCGTGGATGTAGATCTGGCCTTCGTCGGGGTAGTATATGCCGGAAAGCATATTCATCAACGTGGTCTTTCCGCTGCCGTTCTCACCCAGGAGGGACAGGATCTCCCCCTCGTGCAGCTCCAGATTGATGGCGTTGTTGGCGACCACGCTGCCGAATCGCTTGGTGATCCCCTCCATTTTGATGGCGTTCCTTACAGCTTCCAAGGCAGAGCATCCTTTCCACCGAGCGTCAAAATATATCTAAAACTCGATTATTTAACATTTTATCATAAGCAAACCTGGTTGTAAATCAAAAATGCGGGTCGTCAAAAAAACTTTTTGGATCAAAAAACAGGCCGCACCAGGTGCGGCCTGTCTGGGACAGATGGGGGATTAACCGAAGTTCACATCCAGCAGCGTGATGCCGTCGATCTGGACGTCGAAGTAGGGAGCGCTGCGGTACTCGGACTCATGGAAGTAGCCGTCCTTGATGACCTCGGTGTCGGGGGTGAACGCCGCGTCGGTGTCCACATCGGCCAGGTAGCTGGTCAGGGGCGCGCCGTCCTTGGTGAAGGTGGCGGTATCGAACACGTGGAGGGTGCCGGCTTCGAGGGCCTTCTGGACCTCTTCCAGCTTCTCCTTGGTGCCGGCGGCCACGACGCCCTCGTTGAGCTCGGTGAGCTTCACGGAGCCGGTGGCGATGGTGCCGGTCCAGTCGGTGTCGATGGGCTTGCCGTTCATGGCCGCGGTGATGGCGTACTCATAGTAGGGCTCCCAGTCGATACGAGAGGAGATCAGGTAGGTGTTGGGACCGGCTTCCTTGGTGCTGCCGTTGTAGGACACGTCGGGGATACCGGCTTCTTCACAGGCGGAGGGAGCGCCCAGGGAGTCGGCGTGCTGGCTGATGAGCTTGCAGCCGCCCTGGATCAGCTTCTGAGCGCCTTCCTTCTCAGCGGTGGGATCGTACCAGGAACCGGTGAAGGTGACCTCCATGGTGGCGGTGGGGCACACGGACCGGACGCCCAGGAAGAAGGAGGTGTAACCGGAGATAACCTCGGCGTAGGTGAAGGCGCCGACGTAACCGACCTTGGCTTCCTCAGCGGTGAACTTGCCGGCTTCGATCATCTCGTTCAGCTTCAGGCCGGCCACCACGCCCGCCAGGTAACGGCCCTCATAGATGGCCGCGAAGGCGTTGTGGTAGTTGGCCAGCTTCTCGGTGTGGGCCTTGGTGCCGGTTGAGTGGCAGAACTGCACGTTGGGGAACTCCTTGGCGGCCTGGATCATGTAATCCTCATGGCCGAAGCTGTCGGCGAAGACGGCGATGCAGCCGGAGCTGGCCATATCGGCAGCAGTCTCGTAGCAGCTGTTGTCCTCGTTGATGCCGGTCTTCAGAACCATCTCGACGCCCAGCTTCTCGCAGGCAGCCTTGGCGGCGTTGATGAAGTTCAGGTCGTAGGTGGACTGCTCGTCATGCAGGCAGATAAAGCCTACCTTTACCTTCTTTGCGGGCTCCTCGGCGGGCTTGGTGCCCTTGCAGCCAACGATGGCGAGAACCATCACCAGACACATCATGATTGCCAAAAAGCGTTTCATTCAGATACTTCCTCCTATTTTGTAGGTTTTATTGCAGACCTATGGTCTTACAATCCTGATAAAGCATTGTCACGCTCGCGTGAACAAATCCTTCACCAAATAAATGTACAAACTTATTCTAACAGAACAATCAAGATTTGTACAGCATTCTTTTTCGGATTCTTACAAAAAAAGAACGAGAAACCGATGGGAGCAAGGGTGTTGTCGACATTTTTTCGATCTAAGCATATAAAACGCTTTGAAAAAGAACGCGTATGAGGTATACTTATTTCAATACGAAAAGGGAGGCAACATATGAACGGAGACTTTACACTCTATACCCCCACCAAGGTGGTCTTTGGCCGCAAGACGGAGGAGAAGGCGGGCGAGCTGGTCCGCGCCTTCGGCGGCCGCCGGGTCCTCATCCACTACGGCGGCAGCAGCGCCGTTCGCTCGGGCCTCATCGACCGGGTGAAAGCGTCCCTGGATGCGGCGGGCGTCTTTCACGTGGAGCTGGGCGGCGTGGTGCCCAATCCCCAGCTCTCCAAGGTGTACGAGGGGATCGAGCTCGCCAAGGCGAACGGCGTGGACTTCCTGCTGGCCGTGGGCGGCGGGTCCGTCATCGACTCGGCCAAGGCCATCGCCTACGCCCTCGCGGAGCCGGAATACGACGTGAAGGAGCTATACGAGCACACCCGCACGGCCAAGGCCTGCTTCCCCGTGGGGACCATCCTGACCATCGCCGCCTCGGGAAGCGAGATGAGCGACAGCAGCGTCATCTCCTACGAGGACAAGAAACGGGGTTACAACAGCGACCTGTGCCGGCCCAAGTTCGCCATCATGGACCCGGAGCTCACCATGACCCTGCCGGATTACCAGACCTGCGCGGGCTGCTCCGACATCCTGATGCACACCCTGGAGCGGTACTTCACCAACGGCAGCAAGCTGGAGATCACGGACGCCCTGGCCGAAGGGCTCCTGCGGACCGTGATGCAATTCGCCGCCGTCCTCCACAAGGACCCCCTGAACTACCAGGCCCGGGCGGAGATCATGTGGGCGGGGAGCCTCTCTCACAACGGCCTAACCGGCTGCGGGAACGACGCCAATGACTTTGCTTCCCATCGGTTGGAGCACGAGCTGGGGGCCCTCTATGGGGTGACCCACGGGGCGGGCCTCACCGCCGTGTGGCCCAGCTGGGCTCGGTACGTGTATAAAAACTGCCTGCCCAGGTTCGTGAAGTTCGCCGTGAACGTCATGGGCGTGGCCCCGGGCGCTTCCGACGAGGAGACGGCCCTGCAGGGCATCGCCGCCATGGAGGACTACTTTAGGTCCATCGGCATGCCCGTGACCATCCGGGAGCTGCTGGGCAAAGAGATTACGGAGGAGGAGATAGCCCTCCTGGCCAAGAACTGCGCCCTGGCCACCGGCGGCAAGGTGGGCAGCGCCATGGTCCTCTACGAGGCGGACATGGCCAATATCTTCCGCATGGCGAAATAAGCGGATAAAAGCACGGGAGGCGTCGAAGGGCGCCTCCTATTCGTTATCGGTATATCCGCTGTAATCCCTCCGCCGTCAGGGTGTACAGCGTGGGAGTGACCTCCTCTATGAACTTCCGATCGTGGGACACGGCCAGGATGCACCCGGGGAACTCGCTGAGGAGCTTGCGCACGGCGGGGCAGGAGAGGGGGCTGAAGTTCCGGGTGGGCTCGTCCAGCAAAAGCACGTTGCTCCTGTCCAGGATGGCCTTCAACAGCAGGAGTTTGGCCCGTTGGCCCCCGGACAGGTCGCTGACGGCGTGGCTCATCTCGTCGGTGGTGTACTTCATGCTGCCGAGATAGATCCGGGCCTTGGTGACGCTCTCCTTGTCCCCGTCCGGGGCCAGGAACTCCTCGGGCCGCATAGAATAGCTCACGCCCTCCCCGTAGCGCTGGGGCATATAGGTGCAGCGAATATCCTTGCGGGAGAGCAACTCCCCGGCGATCCGGTCCATCAGCGTGCTCTTGCCGCAGCCGTTAGGCCCCAAAATACACACCTTTTCCGGCCCCACGATCTTGAGCCGGATATCCTTCGACAACAGCCGGTCGCCCACCTGCAGCTGGTCTAAGGCGTAGTCCAGGACCACCTTACCCCGGCTCAGCTCGATGCCCGGCTCCCACTTGGGCAGGATGGCCCACTCTGCCTCGGGGAGCTGGGTCAACCCTTCCTCCTCCTTGTCCAGGCGCCGCCCCATGGACTTCACCGCATGCATCTTCTTCTTCAGCAGTCGCCCCCCGGAGGGGTCGCCCCGGCTGATGCTGTCCTGGGCGTGGTCCACGGCGTTGTAGATGGAGAGATACCGTTCCTTCTTCTTGCGAAAGTCCGCCTGCTCGAACCGGGCCTGCTGCTCCTGATGAACGAACTGCCGGGCCCGCTTCTCCATATACGCCCGATACCCCTCCCGGGACACGGTGGACCGGCAGATGGTCTTACGGCGCACCTGTTCCAGGTGGATGATCACGTCCGCCGTCTCCTCCAACAAAACCTCGTCGTGAGAGATGTAGAGCACGGCCCCGGGGAAGGCGTTCATGAAGTCCGACAGCCATTCCAGGGTCTCGATGTCCAGGTCGTTGGAGGGCTCGTCCAGCAGCAGGATATCGCACCGGCTCAACAGCAGCCCGGCCATCTGGACCTTCACCCGTTCCCCGCCGGACAGGGTGTCCATGGGCCGGGCCTCCTCGAAGAGGGCGGGGGACAGGCCCAGCCGTTCTGCCGCCTCGCCGATCTCCCGGGGGGACAGGGCGTAGAACCCACAGGCCCCCTCCATATAGGCGCAGACGGGCAACGCCTTTTCCTCGGGGGGCAGCTCCTGGGGGAGATACCCCATCTTGCCGTCCACGATCCGCTGGCCCCGGACCTGGGCGTAGCTTTCCACCAGGTCGGGGTCGTAGATCCATTTGAGCAGGGTGGACTTGCCGTTGCCCTCCTCGCCGATGAGGGCCGCCCGCTCGCCCTTGTGCAGGGTGAAGGAAAGGTCGTCGACCAGCAGCCGGTCGTCCTTTCTGGATACTATGGTCACGTTTCGAATTTGCAGCATATCTGCCTCCCATTTCCGCGCTCAGAAAAGCACGTCCGGCAGAATAGAAAAAGCCTGCGGTCGTGATCCTTTGAGCGCACATACACAGCGACACCCGGGTGCCGCAGGGATATTGTGGCGTTCAAAATCGATCAGTCGCGCATGCCTTGGTTGAAGTGCTCCTTTGTGATGTTGAAATCAGTATAGGGTGTCCAAGATGAATTGTCAAGGGGATGACTATACAACTCTTCCTTCAATTAATCCGTATACTTCCAATGGTATCTCCCCGCCATATTTGTTTTACCTTTAAGGCAATTGACAAGGGCGCTGTCTCTTATTCCGGCCCAGCCGGATGCTTCTTTCACAGATTCAAATACAACTCCTGTTTCAATACATGTTACTCTTTTCGATTGCATCTTTGCTGCTCTTTTTCTGGCGCATTTAGGGCATCCTCTTCCCGAAGTACGGTCACCAATAGTTGCTATCCATTCGTTGCCACACGTACTGCAAGTCCACAGGATTTTTTGGGAGGATCCCCCGGTGAAATCTGATGGCTGTAATCCGTTGTTCTTCTCAGCTACCCATTCGCCCAATAAAAAGGGGGATTTTGTCGCTAAATCATTAAATCCCTTTAACGCCCTTCTCCCGCTACAATACGGACATCCTGTCCCCTTTTCCTTTGTTCTGTTTTGAATTTCTGCCCGCCAGCTTCCTCCGCAAACCGGGCATTTCCACCAGACCTTCTGTTTACTGCCAACTAAATAACTGTCAGGGCTTAAAGTGTTTTTTTCATAATCCCACTCATCAAGTATTTCCGGCATATTTGATGCAAGCGATCCTATGACTTCTATACGATGTGTTACATAGGTATCCCGTCTTTTGCTTTTTGAACATATTGGGCAGCCCTGTTTCTGATAGGTCCGGTTGTTTACTGCCATTAAGTATTCATTCCCACACTTAGAACACTTCCACCAGTGTTTTCTAACAGAACCATAACTGACATGCTCCGGATTTACATTTCCGTTTTTTTCATAATCCCACTCTTTTATCAGTTCCGGGTATCGTCTCGCAATACTGTTCTCTTTTATCTTAAAATCGTATCGTTCAATGATCTTGGAAGCGTCTCTGTCAACATTGATATCAATATCATCTCCTTCATCACCGAGCAGAACAAGCAAAGATTTTATTGCTTCATTTAAGGCTTGACTGCCATGATTATCTATTATGAGGCATTCACAGCTAGGCAAGGAGGAAAGCCCATTCTCTCGCAATCTAATTAACCTGACACCGTTTTTTCTACATAGATCGTTTTTATATAAGTCTTTTTCGTTATCCTTATGCCAAGTAATGCCGTCGTATTCAACTGCGGTTTTTATATCTTGCAGATAAATGTCAAGCTCTAATCTCCCCAGCCAACTCTCGTGATGAGAATTAGATACATTCGAAAACATCTTTTCTAAATAATAAAAACACGCTTGTTCTTGGAATGACGTACCTCTTGCCTTTTCACAAACCGGACACCCTGTGTAGTTTTTTGTTCTGTTTGCTAATCTGGATTTAAATGAATGACCTTGTTTACAAATAAACCACATCGCTTTATTTGAAAATGGCGTTGTTTCTGTTGGAAAGATATTGTTTTTTTCATAATCCCATTCGTCAAGAATATCCTGACGATTATTGTTCCGACACCATGTTTCAAGATCATTAATTCCGCTAACAACAACCTTTCCTGCACATACCGGACATGCAGTCCCCCCTACTCTATTCGCGATAGGTGCTTGATACTTCTGCTTGCACTCGGGACAAATCCACCATGCTATTTGTGAAGACTTGGGATGGATCGAATTAGGATCTAGCGTAGTGTTCTGGCTAAAATCCCATTCTGACAACAATTCAGGATGTAAGAACGCGAGGCTTTTTTGATATGAGGCAGTTCTATTGCTTTTTGATCGCTTAAGATATCCGCATTTTGGGCATCCAGAACCGGCAACCCTGTTTGCTACTTCTGCCTGCCACTTTTCACCACAATCAGAGCATATCCACCACACTTTTTGGTGGCTTCCTGGGCTTAGCTCAGAGGGCTCTGTATCATTTTTATCATAGTCCCATTCAGATAATAATTCGGGATATCTAGTGGCAAAATCATTGAATCCTGAAAGGCGACGCTTGCCTGTACAGTATGGGCAATTTGCACCTTTTACTCTTGCTCTGATCTCCGAATGCCAAGAATGACCGTTTTTACATTTCCAATATACGGCTTTATGGCTTCCTGCGGAAATATCATCGGGGGAGCATATCAATTCGTTTTTTTTATAATCCCACTCTTCTAAAAGCTCGGGATTTGTTGTTGCGAAATCATTTATACCCTTTTCAGGATATTTGCCTGAACAGTATGGACATCCCGCTCCATTCGTCCTATTGCATATGGTTGCCATCCAGCTATGACCATTAGAGCAAATCCACCAAACTTTTTTTCTGCTTCCTGATGTAATCTCGTCAGGAAAACAGATCGAGGCGTTCTTTTCAAAATCCCACTCTTTAAGAAGACCTGGCTTTTCTAAAGATAAAAAACGTTTATTTGAATTTGCCATTTTCCTTTTCCATTCTTAGAATTTCAGTTTGATATTTATTGTTATTTCTGTATATGTTTTAAATAATATCACAAACTATTAGCATAATCCAGCCTATTGAAATATTGGCAACTGTTTTTTTGAGAAGATACTGCAGCCCCAAAAATAAAATCACCGCACTCCAGAGACTTGAACGCACGTCGGGGTGGGATTCGACCCGCGCGGCGGCGCGGGCCATGGGTGCGGCTCTGAGGCTCCGCAGGAGCCTCATTCACTCCCGCACCCGTTCGAATCCCACCGTCTCCAATGAGCCAAAAACAAATGCCACCCGAGGGTGGCTTTGTTTTGGCGGAGACGGTGGGATTCGAACCCACGTGCGCTTTCGCGCAAACTGATTTCGAGTCAGCCCCGTTATGACCGCTTCGATACGTCTCCAGGCAGAGGGTAGTATACCGTATCAAAAATAAAAAATCAACGCTTTCTTTGAAAGAATTCCGTGAGCAGGGCGGCGCAGTCCCCTTCGAGGACGCCGCCCCAGGTCTCCACGGAGTGATAGAACCAGTGGTCGGTGAGATCCACCCTTGAACCGGTGCAGCCGCAGCTTTCATCGAAGGCGCCGAACACCAGTTTGGGGAGCTTCAGCAGCACCATGGCCCCGGCGCACATGGCGCAGGGCTCCATGGTCACGTACAGGGTGCAGCCGGTGAGGGAGCCCAGCTGCTGTTGAGCCTCGCGAAGGGCCAGGACCTCCGCGTGGAGGGTGGGGTCCTTCTGCTGCCGGGACAGGTTGTGGGCCCGGGCCACGATCCCGCCGTCCTTCACCACCACGGCCCCTACGGGCACCTCGTCCTCCGCCATGGCGGCCCGGGCCTCCTGCAAAGCTTCTCGCATCCAGTATTCGTCAGGTTTCACGGGCGAGCACCTCCTCCGTGTCGAAGTCGGGGTACTTGACCCGCCACAGCACCAGCCCGTGGGGCGGGGCCGTGGGCCCGGCGTCCTTCCGGGACAGGGAGGCGAGGGCCTTCTCCATGCTGTCCTTCGGGATGCGGCCGCTGCCCATACCCACCATGGTGCCCACCAGGATGCGGACCATGTTGTAGAGGAACCCGTTCCCTTGGACGGTGTAGACCAAAAACTTGCCCTGTTTCTCCCATTTTGACAGGCTCACGGTGCGGACGGCGGTTTCCACCTCCCGTCCCGTGGACATGAAGGCCGAGAAGTCGTGGGTGCCCATCGCCAGGGCGGCGGCCTCGTTCATCAGGTCCAAATCGAGGGGCATATAGGTGTGGAGGGCATATTTGCGGGCGAACACGTCCGCGTGGGGGCCGGTCTGGACGAAGTAGCGATACTGCTTCTCCTTGGCGGAGAAGCGGGCGTGGAAATCGGGGGAGACCTCCTCGGAATAGAGGACCCGGATATCGGCGGGCAGGTGGGTATTGAGGGCGATGGCGAACTTGTCCGCCGCCATGCGGGCCCCTGTGTCGAAGTGGGCCACCTGGGCCCGGGCGTGGACGCCGGAGTCCGTGCGGCCGCTGCCCTGGAGGGTGGTCTGCTCGCCGGTCACCTCCAGGATGGCCTTTTCGATCACTTCCTGCACAGCGATGCCGTTGGGCTGGGTCTGCCAGCCCACGTAGTTCGTGCCGTCGTATGCGATTATGGTCCGGATGCGCCGCATCTTACACGAGCCCCGGGAACAGCCCCTGCACGATCAGGATCAGGGCCAGGAAGGTCGCCGTCACCAGCGCGGCCATGAGATCGTTCCGGCCCAGCTTCAGCTGGTGGAGCTTGGTCCGGCCTTCGCCGCCGTGGTAGCAGCGGGACTCCATGGCCATAGCGAGCTCGTCCGCCCGCCGGAACGCGGACACGAACAGGGGGATCAAAATGGGGATCATGGCCTTCGCCCGGGCGATGATGTTGCCCGATTCGAAGTCCGCGCCCCTGGCCATCTGGGCTTTGCGGATCTTGTCCGCCTCCTCCATGAGGGTGGGGATGAACCTAAGGGCGATGGTCATCATCATAGCCAGCTCGTGGGCGGGGAACTTGAAGACCTTCAGGGGCGAGAGCATCCGTTCGAGACCGTCCGTCAGGGCGATGGGGGAGGTGGTGAGGGTCATGATGGAGGCCCCGGTCACCAGCAGGATGAGCCGCAGGGAGATATAGACCGCCTGCAGCAGGCCTTCCCTGGTGATTTGGATGAACTTCCAGCTGAAGAGCACCGTGTCCCCCGGGGTGATGAACAGGTTCAGCAGGAAC
>ONNZ01000007.1 GCA_900319345.1 uncultured Eubacteriales bacterium
GTGCAGGGCGCCACGGTGTACGTGACCCTCTTCCCCTGCGACCTCAGCGAGCAGGCGGGGGTGGACGCGTTATTCGCCAAGGCCACGGAGCTCTTCGAGAAGATCGACATCCTCATCTGCAACGCCGGCGCCCCCTACTACGAGCGCTACGACTACGAGGATTGGGCGCGGATCGAGCGGATCTTCCGGCTCAACACCTTCTCCTACATGTACAGCTATTCCAAGTACCTGAACCACCTGAACGGCCGGGAGGGGCACCTGGTGTACACCATCTCCGCCATGGGCGAGATGGCCCTGCCCGGCTACGCCCTCTACGCCTCCACCAAGTTCGCCATGAAGGGCTTCCAGCAGGCCATCCGCATCGAGACCCCCAAGAATCTGAAGATCACCTGCGTGTACCCCGTGTCCACCAAGACCAACTTCTTCGAGGTGGGTGGCGCGGGCCACAAGGTGGAGCAGCCCTTCCCCGTGCAGAGCGCCGAGGGCGTGGCCAAGGCCACCATCCGGGGCGTGGAGCGGGGCAAGAAGCAGGTCTATCCCTGCCCGGTGTACCTGCCCAGCCGGTTCCTCATGAACCTGCTGCCCCCCGTGCGCCACTTCTACCTCAAGTCCCAGCACAACATGCTCCTTCGTTTCCTGGAGCGCAAGAAGAACGCCGAGAACAAGGATAAATAAGGGGAGGCGTCTATGGCAAACATCCACGATATCACTCGCAACGCCTTCATGCTCCGGGGCCCCCTGGCCAGGAAGGGGTATGACTGGTGGTGGCACTCCCTGACGGCGGAGCATGCCGTCACCGGGGAGAAGAAACCCTTCTATGTGGAGTTTTTCACCTGCAACCCGGCCCGGGCTCAGGAGGAGCCGGTCATCGTCTGGAACGACCCCGAGAAGCAGAAGGCGGGGATCCTGCCCTCCTATCTCATGGTCAACGTGGGCTTCTGGGGAAAGGACCACGGCCAGCTCCACGCCTTCTATCCCTGGAAGGACGTAGAGCTCCACGCCGACGCCCCCTATTCCATCGCCAGCCACGGCTGCACCTGCTCCGAGACCCACACGGAGGGCTCCGTCACCGTGACCCCCGAACAGGCGCAGGCCCATCCCGAGTGGATGTGCGACGCGGGGTCCATGTCCTGGAAGCTGGACATCGATAAGAAGATCGCCTTCCACGTGGGCTACGGCGCCAGCAAGTTCTTCCGGGACATCAACGCCTTCGAGATGTTCTGGCACGCCGAGGGCATGAAGACCCTCTACTCCGGCGAGATCGTCCTCAACGGGGAGAAGTATATCGTTCGGCCCGAGACCTGCAACGGCTATGCGGACAAGAACTGGGGCGGCGACTTCACCTCCCCCTGGGTGTGGCTGTCCAGCAACGAGCTGAAGAGCCGCATCACCGGCAAGAAGCTCAACAACAGCGTCTTCAACATCGGCGGCGGCCGACCCAAGGTGGGTCCCGTCGCCCTGGACCGGAAGCTCCTGGGGGAATTCTACTACGAGGGGCAGGACTACGAGTTCAACTTCTCCAAGTTCTGGACCCTGTCCGGCACCAAGTTCGACTGTTGGGAGACCGAGGACGAGATCCATTGGCACGTGGTCCAGACCACCGCCACCGCCAAGCTGGACACCCAGATCGTCTGCAAGAAGGCGGACATGCTGAACATCAACTATGAGGCGCCCACGGGCCTCAAGCGCCACAACCGCCTGTGGAACGGCGGCAACGGCACGGGTGTGTTGAAGCTCTACAAACGGAACCTCTTCGGCAAGGAGACGCTGATCGACGAGGTGGAGGCCACCGGTATCGGCTGCGAGTTCGGAGAGTACGATAGATGACCTCCTTCGCGGGGAAGATACTGTGCATAGACTTGACCACGGGCGTCAGCGAGACCCGATCGGTCCCCGAGGCGGTGTATGAAGCCGTTCTGGCGGGGAAGGGGCTGGCGGCCTGGTATCTCTATGCCCATATCCCTGCAGGAGCGGACCCGCTGGGCCCGGAAAACATCCTGTGCTTCGCGGCGGGGGCCCTCTGCGGCAGCGGCTCCTTTCTCACCGGCCGCTGGACCGTGGCCTGCAAGAGCCCCCTGACCGGCGGCTGGGGGGACGCCAACTGCGGCGGCCTCTTCGCCCCGGCCATCAAGCAGTGCGGTTACGACGCCATCTTCGTTTCCGGCGTGTCGGAGAAGCCCGTGTACCTCTTCTGCGACGGGCGGAAGGTGGAGGTCCGGGACGCTGCCCCCTACTGGGGATTGGACGCCACGGAGGCGGAGAACGCCCTCCATCGAGACCTGGACCCCGTCTGCCGCAAGAAACCCTGCGTGGCCTGCATCGGCCAGGCGGGGGAGAAGCTTTCCCTGATCTCCGGCATCTGCAACGAGGGGGGCCGCATCGCCGCCAGGAGCGGCGTAGGCGCGGTCATGGGCAGCAAGCGGCTGAAGGCCGTCGTTCTGGCGGGCACCAAGCCCATGGGCTGCGCCGACCCGGAGGCCGTCAAGGCCCTGTCCCGGGAGCTGGGGCGCAAGCTCCTCAAGATGACCATGCCCTCGGGCTTAGGCGTATTCCTGGGCGTAGGCGGCCGGATGATGGGCCACCTCCCGTACCTGCCTCTGGACGGGTCCCTGACCTCCCTCATGTTCAAGGAGTGGGGCACCCAGGGGAACACGTCGCTAGCCATCACCAGCGGCGACGGCCCCATCAAGAACTGGGGCGGCACCCCCAGGGACGTGCGGCTCATGGACATGGTCTACAATCCGGAGCACATCAACCGGATCGAGATGGCCAAGTACCACTGCTATTCCTGCCCCCTGGGCTGCGGCGGGAAGCTGAACATCCGGGGTCGCCAGCACGTGACCTTCGACGACACCCATAAGCCCGAATACGAGACCATCCAGGCCTTCGGGGCCCTGGTGCTGAACAAGAGCCGGGACAGCATCTACGAGATCAACGAGCTTTTGAATCGTGCGGGCATGGACACCATCTCCGCCGGAAACACGGTGGCCTGGGCTGTGGAGTGCTATGAAAAGGGCATTTTGACCAGGGAACAGACCGACGGGCTGGAACTCACCTGGGGCAACACGGAGGCCATATTGACTTTGGTCCATAAGATGATCGACCGGGAGGGCTTCGGCGACGCCCTGGCCGACGGAGTGAAGCAGGCCTCGGAGAAATTCGGCGGCACGGAATACGCCATGCACGTGGGTGGCCAGGAGCCCGGCATGCACGACGCCCGGAACGATCCCCAGCTGGGGGTCCACTACGTGGCGGAGCCGGCCCCCGGCAAGCACACCGTGGGCATGGGCATCCAGTACGGGGCCATGAGCCTCTGTGACATCTGTTCCTGGGCGCCCCCCGCCAAACTCCATTCCAAGAAGGACGATATCGAGGACACCGAGACCATGGCTCTCGTCAGCAAGGCCAACGCCTGCTACACCATGCTCACCGACGGCGCGGGGGGCTGCTACTACGGCCAGATGATGGGGGTCCACATGTGGAAGCTGGTGGACTATCTCAACGCCGCCGAGGGCTGGTCCTACGACGGGGACCACTACATGGAGGTGGGTGAGCGCATCCAGACTCTGCGGCAGCTGTTCAACGTGAAGCAGGGCTACGATCCCGCCGCCGTGGCTTTGCCCCGGCGCATGGCTGGGGACCCGCCGCTATCTGACGGTCCCCTGAAGGGCATCACCCTCAGGAACCGGGAGCAGGTCAGCGCCCACTGGAAGGCTTTCGGCTGGGACGAACGGACCGGCGTGCCCCTGCCCGAGACCGTGGCACGGCTGGGGATCCCTGAGCTCCTTTCCCTGGAGGGATCATGAAGAAGCGACCGAAATTCGACTATCTATATTGCGTCAGCTGCGGCATCTGCGCCCAGGCCTGCCCCGTGTCCGCTCTGGGCATGGCGAAGGAGGGCAAGGCGGGCAAATACCGCAACCTGTTTCCGGAGCCGGTGAAGGAGGGTTGCATCGGCTGCGGGCTCTGCGCCAAGGCCTGCCCCATGGGTGCCATCGAGATGGAGGACTATGAAGATGATCCGCGTTAAAGTGTTCCCGCCCTACGGGTGCGACCGCAGCGCCCTGGACGAGCGCTCCTGGATGGAGGTGGAGGAGGGCAGCACCGTGTGGGACGTGCTGAAGATCATCCGCCTGTCCCCCCTGAAGGCCAAGCTCCTGCTCATGAGCGTCAACGGCGAGCGGGCGTCCCCGTCCCAAAAACTCAAAGACGGGGACGTGATCGGATTCATCGCCCCCGTCTCCGGTGGATAAAGCTTATTCGTAAAGCTCCCGCTCCGTGACGCAACTGGTCTTGATCTCGCCCACCAGGCTTTGGAGGGCGTCGATGACCCGGGGCCGGATGTCGCCCCCCACCAGCACCAGCATGAGCTCCCCGCCTACGGGGACCTCGCCAGCATTCAGCCAGGCCCGGACATAGAATATGCCGGGCATTTTTTTTGCCCGTTCCACAGCCGCGGCCAGCTTGTCTTCGTCGTAGGAGAAGGCTACCGCCCTGACGGTCCTGCCCGTGTCCGCACCCTGCCGGACCTTGGCCTTGGGGGTGGACCGGACCACACCGGTGTGGAAGAGGTACATGCCGCACGCCGGGGCGGCAGGGTCGGCCTTGGCCTCCAGGAGCCATTGATCCAAGGACGGGCGCATCATGGCTTCGCCTCCTGGGCGCAGTCCGCGGACCCGGCGGAAGCGAGCATATCGAGGCCGTGCATAAGGGGGTCCATGACCGCCAAGATGTTCTCCCGGGCGGCTTTCTCGCTGCCGGGCAGGTTCACGATCAGGGTCCGGCCCCGGATGCCGGCGGCGCTTCGCGACAGGCATCCCCGGGGGGTGATCTTCATGCTGGCCGCTCGCATGGCCTCCGGGATGCCCGGGGTCTCCCGCTCAATGACGGCCTTGGTGGCCTCCGGGGTGATGTCCCGGGGGGAGAAGCCGGTGCCGCCGGTGGTGAGGACCAGGGAGATGTGGAGCTCGTCGGCGCACTTTTTCAGCTCCCGCTGGATATCCTCCCCTTCGTCGGGGACCAGGGCGGTGTAGACCACCTCCAACCCGTACTCCTTCAAAATAGCGCAGAGGGCCGGGCCGCTGGTGTCTGTGCGCTGGCCCCGGGCGCCCTTGTCGCTGACAGTGATGACGGCTGCCGTGTGCTTCATTTACTGTTCCTCCCCATGATAATCCCCGTGGACGCCGCCGGTCTTGTCCAGCAGGCGAATATCCGTGATGCGTACGTCCCGCTGGACGGCCTTGCACATGTCGTAGACCGTCAGGGCCGCCACGGCCGCGGCGGTGAGGGCTTCCATCTCCACCCCCGTCTGACCGTCACAGGTGACGCTGGCCTCAATGTCCACGGCGCAGGCCCCCTGGTTCAGGGTCAGCCGCACCTCGATGCCGCTGATCGCCACGGGATGGCACAGAGGGATCAGGTCCGGCGTCCGCTTGGCCCCCATGATCCCGGCCAGCTGGGCTACGGTGAGTACGTCGCCCTTCTTCATGCCGCCGCTTTCAATGAGGGCGAAGGTACTTTCGTTCACCAGCACCCGGGCCCCCGCCCGGGCGGTCCGGTGGGTGACGGGCTTGTCGCCCACGTTCACCATCCGGGCCTTGCCCCTGTCGTCGAAATGGGTGAAATCTTTCTCCATGGTTTTCCTCCTGTTATCCGCCGATCCGATCCATGGTTCGCCCCGCCTGGCTGGGGGCGGCATAGGACAGCTCCCCATGCCAAGGGGGCTTGTGTAAAATGGCCGCTTCGAATTGCCGCCGCATGCCCGCCTCGTCCAGGCCTTTGAGGGGGTACTCCGCCCGTTGGTGGAGGCAGGGCTTGATCCGCCCATCGGCGGTGAGCCGGATGCGGTCGCATCTGTCGCAGAACTGGCAGCTCAGGGGGCTGATGATCCCCACTTGTCCCAGGGCCCCGGGCAACGTGTAGAGCCGGGCCACGGGCCCGTCCTCCGGCAGTTTCTCCAACTCCGGCAGCGTCTCCAAAACCACGTCCCCGGGAACGAAAGCCCCCTGAGTGAGGTCCCCGCCCATGGGCATGAGCTCGATGAACCGCACGTCCACGGGCCAGCGCCGGGTCAGCCCCGCCAGGGCCGGGATCTCGTCGTCGTTGAAGCCGCCGAGGAGCACGGCGTTGATCTTCACCTTCTCGAACCCGGCGGAAAGGGCCGCTTCCAGCCCCCGGAGGGCGTCGCTTAGGTCCCCGATCCGGGTGATATGGGCATATTTGGCAGGGTCCAGGGTATCCAAACTCACGTTCACCCGCCGTACCCCCGCCGCTCGCAGAGACTTGGCGAGCTGGGGCAGCCGGATGCCGTTGGTGGTGAGGCACAGCTCCCGGATGCCGGGCACCGCCGCCACCTTCTCCGCGATGGAGAGGATGTTTTTCTTCACCAGGGGCTCCCCGCCGGTCAGCCGCACCTTTTCGATGCCCAGGCTGGCCGCCGCTTTCACGGCCAGCACCGTTTCCTCCTCCGTCAGCATGTCCTCGTGGCGGCGCTTTTCGACCCCCTCGGCGGGCATGCAGTACCGGCAGCGGAGGTTGCACAGCTCCGTCACGGACAATCGCAGATAGGTGATGTTTCGGCCAAGAGGGTCCCTCATACCAGTTTGTCAGGCGCTCCCGTTTTCCTCACCCGCCGATGATCAGCGGATAGATCTCCAGCACGTCCCCGTCTCGGAGCACGTGGGCCTCCGTGTCGTCGATGCTGCGGACCATTTGCCCATTCAGCCGGCAGATCACCGCCTCCTGTCCGTAGGGGGAATAGGTCTCGATGGCCTGGGCCAGGGTGGCCCCGGCGGCCAGGCGGCAGGGTTCGCCGCAGATGGTGACCCGGATCTCGCTCATTTTCCATCCCCCTCCTTTTTCGGCGGCGGAGGCGGCGGGGGCAGGGGCCCCTTCTGGATGCTCCAATAGGGGCTCTTGGTGGCCGCGGCGGGCACGTGGTACATGTAGTTGCTTTCGCCGCCGTAGAACCGGTCCTGATCGTGGGTGATGCCCGCCTTCTCGTTGAAAGCGTATTCGAGCTGCAGGATGGCCCGGCCATTGCTGTCGATCATGGACATGTCGGGCCCCTCTTTCATGCCGGCCAAAATGCCGGCCATGCGGCAGATGGCGGGCCGGGCCTCCTTATTGTAATTCACAGCGGACCAGGCGAACAGGCACATGAAGCAGTCGCAGGTGGCCGTCACCGCCAACGAGTAGTCGGTCTGCTGCTCCGGGGTCAGGTTGGGGATGTAGGTGGCCGCGGAGCCGGAGGTGTGGTCCGCCCCCATGGGCCCCCGCTCCCAGGACAGGCCGTAGCCCCGGATGACCCGAGGATCGTAGGCTGCGAAGGCCTGGCGCTTGGACACGGGCACCCGCTGGATCTGCTGCCGGGGCACCCCCAGGGCGTCCGCCACGGCGGCGCAGCCGTTCTTCAGGATGGGCCCCCACTGGGAATCGGGGTCGAACATGGTGCGGACCATGGCGATGGCCGCCTCCGAATCCCCGAACGCCATGATGCCCTGGTCCATCATGACGCCCAGGGCGCAGCCGATGTCGATGGTGTCCATGCCGTAGTCGTCGCAGAGCCGGTCCAAGGTGCAGATGGCGTCCGTGTCGAAGATGCCCAGGTTGGCGCCGCAGAGGGCCACGGTCTCGTACTCGATGCCGGCGGACAGGTAGTTCCCGTGCTGGTCGCAGTACTCGTTGGAGCAGCGGACGATGCAGCCCGGCTGGCAGGGGATGGTGCTCTTGCCCCCATGGTCGATCAGGTTCTTGCGCCACTGGACGGTGCCGATCCGCTCCCAGTCGGGGGTGAACTCTCCGCTGAAGTTCTTGTAGGGTAAAGCCCCCATCTTGCCCGTGGTGTCCACGCCCGCGGCGGAGCCGTAGAGGGGCATGGTCTGGCCCGTCAGAGGGTTGGAGGTGACGGCGGCCACGATCTTTTTGTTCAGCTCCCGGAACTCCTTGTCCTGCTCCGGGGTCATGGTGATCTTGTAGGGACGGGCCGCTCGGTCGATGACCAGGGCCTTCAGCTTCTTGCTGCCCATGACCGCGCCCATGCCGCCCCGGGCCGCGCCCCGGCAGGGGATGCCGGTGTTGAACTCGGAGCACATGACGGAGGACACGAGGCCCAGATGCTCCCCCGCGGTGCCGATGGCGGCCACGGCGATCCTGTCGTTGTACTTCTCCCGGAGGGCTTTGCCGATGGGGTAGGTATTCATGCCCACGTAGGGGGCGGCGTCCAGGAGCTGGGCGTTGCCCTCCGGGTCGATGTACAGGTACACCCAGTCCTCCGACTGGCCCTCAACCATAATGAGCTTGACGCCCTGGTCCGTCATGGCCCGGGCCACGTTCCCGCCGGAGTTGGACTCCTTGATGCCGCCGGTCAGGGGGCTCTTGGCGCCGATGGACAGCCGGTTGCTGGTGGTCAGGATGGTGCCGGAGAAGTAGCCCGTGGCGAAGATCAGGGGGTTGTCTGGGCCCAGGGGGTCGCAGGTGGGGGCGCAGTAGTCGGTCAAAAACCGGGCCACGAGCCCCCGGCCGCCGAAGAAACCGTAGTCCTGCTGGCGGAATTCCTCCTCGTGGATCTGCCGGTTGGAAAGGTCGACCTTCAATATCTTCATACAGTGCCTCCGATCGCCGTCGTCAGGATGAGGTCCTTTGCAGTAAGTATAGTTTTTTCTGGCCGCTTTGTCAAACGCCCCGCGCCTCCTTCGCGCCCGTTCCGTCGGGGAAGAAGGGCGCTTTTTTCGTCCCCACGGTTGACAAGGGAAACGGATGGGTCATATACTTTTTTATAACGAAAGAATCGAAGGAGGACGGCCATGATCCCGGAGCGATACGCGCGGCAGCAAGCCATCGTGGGCCAGGACGGCCAGGCCCTTCTGGCGCAGAAAAGGGTGCTGATCCTGGGCTGCGGCGGCCTGGGCGGGAACCTGATCGAAAACATGCTCCGCCTGGGCGTGGGCAGCATTACGGCGCTGGACCCGGATCGGTTCGAGGCGAGCAACCTGAACCGGCAGCTCCTCAGCACGGAGCCCCTGCTGGGCGCCTCCAAGGCGGAGGCCGCCGCGGTCCGGGCCAAAGCCGTGAACCCGGCGGTGGCCTTCACAGCCCTTGCCGAGTCCTTTTCGGCGGAGAACGGGGACAGGCTGGTGGCAGGCTGCGATCTGGTGCTGGACGGGCTGGACAACGTGCCGGACCGGCTGCTGCTGGAGGAGGTCTGCGCCCGGCAGAACGTGGTCCTGGTCCATGGGGCCATTTTGGGGGAGCTGGTCCAGGTGGCGGTGGTGCCGCCGGGCTCCGGCATGCTCCATGCCCTGTACGCCAACGCCGCCTTTGGGAAGCCCTCCAAGGCCAGCGTCGCCTATACCCCCGCCTGCTGCGCCGCCATCCAGTGCGCCCAGGCCCTGAAGCTCCTACTGGGGCAGCGGCCGCCCCTGTGGGGGAAGCTCCTGCAGCTCAATTTAGCCACCATGACAGAGGATATCCTGTCGCTGATTTGAGGAGGCGCCTATGCTGAACGTGATCACCCTGGAGGAAGCCCTGGCGCTGATCCAACGGGAGTTCGTCCCGGCGGCGGCCCCGGAGCGAGTGCCCTTGGGCCGGGCCTTGGGTCGGACGTTGGTGGAGGACGTCCTGTCCCAGGAGTACGTGCCGGACTTCGACCGCTCCACCGTGGACGGGTACGCCCTGCGGGCCCGGGACACCTTCGGCTGCAGCGACGCCATCCCGGCCATCCTGACCCGGCAGGGGTCCATCCGTATGGGGGAGGGGGCCGACTTCGTCCTGCAGGAGGGCTGCTGCGCTTCGATCCCCACCGGCGGCGCTTTGCCCCAGGGGGCGGACAGCGTGGTCATGGTGGAGTATACGGAGGACTACGGGGACGGGACCGTGGGCGTGGCCAAGCCCGTGGCCCCCGGAGAGAACATGATCTTTCGCGGGGACGACGTGGGGCCTGGCAAGCGGTTGCTTCGTCAGGGGCACGTGCTGCGCCCCCAAGACATAGGGGCCCTGGCAGCCCTGGGCGTCAGCCAGGTGTCGGTATATAGACCGCTGCGGATCGGGATCCTCTCCACCGGGGACGAGCTGGTGCCCCCGGAGCAGGTCCCCGGCCCCGGCCAGATCCGGGACGTGAACAGCCTTTTGGTACAGAGCCAGCTCACCGCCTTCGGCGTGGAACCTCATTTCTACGGCATCGTGCCCGACGAGGAGGGGCGGCTCCGGGAGACGGTGGCCCGGGCTTTAGCCGAATGCGACGGGGTCATCCTCTCCGGCGGCAGCAGCGTGGGCGTGAAGGACGCTTCCGCTCGGGTGATCTCTTCCTTCGGGCCTCTGCTCTTCCACGGCCTCGCCTTGAAGCCGGGAAAGCCCACCATCCTGGGCAAGTGCGGCAACAAGCCCCTCGTCGGCCTGCCGGGCCATCCGGTGGCTGCTTTCTTCGTGACGGAGCTCTTCGTGCTGCCCCTGCTGGCCCGGCTGGGCGGCAGAGAAGGGCGGCCCCGGTGGCTCACGGCCCGGTTGACGGAGAACGTCAGCGCCAACCACGGTCGGGCCCAGTACTGCCCCTGCCGCCTCCACCGGGAGGGGGAGGAGCTGTGGGCGGAGCCCATTCGGACGAAATCGGGGCTCATCACCGCCCTCACGGGGGCGGACGGATACTTTTGCGTGGAACGGGACCGGGAGGGCCTGATGCGGGGCGCCCAGGTCGACGTGTATTGTTTAGGGGAGGAAGAAGATGGGATTTGAGTTCTTGACCAACACGCCCCTGGAGGAAGCCAGGAGATCGTACCTGCAGGCCCTGGAGGCGCTGGGGTTCGCCAGCGAGCCGGAGACGGTGCCGGTCCAGGAGGCCTGCGGCCGGATCACCGCCCAGGCGGTATACGCCCACGGCTGCGCCCCCCACTACGCGGCCAGCGCCATGGACGGCATCGCCGTTCGGGCGGCGGACACCTTCGGGGCCACGGACACCACGCCCGTGGTGCTGACGCCGGATCGGTTCACCGTGGTGGACACGGGGGACCAGATCCCCGAGGACTGCGACGCCGTGGTCATGGTGGAGGAGATCGTGCCCCAGGCGGACGGGTCCGTCATGATCCATGGGGCGGCGGCCCCTTGGCAGCACATCCGCCAAATCGGGGAGGACGTGTGCGCCGGGGAGATGATCCTGCCCGGCTACACCACCGTGTCCCCCGCCGCCATCGGCGCCATGATCGCGGGCGGCGTGCTGCAAGTCCCCGTCATCCGGCGGCCCGTCGTCGGCATCATCCCTACGGGGGACGAGATCGTGTCCCCCTGCGCCGACCCGGAGCCCGGCCAAATCCTGGAATTTAACGGCGCCATCTTCTCCGCCATGGTCCGGGAATGGGGGGCCGAGCCCCGGCTGTATCCCATCGTCCCCGACAAATTCGACCTGATCGAGGCCGCCCTGGGCAAGGCGGCTGAAGAATGCGACATGGTCCTGCTGAACGCCGGCTCCTCCGCCGGGCGGGAGGACTATTCCGCCGCCGCCATCGGGGCTCTTGGACAGGTATTCTGCCACGGCCTTGCCATGAAGCCCGGCAAGCCCGCCATCCTGGGGGCCATCGGCAAAAAGCCCGTGCTGGGCGTGCCCGGCTACCCGGTGTCCGGCATTTTGGTCATCGAGGAGCTGCTCCGGCCGGTGGTGGACCGCTGGTTCCACCGGTGTCCCGCCCTTCGGCCTACCGCCCTTGCCACCCTGACCCGGCCCGTGGTGTCCGGCCTCAAATACGAGGAGTTCGTCCGGGTCCGCATGGGCTACGTGGGGGACAAGCTCATGGCCTCCCCCCTGAACCGAGGCGCGGGCGTGGTCTCCTCCTTCATGAAAGCGGACGGCATATTGCGCATCCCCCAGGGCCGGGAAGGCTATGAAGCGGGGGACCAGGTACAGATACGGCTCCTCAGCCCCCTGGAGAAGCTGAAGAACACCCTGGTGGTCATCGGCAGCCACGACCCCCTGCTGGACGAGGTGGGGAACCTGCTGCATATGGCCGACCCGGGCCTATATATGAGCTCCTCCCACGTGGGGTCCATGGGCGGCATCATGGCCGTGCGCCGGGGCGAGGCCCACGCCGCCGGGTGCCACCTGCTGGACACGGAGACGGGCCGCTACAACGTCTCCTTTCTGCGCAAGTATTTCCCCAACGGCGGGGTGAAGCTGATCCGCTGCGTGGGAAGGAACCAGGGGCTCATGGTGGCCGCCGGGAACCCCCTGGGCATCCGTTCGTTTTCAGACATCGCCCGGTCGGGCATCCGGTACGTGAACCGGCAGAAGGGCTCCGGCACCCGCATTTTGGCCGATTATCTCTGCAAGGAGAACGGCCTCGTTCAGGACAGCATCTACGGCTACGACCGGGAGGAGCTGACCCACACCTCCGTGGCGGCCCAGATCGCCGGGGGCAGTGCCGACGCGGGCATGGGCATCTATTCCGCCGCCAAGCTCTACGGCCTGGACTTTTTGCCCATCTGCATCGAGGAATACGACCTGCTGATCCCGGACGGCGCCTACGACACGCCCCTCGTTCAGCGGCTGCTGGCGGTGCTGAAGAGCGACGCCTTCCGGGATAAGCTCATGGACATGGGCGGCTACACCCTGGACCGCCCCGGCCAGATCATCCCCTACCTGGAAGATGAAGACCGTTGACGTGGCGGTGATCGGCGGCGGCGTCCTGGGATGCTTCGCCGCACGAAACCTGACAAGATTTCGGCTGGACGTGGTCCTCATCGAGGCGGCGGAGGACCTGTGCACCGGCGTCACCCGGGCCAACTCCGCCGTGGTGTACCCGGGCTGCGACAACCGTCCCGGGAGCATGAAGGCCGCCCTGACGGTGCGGGCTAACGCCTCCTTCGATCGCCTGTGCGGGGAGCTGGAGGTGCCCTTCTCCCGCTGCGGGAGCCTGATGACGGCCTATGGCCCCCAGGGCGAGGCCGTCCTGCGAAAGAAGCTGGACCAGGGCCAGAAAAACGGCGTGCCGGGGCTTCGGCTCCTGTCCGGCGACGAGGCCCGGGACAGGGAGCCCATGCTCTCCCGGGCGGTCAGCGCTGCCCTGTGGGCCCCCACCACCGGCACCGTGAATCCCTGGCAGCTGGGCATCGCCGCCTTCGAGAGCGCCAAGGCGAACGGCTGTGAAACCATGCTCCGCGCCCCGGTGGTCTCCATAGCCAAGGCGGAGGGCCTCTATCGCATCGAAACGACCCGGGGGGAAGTCGCCGCCCGGGCTGTGGTGAACTGCGGCGGTCTCTATGCGGTGCAAATCCAGGAATTGATCTATCCGTCACCGGTCCGGCTTCGGCTGGACGGGGCGGATTTTTTGGTATTCGACCCCCTGACGCTCCGGCCCGGCCACATCCTCTTCGAGGAGACGGAGGCGGGGAAGGGCGTCACGGCGGTGCCCTGCCCGGAGGGGAACCTGCTGCTGGATTCGCCGCCCCGGCCCTATGAGCCCCACTTCGCCACCACCCGGGAGGGCCTGGACACCATCCGAGCCCACGGGGTCCGGCTGCTGCCCGATCTGGACTTCGGGGCCGTGATCCGCTCCTTCGGCGGCGTTCGGCCCAACCCGGAGGGAGTGGACGGCCGGGACATCCGGGATTTCTGCATCCAGCGGCCCGCCCCCACCTTCTGGAGCCTGGTGGGCGTCAAGACCCCGGGGCTCACCTGCGCCAACGAGTTGGGGGCCCTCGTGGCCGGGGAATGCGCGGCAGTCCTGGGCGCGGAGAGAAACGAAGCTTTTCGCCCGGAGCGACGGGCCATCCATCCGGCCCCGGGTTCGCCCCTCGTCTGCCGCTGCGAGGGCGTGAGCCGAGACGCGGTCATCGAGGCCATCCGCCGGGGCGCCGTCACCGTGGACGGGGTCAAGCGCCGGGTAGGCGCCGGCATGGGCCGGTGCCAGGGCGCCCGTTGCGCCTACGAGATCGAACAGCTGTTGAAGGAGTGCGTCCATGGCGGAACGGTATGACGTGCTGATCGTAGGCGGCGGCGGAGCGGGCGTCGCCGCGGCCAAGGCCCTGTGGGCGGCGGGCTGCCGGTCAGCGGCCCTGGTGGAGGAGAAGCCCTGTTTGGGCGGCATCCTTCGCCAATGCGTCCATCCCGGCTTCGGCCCCGGCCTGGACGGCCGAGCCTACGCCGCCGGCCTGCTGCAGGATTTCCCGCCGGAGTTCCCCTGCTATTTGGGAGCCACCGTCACCGCCCTGGAGCCGGATCGGACCGCCGTGCTCTTCGACGGCAGGGAGATCGGCTTCCGCGTGTTGATCCTGGCCACCGGCTGCCGGGAGATCCCCTTTGGCGCCCTCCACGTGGTGGGGACCCGGCCTCGGGGCGTCTTTACGGCGGGGCAGATGCAGGAGATGATCAACTGCCACGGCTTTGTGCCCCGGGGGCCCGCGGTCATCCTGGGCAGCGGCGACATCGGCCTCGTCATGGCCTGGCAGCTGCTTCGGCTGGATCTCTCCGTCACCCTGGTGGAGCAGGCGGATCGGATGACGGGCCTCCTGCAAAACCAGGAGCGGCTGGCGGGGCTGCCCCTTCGGTTCGTTCCCGACGCCACCGTTCGGGAGATCCAGGGGTTCCCGGACCTTACGGGCGTGGTCCTGTCCGACGGGCAGACGGTCCCCTGCCGGACCCTGCTGTCGGCCGTGGGTTTGAAGCCGGAACGGGAGCTGCTGCCCGCGGGCGTGCCGGAGTGGGCCGTGCTGGCGGGGAACTGCAGCCGCATCCATCCCCGGATCGAAAGCGTGCTGAGGGAGGGGGAGCAGGCGGCGGGCCAGGCCCTGATGAAACTCCGCTGAATATGGGCTTTCACTGTTTACTTTCTCCTTTCAAAATGATATATTGTTAGCAGATAACGACCTCATGGGAGGTAGCGCATGGCGACGAGATTCGGCGGATATATGGGCCGGGTGGTCCTGGTGGACCTGACCAGCCAAACCGTGGCGGAGTACCCCTGGACCGACGAGGACAGGGAGAAGTACATCGGCGGCAAGATCATGGCTGCCAAGGTTTTGAGCGACCATCTGACCGGCCAGGAGCAGCCCTTCTCGGAGGAGAACTGGATCGTGGTCTCCACGGGCCCCCTGACGGGCACGGGCGCGCCCTCCTCGGGCCGGTTCGATCTCTCCTGCATCTCCCCCCAGACAGGGATCCTCACCTCTTCCAACTGCGGCGGCAGCTTCGGCTATCACTTGAAGAAGGCGGGCATCGACGCCCTCATCCTGAAGGGCCGGTGTGAGAAGCATACCTGGCTGGAGATCGACAACGGCCGGTTCACCTTCCACGACGCGGACGAGGACGGGCTCTGGGGATTGAAGGTCACCGAGGGCCAGGAGAAGCTGGAATCGCTCCTGGTGAAGCAGTGGGGCGCCCGGCGGGCCTTCGGTCAGCTGATGATCGGGCCCGGAGGCGAGAACCTGGTCCTCTACAGCGCCGTCCTCAGCGGCGAACGGGCGGCGGGCCGCACGGGCGTGGGCGCGGTGTTCGGCTGGAAGAACCTGAAGGCCATTGCCGCCACCGGTACCCACGAGATCCGGGTGGCCCATCCCGAAAAGAACGAAAAGTGGAACCAAAAGTGGTTCCAATACCTGCGCAAACACCCTCTCACCGGCAACCAGCTGCCCCGGATGGGCACGGCGGGCCTGGTCAGCGCCATGCAGATGCGGGGCATGCTGGCCACCAAGAATTACAGCGCCGGTCGGTACGACCAGTTCGAGCTGGTCAACGGCGAGACCCTGGCGGAGGAGCAGAACATCGTCAACAAGGGCTGCCTCACCTGCCCCATCAAGTGCGCCCGGACCGTGGACGTGAAGGGCCGGGAGGTGAAGGGGCCGGAGCTGGAGACGTTGGTCCTGCTGGGGGGCGGCATCTGCAACGACAATCTCGGAGACATCCTCCGCTGGAACAACGAGCTGGACGAGCTGGGCCTCGATACCATCTCCTGCGCCAGCACCATCGCCTATGCCATGGAGGCCAACGAGAAGGACCTCTGGGACAACGGGTTGAAGTTCGGAGAGACGGCGGGCTTAAGCCAGCTCTTCGAGGACATCGCCCATCGGCGGGGCATCGGGAACGAGCTCGCTGAGGGGAGCCGCCGCCTGTCGAAGAAATACGGCGGGGCGGAGTTCGCCATCCAGTCCAAGGGGCTGGAGCTGGCGGCCTACGAGCCCCGGCGGGCCGTGGGCCAGGGCCTTGGGTACGCCGTCAGCAACCGGGGCGGCTGCCACCTGAACGGCGGCTACCTGGTCATCTTGGAGGGCCTGGGCCTCTTCACCAACCCCCAGACGCCCCACGCCAAGGCGGACTTCACCATGCTCTTTCAGGATCTGATGGAGATGATCTCCGCCACGGGTCAATGTTTGTTCACCTCCTACGGCTTCTTCCCGGGCTTCCTCATCACCCGGCCCAACGGCGTGGTGACCAAGATCGTCAACGGGGCCATCCCCTTCATCGGCTGGGCCCTGCGGTTCATGAACAAGTGCCCCCGGGCCCTGGCCCTTCATCTGCCCGTGTTCCAGCAGACGAAGGCCATGATCTACGCCGTGGGCATGAAGATGAACTTCGGCAAGTACATCCGCTGCGGCGAGCGGGGCTACACCCTGGATCGGTGGGTGTCCACCCGGTTCGGTATCCGCGCCAAGGACGATTCTCTGCCCAAGCGTCTAACGGACGTAGCCCAGGACCCCAAGGATCCCCGGACCAAGGTGCCCCTGGAGAAGATGAAGAAGACCTACTATCGGGCCCGGGGTTGGGACCAGGACGGGGTGCCCACGGAGCGGACGCTGAAGAAGCTGGGGATCCTGTGAAGGAGGTGCGGATATGGTGCATGTGAAGCTGTTCGGCCTGCTGCGGCTGGACACGGGCCTCAAGGAGCTGAACGCCCAGGCCGCCACGGTGGGGGACCTGTACCCCATCCTGCTGGTGGAGGCGAAGCGCGTGAAGCCGTCCACCACGGTCACCGCCAAGGACGTGGACGGATGCGTTATTTTGATCAACGGAAAGCAGGGCAAGAAGAGCAGCCGCCTGAAGGACGGGGACGAGGTTCTCCTCATGAGTCCGGTGTGCGGAGGGTAGAGCTATGGGCGCGTATTCCATCGATCCGGCAGCCTGCGTGGGCTGCACCCTGTGCGCTCGGAATTGCCCGGTGAAGGCCATCGCCGGCAAGGTAAAGGAGCCCCACGCCATCGACCCCTCCGTCTGCGTGGGCTGCGGCGCCTGCGGCCGCCTGTGCCCCAAGGGGGCCGTGCGAAACGACAGGGGGGAGCCGGTGCAGAAGGTCCCCAAGGCGGAATGGCCCAAGCCCGCGGTGAACACCGCCGCCTGCGCCGGGTGCAGCGTGTGCGTGGAGAACTGCCCCAAGGGGTGCCTGTCCATCACCAAGCCCAAGGAGCGGGGGGACATCCGCACCGTGGCCGCCCTCACGGACCCGGAAGGGTGTTTGGGCTGCGGCCTCTGCCAAAAGGCCTGTCCCATCGGCGCCATCGTTATGGTCAAGCCCGGCCAGCAGCCGGTTTTCACAGATACCACACAGCAAGGAGGCAAACATATGCTCAACCGTATTTGGTGCAGGGTGTTTCAGGGATGCATGAAGGTGGGGAACTACTTTTTGGGCTACCGGATGCCGGAGTACATCGAGGGCCCCGGCAGCATCGCCAAGCTCCCCCAGTTCATGAAGGAGAAGGGGGCCAGGAAGGCCCTGGTGGTGACGGACGCCAACTTGATGAAGCTGGGCCTGCTGGACAAGATGCTTTCCTCCCTGCAGGAAGCCGGGGTCCCCTACGCCCTGTTCTACGACATCGAGCGGAACCCCACCAGCGACAACGTGGAGGCGGGGTACAAGGTCTATAAGGAACAAAACTGCGAATGTCTGGTGGCCTTCGGCGGCGGCGCGCCCATGGACTGCGCCAAGGGCATCGCGGCTAAGAGCGTCCACCCCAAGAAGACCGTGGCCCAGCTCCAGGGCATTTTGAAGGTGCATCATAGGATCCCCCTGTTCTTCGCCGTCCCCACCACGGCGGGCACCGGCTCCGAGACCACGGTGGCGGCGGTCATCACCGACTCGGCCACCCACCACAAGGCCTCCATCAACGACCCGGCCATCATCCCCAAGTACGCCATTTTGGACCCGGAGCTGACCACGGGCCTGCCGCCCTTCGTCACCGCCACCACGGGCATGGACGCCCTCTGCCACGCGGTGGAGGCATACACCAACCACACCTACAACACCAAGCTGGAGGATCGGCTCGCCAAGGAGGCGGTGAAGCTCATCCACGAGAACCTGCTGACCGCCTATGAGCACGGCGATGACCTCACCGCCCGGCAGAACATGCAGCGGGCCTCCTTCTTCGCAGGCAGGGCCTTCACCCGGGGCTGCGTGGGCTACGTCCACGCCCTGGGCCACACCCTGGGGGGCCTCTACGGCACGCCCCACGGCTTGGCCATGAGCATCATCCTGCCCCACGTCATGCGGCAGTTCGGGCCCGCGGTCCACGAGAAGCTGGCGGACCTTGCAGACGTGTGCGGCATGGGCGGCGGCACCCCGGCGGAGAAGGCGGAGCGGTTCATCGCCTGGATCGAGGATATGAAGGTGAAGATGAACATCCCCGCCGGCGTGGACGTCATCGAGGATAAGGACGTGGAGCAGATCATCACCTGGGCCCTGAAGGAGGCCAACCCCCTCTATCCGGTGCCGGTGATCTGGGGCCGGGAGGACATGAGAAAGCTCATCGCCACCGTCCGCAACGCCTGATATTTCGACCTTTCGTGGAAACAGGAGCGGCCCCGTCTGCTCCTGCTTTTCGTATCCCCGCCGAATCTCGATTGACAACGGTCCCGGGTCGTGTATAATGGTATCGAAAATCAGCCGGGCCGGGAAGCCCCGTTGACGCATACCGTTTCGATACCGGTGGACGAGCCATATTCGAAGCCTGAACAGCCCTATGTACAGGGCTTTTTCGGCAAGGATATGGCTGATTGTTTTATAGGAGGAAAGAATATGAAAAAGATCGTATCCCTGATGCTGGCCCTGCTCATGCTGGTGGCTCTGGGCGCCTGCGCCAAGAAAGCCCCCGAGGCCGAAGCCCCCAAGACCGAAGCGCCCAAGGCGGACGCCCCCAAGGCAGAGGCCCCCAAGGCCACCGACGCCCCGGCCGAACCGGCCAAGGCGGACAAGCTGGTGGTCAACACCGTCATCCTGAAGGAAGCTGACGACAGCATGAAGAACACCTACGCCGTCCTGGCCGTCAACGACAAGGCGCCCTTCGTGGACGCCGATGGCAAGGAAGTGAAGGACGTGGCGTTGAACACCGCGGGCGCGGACGCCCTCTACCAGTGGCTCAACAGCCAGGAGGCCCTGGATATGGCCGCCGCCTACGGCGTGGAGGAGTTCGGCGCCAACCTGTTCTACGTGCTGGAGGGCATCCAGCCCTATGCCGGCGAGATCGCTCCCGCCACCGAGGAGACCAAGACCATCCGCCTGTCCACCACCACCTCCGTCAAGGACTCCGGCCTTCTCGGCAAGCTCCTGCCCGTCTTCGAGGAGAAGTACGGCTACACCGTGGAAGTCTACTCCGCGGGCACCGGCAAATCCATCGCCAACGCCAAGATGGGCAACGCGGACATCATCCTGGTTCACGCCAAGAAGCAGGAGGACGCCTTCGTGGCGGACGGCTTCGCCCGTGTGGTGGAGGGTTTCCAGGCCGAGCGCACCCCCTTCCTGTACAACTTCTTCGTGCTCTGCGGCCCCTCTGAAGACCCGGCCAAGGTAGCGGAGGCCGCCACCGTGCTGGATGCCTTCAAGGCCATCGCCGACGGCAAGTTCCTGTTCATCTCCCGGGGCGACAAGTCCGGCACCCATACCAAGGAGCTGGCCCTGTGGCCTGAGGAGCTGGGCATAACCGCCGAGGCCGATTCCTTCAAGGCCTATACCGACTGGTACATCTCCGCTAACGCGGGCATGGGCGCCTGCCTCGTTATGGCGGAGCAGCAGGGGGCCTATATCCTCACCGACAAGGCCACCTTCCTGAGCTTCGTCGCCAACGACGGCATCATCAAATAAGGAACGCAGACACCGGGCCCCGCGCTCCGGCGCGGGGCCTTTAGAAAGGGCCGCCCCATGAAATCCTCCCTGATCCAGGCCATACAGCTGATCCTGTCCGGCAACGCGGAGCTGATGAACATCCTGAAGGTCACCGCCCGCATGAGCCTGACCAGCTCCTTGTGCGCGCTGTTGATCGGTGTGCCCATCGGCATATGGCTGGGCTCCCGCCGCTTCTGGGGCCGGGACGCCCTGGTGGTGATCAACCGGACCCTCATGGGCACCCCGCCCGTGGTCTGCGGGCTCCTCTTCTACCTGCTGTTTTCGGGGGTGGGGCCCTTCCGGCATTTGAAGCTCCTGTTCACGGTGAAGATCATGATCCTGGCCCAGGTGGCCCTCATCACCCCCATCGTGGTGGGGAACATGGAGACCTATACCGCCTCCGTGGCCCCCGGGGTCATGGAGACCGCCAAGGGCATGGGCTTCCCCCGCTGGAAGACCTTCCTGCTGCTGGGGAACGAGTGCGTCTATCCCATCTTCTCCGCCTACCTGCTGGCCTTCTCTCGGGCCATCGCCGAGGTGGGGGCCGTGTCCATGGTGGGCGGGGCCATCGCCTGGAAGACCAACGTCATGACCACGGCCATCATGCAGTACACCAACCAGGGCAACTTCAGCCTGGGCATCGCCCTGGGCCTCATCCTGATGACGGCGTCCCTGATCGTGAACACCGTGCTGACCCTGCTTCAAAAGAGGCTTTCCCAATGAAGATCGCCGCGTTCACAAAGACATACGGGAAGAAGATGGTGCTGCGCTTCCCCGCCTGCGAGCTTCCCCAGGGGAGGATCGTGGCGGTGATCGGCGCCAACGGCAGCGGCAAGTCCACCTTGGCCAAGGTCCTCTCGGGCATCGAGCCCTCGGACCAGCGGGTGCGGCCCCTCATGGGCGTCAGCCTGGGGTATCTGCCCCAGAAGAGCTACGGGTTCCACATGAGCCTGCGGGCGAACCTGCTCCTGAACGGCGGAGACAAAGCCCTGGCCGCCCGGCGCATGGACGCCTTAAAGATCCGGGATCTGGAAAAGGCCCGGGCCGATCGGCTCTCCGGCGGGGAGACGGCCCGCATGGCCCTGGCCCGGCTGTTGATGCGGCCATACGACCTGGTGATTCTGGACGAGCCCACCGCCGCCATGGATCGAGAGAGCACCCTCCTGGCGGAGCAGCTGGTAAAGGATTACGTGAGGGAGACGGGCTGCACGATGTTGCTGGTGACCCACAGCCTCCAGCAGGCCCGCCGCATGGCCCAGGAGGTCCTGTTCCTGTACAATGGGACCTTGGTGGAGCGGGGGCCTATCGCCCAGGTTCTCCATCGTCCGGAGCGGGAGGAGACCCGCCAGTTCCTGGAATTCTACGGCTTCGCCCCGGAGGCCTGAGGGCGCGGCGGATCGACCCATCGTCACAGCTTGGAGAAAGCGTCAAGCCGCTTTCTCTTTTTGTATTTTTGGCTCCGCCCGGGCCTAATATCTTGACAAACCACCCCGTAGGATTTATTATGAATGTGTTCATAAAAGAGGGACGAACATGCCTAAGATCATCGAAGATGTGGAGAACAGGATCCTCTGCGCGGCCCGCCAACGGCTGCTGGGGGGAGACCTGTCCTCTTTTTCTGCCCGGGGCATCGCGGAGGACTGCGGCATCGCCGTGGGCACCATCTACAACTACTATCGGGACAAGGAGAGCATCATGGCGGCCGTCATGGCCCAGGACTGGCAGGCGGAGCTCACGAAGGCGGGGGAGAGGATCGACGCCGTCCCCAGCATCGAGGAGGGCGTCCGCTGCCTCTACGAGGCCATGCGCTCCTTCAGCCGGGTCTACGAATCCGTGTGGGCCTCCTATCCCACGGGGGAGGGCTTCGGAAGCCTGTTTCGGACCCGGCACCGGCAGCTCCTCTCTCAGATCGAGGCGCAGCTCTCCGCCCTCTATGCCCGCTTCGGCCCTGTGCCGGAGAAGGGGCAGCGCATCCTGTTGTCCGAGCTCATCCTGGCCGCCAGCCAGCATCCCGAGGTGGGGCCGGAGGACCTTATTTCATGTATCCGCGGGGGCGTGGGCTCCCGCACCCTATAATCAGCAAACAAGGAGGAAAACAAGCGAATGTCCACATTCCAGGAGCTGCGAATCGTCGATAACTTCTATCAAACGTCCCTGTTCTATCCCATGCCGGCGGTGCTGGTGAGCACCCTCACCGACGACGGGAAGACCACCTGCGGGCCCTACTCCCTGCTCTCGCCCTTCTACGTGGCGGGGAAGCCCTACTACGCCTTCATGCTGGAGTGCCGCAACTCCTCCAACACCGCCCAGAACCTGATCAAGCACAAGAAGTGCGTCATCAACTTCCTGCCGGACGACCGCAAGTCCTTCAAGGAGATGGTCCGCCTGGGCTGGCCCGGGGACACCCCCGCCGAGAAGATGAACGACTTCCGCTTCCACCTGGAGGACGGCCTTCGCAAGGCCGAGGACCCGGAGGGCACCTATCCCCAGGTCATCACCGAGGCGGTCCAGGCTGTGGAGTGCACCTGGGTGGACACGTTGGACAACGCCCAGGACGACACGCCCATCCCCGAGGGCATGGACCACTACGAGCTTCCCAAGTATCACGACTTCAACGGCATCACCACCCCCTACGGCGCCCACTTCGTGCTGAAAATCGACAAGATCCTCATGAAGGAGCAGTACCGGAACGCCATCATCAACGGCGTCAAGTCCTGGGATTTCCCGCACCTGCCCGTGGACTACGGCTATCGGGATTCCAAGAACTTCTGGTACCACAAGCACCGGAGGCTCCTCCCTGAGCTCCTGCCCCAGCGCCAGACCACCGTGGCCAGCGTCCGCTACGCCGCCGACCGGCTCCAGACCGAGGTCCAGTTCACGGACGCGGCTCTCGAGAAGCTGGTGAAGGTGCCCCGGGTGTTCCTGCCCACGGCCCTCAAGGGCTGCGTCAAGTGGGCCGAGGAGAACGGCGTGAAGGTCATCGACGTGAAGGAGATGGAGATCATCAACGACAAGAGATCGAAAGAAAAGGGGAAATAAGCCATGAGCGAATTCGTACCGGATTTCCACCATTTCCAGAACTTCTGGATCGAGCAGCAGAAAACGGCTAAGCACATGGATCGGGATGCGGCCTGGGCCCACATCGAGGGCTTCATCAAGGCTCACAATACCTGCGGCTTCGCCACGGGTTACGGCGACTACATCCGCTGCACCCCCATCGAGTACACCTACATGGATGGCTGCTTCTGGTTCGTCAGCGAGGGCGGCAGCAAGTTCATCGGCCTCGAAAAGAACCGGAACGTGGGCATGGCCATCTTCGAGTACTACGGCAACCCCAAGGACTCCCACGGCCTGCAGATCATGGGCAAGGCGGAGTTCTACAGCAACACCTCCGACGAGTTCAAGAAGCTCTTGGCCTTCAAGGGCATCCCCTACGACGTGTTGAAGGCCGCCGCGGTGGAGGTGGCCGTGGTCCGGGTGGTGCCCTACCGGTTTGAGATGTACGACACCGACTTCGTGAAGCAGGGCTACGACGTGCGCCAGATCGTGGACAAGGAGATATGAATATGAAGCTGGATCATTCCGATAGGCTCCTGGCCCAACTTAACGAGCTCTTCGACCTGACTCTCTGCCCGCCCTCGGAGTACGAGACCTTCCAGATGGTGGGCCTGGACTTCAAGGCCCAGGGCTACGAGTCGGCGAAGCTGGGCCACGTGTCCGTGCAGACCGCCTCCGGCATGGGCGGCGCCATGGAGATGGAGTCCATGATCGTGAACCCCTTCTCCGTGGACGGGCCCCTGTTCTCCCTGGACCTCATTTCGGCCCAGGGAAAATACACCCTGATGATGGAGCTCTACGACACCCTGGTGGACACCCCCCGGGACGAGGCGCCCTTCCAGGCCATCAAGGACAGGTACGCCCACATCATGGACATCCCCCACAAGCCCAACTGGTACGACGACATCCAGTACCACGCTTCCTGTGCCAAGCTGGCCACCCCGGAGCAGGCGGAGGACCTCTCTAAGCTCATCATGACCTACGGCCAGCGGTACGTGGAGCTGTTGAAGGACGCCGCCCCCTGCGACGTGCAGCGCAAGCGGGTGAAGGCCGACGCCTATCGGGACGGCCTGTTGAGCCACGGCGGCCCCGCCACCGACGCCTTCCTCAAGTTCTGGGGCCCGGAGAAGACCGGGAAGCTGTTTACGGAAGTACTTTTTGGATAAAGAAAAAGCAAATACATCAAGGAGGAAAGAAGTATGAAGGTATTATTGGCAGGAGCCTTCGGCAACCTGGGCTTCGAGATCCTGAAGGTTTTGACTGACAAGGGCTGCGAGGTCGTGGCCGCCGACTTGAAGGAGCGTCCCGACAATGGTCTCGAGGGCAAGTACACCTTCCAGGCCATCGACGCCACCAACCCCGAGACCCTGAAGGGCATCTGCGACGGGGTCGATGTGGTCATCACCACCATGGGCCTCACCACTGCGTCCACCAAATTCACGTCCTACGACATCGACTACCACGGCAACCTGAACCTGTACAACGAGGCCAAGACCGCCGGCGTCAAGAAGTTCAACTACATCTCCGTCATCGCCTGCGACCAGCCCGGCGCCGAGAAGGTGCCCATGCTCCACGCCAAGTTCATGCTGGAGAACGAGATCAAGAAGGGCGACATGGAGTACGTGATCTACCGGCCCACGGGCTACTTCTACGACATCGCCAAGGTGTTCAAGCCCTACGTGGACAAGGGCGAGATGCAGCTCCTCAAGGGCTATCACGGTGTGAAGGCCAACGTGGTGGACTGCCCCGACTTCGCCAAGTTCATCTACGACCACATGCTGGACACCAACAAGCTCTACGAGGTGGGCGGCAAGGAGACCTACACCTACGAGGAGATGGCCAAGATGTGCTTCCGCGCCGCCGGCAAGCCCTGCGTCATCAAGGACAGCCCCATCTGGATGTTCGGGCTGCTCGCCAACCTCCCCGCCATCAAGAAGGCCGGCAAGCACGACATCATCCTCTTCTCCAAGTGGACGCTGTCCCATGACCTGGTGGGCAAGGACGAGACCGGCGAAGGCTCCTTCGCGGAATACATCAAAGAATACTTTGGGAGGAAAGAATGATGTTTACGCTGATCCCTGAATACATCGGCCAGGTGTGGCCCCTGTTCATGTGGGGCGTCATCATCGTGGCGGCCATCGGCTGCTGCATGGGCTTCAAGGAGTTCGTCTGGTTCATGTCCGTGGGCTACGGCTTCGCGGTCATGTGCATCGGCGCCTACCTGCTGATCCTGGGCCTCATCAAGGGGTATCTGACCCCCGCCCGGGGCATCATGGCGGGCCTGTTCGTGATCTACGGCTACCGGCTGGGGGGCTACATCCTGAAGCGGGAGCTGACCAACGCCGCCTATAAGAAGACGCTGGAGAGCACCGGCTCTGCCAAGGCCATGCCCATCCCCGTGTCGGCTTTCATGTGGGTCTACTCCATGTTCATGTACACCGCCCAGACCTCCGCCCTGACCTATCGGTTCATCAACCAGGCCAAGGACAACGTGTGGGTGTGGATCGGCATCGTCATCATGGCCCTGGCCATCATCGGCGAAGCCACCGCCGATCGGCAGAAGTCCGCCGCCAAGAAGGTGAACCCCAAGCGGTTCTGCGACACGGGCCTCTATAAGTTCGTCCGCTGCCCCAACTACTTCTCCGAGGTCATGTTCTGGGTGGGCGTCACCGTGTCCGGCATCGGCGCCGTCCAGGGCAAGCAGTGGATCATCGTCCTTATCGCCCTGGCCCTCATCACCTACGTCATGTACAATTCGGCCAGCCGTCTGGAGCTCCGCCACGAGAAGACCTACGGTCTGGACCCCGAGTACCAGAAGTACTCCGACACGGTCCCCCTGCTCTTCCCCTTCACCAAGCAGTTCCACTCCATGAAGGTGTACCGGGACTAAGGATCGCAAGCGATAAGGAGGTACCAAGATGACCGTCTCCATGGCGTTGATGGACTTCGTGCCGGTGCTGCTCTTCGGAGCGGCCTGGCTGATCCTCTATAAGGATCTAAAGAACAAGCTGGACCTTTGCTCCGGCGTGCTGCTGCCCTTGGGGGCCGGGTTGGTGTTCCTGGCCGGGTTCCTAAAGGCCACCTGGAAGATGCAGAAGGCCTTGGGCGTCCCCGCGGTGGAGCTGTTCAATAAGATGATGTTCCCCACCCAGTCCGTGGGCTTCCTGCTCATGGCGGTGGGCATGCTGGCCCTCATGTACGGCCAGCGCAAGAGCGCCCGGTCCCTGACCATGGTCTGGGTCATGCTGACGGTCCTGGGGAACCTGGGCGCGTCGGCGGGCCTGGTGTGGATCGCCAGCAAGGTGAAGAAGGCCGCCGTGCCTCTGTTCATCGTGGCGTTCGTGTGCTCCATGATGATGGGCTACCTCTCCAGCCGCGACTTCGACCAGGCCTCCATGCACTGGATCGCCCAGAGCGTCAACACCCTGGGCCAGGCCCTGCTGCTCGTCGGCGCGCTGCTGGTCCACAAGGCGGGCCTTTCCGCCCCCGACGCCCTCAACAAGAAGGCATAAGAAACCCAAGAACGAAAAGGACGCCCCGGAAGGGGCGTCCTTTTCGTTCTTACCAGGCGTTTTCCAGGGTGAAGGTGTCCTTCTCCGTATCCTTCTGGTAGTCGTAATCGTCGAACCAGGGGGAGTAGGTGGTCACGTGGAGGGACCGGTCCAGGGGGTCGAAGGTCAAAATGCGCAGATACCCCAGGCCGTACTTTTTATCGTCCTGGAAGTTGTACATGAGGGCGTGGACGGTGTGGCCGTCCTCGTAGGCCTTCTCCCAGCGGACGGAGCCGTCGTTGTGGCCGCAGAGGACCAGCTTCACGTTGGGGCAGGGGGCCAGCAGCTCGCTTTCCAGGGTCTTGCCCATGGGGGTCAGATTCCCCTTGTCCGTCAGGAAGCTGTGGACCAGCAGGATCGCCGGCAGGTCGGCGTGGTCCGTCAGCACCGCCCTGGCCCAGGGGAGATAGTCCTTGTCGGTCTGCCAGCCGATGCCCAGCAGCAGCACGTCCTCGCCCGCTGCCGTGAAGATGTCGTACCAGCAGACCCCGTCCCGGTAGAGCTGATCCCCCTCGTCGGCGGCGCAAAACCCGCAGGCCAGGAAGGCGCTGTAGTCCGTCTTGGTGGCCCCCACGTCGTGGTTCCCCGCCACGCACCACAGGGGGAGCCTGCCCTCGATGAGGCCGATGGCGGCCTTGGCGTTGTCCCAGTGCCGCTGGGTGTTCCGGTTGTCCACGATGTCCCCGGTCATGAGCACGCCCAGGGCGTTCTGCTCCGCGCAGGTGTTGGCGATGTAGGCGAAGACCTTGTTGAACACCTTGGGATACCTATAGGCGTAGACCTGGGTGTCGCTGATCCAGTAAAGGCTGAAGGGCGTGGGCACGGGGGTGGGGGAGGGCGTGGGCGTAGCGGTGGGCGTGGGGGAGGGCGAGGCGGTGGCCTCCGCGACCATATAGTCGGTGACGCGCCCTGAGGCGCTCTGGAGCTGCACCTCCACCTTCAGCGGCGTCTGCCCCGTTTTGACGGCGGCAGCTGGCTGGGCGTCGCATTGAAGCAGGGGCAGGGACAGGGTGATGAGGATGGTGACGAGCAGCACGCGCAACGAACGAAGCATGGATCGAAGGACCCCCTTTCTGTATGTAAGATCGGAGCACAGCATAGCACACGAAAAAGAGGGAAGGATGGTTTCGCCAGAGGAAGTCACGGTCAGCACAAACAAGACAGGATAGGGAGGCGGCCCTCTTTTTTCGATTTCCTGCATTTTGCCCCTTGTGTAAACCGGCGTTTTATGGCATTAATAAAAGAAGGGAGTTTTCCCGAAATATGACCGATAAGGGGAATGGACATGAAAGGTCTTTTTAACTGGCTGAACAAGACCAAGGTATTCCGCGACCTGTCGCCGCAGGAGTTCTCTTGGGTGCTGTACGACGTGGGCAACTCGGCCTACACCATGCTTGCCTGCTCGCTGATCCCGATCTGGTTCAAGGATCTGGCCATCGGCACGAACCCGGGGCAGATCACCGGCGACCAGGCCACCGCCTACTATTCCATCGCCATCTCCATCGTGACGGTCATCGTGGCCCTGCTGGGCCCGGTGTTCGGCGCGCTGGCCGATCGGAAGGAATCCAAAAAGATCTTCTTCCAGACCACCGTGGCCGCGGGCGTCATCGGGTGCGTCCTCAACAGCTTCACCTGGAGCTGGATGCTGTTCCTCATCGTCTACGTGCTGACCAAGGTGTTCTATCAGGCGTCCCTGACCTTCTATGACTCCATGCTCAACGACGTGACCACCGAGGAGCGCATGGATCAGGTCTCCTCCTACGGCTACGCCTGGGGCTACATCGGCTCCTGCATCCCCTTCCTGGTGGCCATGGTGGCCTACATCCTCAGCGGCGGCCTCTCCGAGAACCTGATGCTGTTCTCCCCCCTGGTGGGCAAGATCATCGGCTTCGGCGTCACCGCCATCTGGTGGCTGCTGGTGACGCTGCCCCTCATCCGGAACTATCAGCAGAAGAACTACGTGGAGCACACCCACACCTCTGTGGGCCAGGTGTTCAAAAAGATCTTCGCCACCCTGAAGAAGATCGCCGTCCAGGACAAGAAGGTCCTGTTCTTCCTCATCGCCTTCTTCCTCTACATCGACGGCGTGGGCACCATCATCGACAACTGCATCAACATCGGCACCGATTTGGGCCTGCCCACCGTGGGCCAGGTGGTGTTCCTGCTGGCCACCCAGGTGGTGGCCTGGATCGGCTCGTTGGTCTTCGCCAAGCTCAGCAAGAAGTATAAGACCGTGCCGTTGATCCTGGTCTGCATAGCGGGCTACTTCGCGGTCTGCCTCTACGCGCTGACGCTGAAGACCCTGCTCCACTTCGGGATCCTGGCCTTCGGCGTGGGCTGCTTCCAGGGCTCCATCCAGTCCCTGTCCCGGTCCTACTACTCCAAGATCATCCCGCCCGAGAACTCCGGCGAGTACTTCGGCATCTACGACATCTTCTGCAAGGGCGCGTCCTTCCTGGGCTCCGCCGTCATCGCCTGGGTCAAGCTGGCGGGCGGCACCATCAACATCGCCGTGGCCTCCCTGGCCATCTTCTTCGCCCTGGGCTTCCTGTTCCTGATCATCTCCTCCAAGCAGAAGAGCTTGAACAGAGCGTCCAACGAATAATTCAGTCTGCCGAATCCTGCGGATTCGCCAGACTGAGGCTCCGCTTTCGCTTCGCTTGCAGGTCCCGCTTATACGCCTGCGGCGTACCGGGCAGCGGGACCTGTAAGGTGTGAGATTCACCGCGCATGTCGCTGAATCTCACATATTCGCAGCCGCGCGTTCTTCCTTCGCAGATCGCGTGCGCGCGGCTACACCGCGCTTGAGAAACTGGAAAGGAACGAAAAATGTACACCTTTGAAGACAAACTGAAGGAATACGCCGAGCTCCTGGTCCGGGTGGGCGTGAACGTGCAGAAGGGCCAGGATCTGGTCGTCACCGCTCAGGTGGATCAGGCCTCCTTCGCCCGCATGTGCGTGAAGGCCGCCTACGAGGCGGGGGCCCGGTCCGTGGTCGTGGACTGGGGCGATGACGCCGTCAGCCGCATGACCTTTCTGAACGCTGCGGACGACGTGTTCGATTCCATCCCCGAGTATCGGGTCCAATTCAACACGGACTACGCCGAGAAGAACGCCTGCTTCCTGCGCCTGGTGTCCTCCGACCCGGAGAACCTGAAGGGCGTGGACCCCGGCCGCCTGGAGCGGATGCACCGGGCCTCAGGTCGGCAGATGAAGCGCTATCGGGAGCTCCTCATGAGCAGCGCCGTCCCCTGGAGCATCGGGGCCCTGGCGTCCCCCTCCTGGGCCAAGCTGGTGTTCCCGGACCTTCCCGAGGCGGAAGCCGTGGCGGCCCTGTGGGAGAGGATCTTCATGGCCGTCCGGGTCACCGGCGACGGCACCGCCGTGGAGAAGTGGCGGCAGCATCAGGAGAACTTGCAGCACCACGTGGAGATTTTGAACGGCTACGCTTTCGACCGGCTCCACTACTACAACGCCCTGGGGTCCGACTTCACCGTGGGCCTCTGCAAGGGGCACATCTGGTGCGCCGGCGGGGAATTCACGCCCAAGGGCCAGTTCTTCATGCCCAATATGCCCACGGAGGAGGTGTTCACCGCCCCCGATCGGAACCGGTGCGAGGGCGTCATCCGCGCGGCCCTGCCCCTCTCAAAGGACGGGAACGTGATCGAAAACATCCGCTTCGTGGTGAAGGAAGGGAAGATCGTGGAGGCCACAGCCTCCCAAAATGAGGAGGTCCTCCAAAAGTCCATCGCCGTGGACGAGGGCGCGTCCCGCTTCGGCGAGGTGGCCCTGGTGCCCTACGATTCCCCCATCAGCAATTCCAAGACCCTCTTCTACAACACCCTCTTCGACGAGAACGCCGCCTGCCACCTGGCCTTCGGCGAGGCCTATCCCATGACGGTGCAGGGGGCCATGGACATGAGCGAGGAGGAGCGCCTGGCCGCGGGCCTCAACAAATCCATCACTCACGTGGACTTCATGGTGGGCACGGCGGACCTCAGTATCGACGGCTACACCGCCGACGGCCGCTGCGTCCCCGTCTTCCGCAACGGCAACTTCGCCTTCTGACGGCGATAAATGTAAAAGATCGTTTAACAATGCGGGAATCTCCCTGGGGAGGTTCCCGCTTTCTTGAATTTGGGCGTAGGAAAGCGTATACTATTGCCAAAGTATCCTTAGGAATGGGGGGAGAGGGACCCATGGAGCAGGGGAAGAAGAAGACATACACCGTAAAGGACCCGGCCCGGCTGGCCGTCGTGGTGGCGGCTGCTGTGGGCATCCTGCTGCTGGTCCTGGGCTGGGTATTTTTCCTGGGCCGGGTGCGGCGGCAGACGGCGGATCTGGCGGCCTATACCACCCTGACGCGGACGGGGGAGACCGTCACGGCGGTGCTGGACGTGGACAGCCTTTTGACCGAACTGGCGCTTCCCGATCCCAGGACCGACCCCAAGGCCGCCCGGAACCCGGCGGTGAAAGCCCTCATGAACATGGAGCTGACGTTGGCCTTCACCGAGGAGCCGGACGTGATCGCCGTGACCGCGGACGTGAACGAAGGGGCCCTCAAGCGCAAGGGCATCGTGTTGAAGGAGAGGACCTGGACCGGCCCCGCCAAGGTACTGCCCCGGACGGCCCCGGAGGAGCCGATCCTCACCGAGCAGGTGGTGGACAAGCCCAAGACCGTGCTGCGGGAGGGGTATCTGGCCGCCCTGCTGGACGAGGAGGGCAAGGGGCTGAACCTGGGGCCCGTCTGCGAAAAGGTGCGCTTCGAGCGGGATCGGCTCTCAAAAGAGATATTTGGTAACAACTATGTTACAAGTAAGACGAATGTTTGGTTTATAGTATACCCGGAGGGCAGCGAACGGCACAACGCGTACCGGGCCCTCTTCACCCTGGCGGAGACGGGGGAGCCGGAGGTCCGGTCCATCCGGAACTGCTGCTTCACCGTGGACGTGCTGGACCTCAGCTACCGGGAGGGGACCGGAGTGGGCTTCGCCAAAACGGACGTAGCCATCTACCCCACCTACGAGGAGGCGTCCAGTTTGGCGGAGTTCACGGCCCAGGGCTGCACCATCACGGAGCTGGCGGGCGGCAGCGCCCAGGGCCCGGACCGGCCCAGCTTCGATTACAACGGCTTCGTCCGCTTCGTGGGCCTGCCTATGAGCCATCCTCTGCCCGACGGGAGCCTGTGGTCCCCCAGCTCAGATCCCCTGGAGGAGGACGATCTGTGGCGGCTGGTGGGCAACGGGGAGTACACCATGGCGGAGCTGCTGGACTATGTGTGCATGGAGATCTACGCCCGCCGCGGCTACACCTTCCCCAACGAGGACCAGACGGTCTATCGGCAGCACTTCGATGCCTGCGACTGGTACAGGGCTACTGAGGACGCCCCGGAGCGGTTCATGACCGCCACGGAGCGCGATAACCTGAATCGGCTGCGTCGGCTGAAGGACCTGCTGGAATCCTGATTGCTACTCTATCGGAGGTACTTGATATGAAAACGATCCGCACGATCATCGCGACCCTGTCCGGCGTACTGCTGACCTTCGCCCTGGTGGCCTGGTTCAGCGTCCGTCGAAACGCGGCCTTCATTCAGCGCACCATCTATCAGGGCTTCGACCAGACCTTCGTGGTGGCCCTGGTCATGGGATGCGCCTTTCTGCTCATCGCCGTGATCCTCACCGTGGCCATCGTCAGCACCGAGAACGACGCGGCGGACGAGGAGGACGAGGAGCCCATCCGGCAGCCCCGGAGACGGCCCCAGGCCTCGGCGGAGCAGCCCTATCGCCGGGTGACCCGGCCCCAGCCCAAGGCCCAGCTGAAAGCGGGGCAGGAGGAGGGCTTTGCCCGCCCCAAGGGAAAGGCGGCGGAGCAGCCCAAGCCCAAGAAGCGGGAACGGGCCACGGAGACCCCGGACGACATCGTCATTCGGCGGGAGGAAGCTCCGGTGAAGAAGGCGAAGAAGCACGCGCACCCGGCGGCGGAGGCTCCGGCAGCGGAGAAAGCGCCTGTGGTGGCGGAAGCCCCCGCGCCCGTGGAGGAGACGCCGGTGGAAGAAGCGCCGATCGTGGAACCCGTGGCGGCGCCGGAACCTGAACCGGAGTCGGAAGCGGAAGCGGCGCCCGTCCCCGAGCCGACGGAAGCAGCGAACGAGCCGGCAGAAGCAGCGAACAAGCCGGAACCCGTCCCCGACGGGGCGGAGGAAGCCCCCGAGGCGGCCCAGGAGGCCCCGGCGGAGGTGCCTGCCCCCGCCCAGGAGGACATGATCCGCTGCGTCTTCTGTGGCGCCAGCGTGGCTCGGGGCGTCCAAGTCTGCCCGAACTGCGGCAAAAAGATGTAAGGGGTAGGACCCATGGATGCGAAAGGAAGACAAACCCTGTTCACGATCCTGACCGTGCTACTGTGCCTGGCGGTGCTGGCGGCGGGGGTGCTGCTGTGCGTGAACTACTACAGCCAGGGCAGGAACCTGCGGGGCGTGGATATGCGCAAATATGCCAAGGTGGAGATGGAGGACGAGGTGTACACCGTGTCCGTGGACGCGGACGCCATCGTGAAGGACTTCCACCTGCCCAACCCCAAGACCACCAATCTGGACCTTTCCCGGTTCCCCGACGTGGAGGCCGTCTACTCCCTCACCTTCCTGGTGACTCCCCGGGAGGAGGGCGGTTGGTCCATCCAGACCGGGAGCGACAGGCCCACGGCCGCCGAGGATCTGCGGCGGGGGGGCCTGAAGCTGGTGAACACCGAGTGGATCTGGACCGAGCAGGACATGAAGAATGCCTATCGGGACGGCCTCGAATACCCCCGGCGGCTCAGCATGAAGAAATACGTGCTCTGCGGCAAGAATACCATGGGCGGTTACGTGCTGACGGTGGACCACGAGCGGATGCTCCGGGCCACGGGCTGGGACCTGCCCGAGGACGAATCCGTCCGCAAGGCCCACACGGGCTATAAGGCCATCGTGAGCCTGGGCTACTACGTATCGCCCCTGACGGACGGCTTCCTGGTGGAGACCAGCAGCACTCTGGAGAACGTGTACGCCATGCTCCTCGACAACGGGGTGCGGCTCACGGACACCACCTGGGTCTATTCCCTGGCGGAGGTGGAGGAGCTGTACGCCGAGCAGCACGCGGCCCCGGAGGCCACGCCAGCCCCCGAGAGCGAGCCGGACCCGGCTGCTGCGCCTGAAGGGCAGGCGCCCGACGGCGAGCAGATCTTGACCAGCCTCTACCACGTGGATCAGACCCCGGTCCGCAAGGCCATCCGGCAGGCCAAGGAGCAGAGGTACGGATCCACCCTCAAGAGCAGCGAGGTCATCGGCAACTGTTTCGTTGTGGCCAAGACCGACGTGGCGGAGCACGGAAACATCTTCCGGCTGGTGTACGCCATCACCACCGCCGAAGGCAAGGAGTACCTGGTGGCGGACGCCTTCGACCTGAAGGGGAACGGCCTGCCCATGGGGGACGTGCAGCTGACGGTCACCAAGTCCCAGCAGGAGGCCCTGTCTACGGCCGCCTTCGACGTCGACGTCTATACCGTCCACGTGCTGACGGAGGGGGCCATGGTCTACGCCGAGGACGGCGGCGCATCGCCTTTCGACGCCGACGGGCTCCTGTTCCCCGACAGTCTGACGGAGCCGATCGCCGAGGCGGACGTGTGGTCGCTGGCCATCCCGGCAGACAAGACCCTGCTGCAGCTCTTAGGCTACGGGCGCAACGAGATCTTCGCCCGCTGCGGGAACAAGTTCTCCGATACCAGCGCCTACACCCGGTTCTATTCCAACTACCCCTGGTATCAGCCCAAGGGCAGCGTCAGTTTTAACACCATCAAGGCAAAGTATCCCGTGGCTGCGGAGAACATCGAGCGCATCAAGGCCATGGAGAGTCTCATCAAAGAAGGATAATTTTTTCATCTCCCGCAACCCAAGAAGCCGTTGCGGAGTGTTGTAGATGAGGAAGGGAGCATGGGGTGGAAGAAAGGATCAGACCCGCAGCGGCTGCTACCGTGCCGCTGGAGCTGGACGCCCTCTACGAGGCCTATGCCGATATGATCTATCGGCTGGCCCTGGTGCGCACCCGCAACCGGGCGGACGCGGAGGACGTGCTGCAGGACGTGTTCTTTCGGTGCCTGCGCCGTCAGCCGCATTTCCGGGATCAGGAGCATCAGAAGGCCTGGCTGATCACGGCTGCCATCAATTCCAGCAAGAGCCTTTTGGATCGGGCCGACCGCCGTCACGGGGTGGGGCCGGAGGCGCTGGAGTTCCTGTCCACCGAGGACGACACGGACAACAGCGTCTACAACGCCGTCATGCAGCTGCCGGAGAAGTACCGCACCGCCGTGCACCTGTTCTATTACGAGGGATATTCCGTGGAGGAGATCGGGAAGATGACGGACACCAATCCTTCCACCGTGAAGTCCCACCTGCACCGGGCCCGGGAGGCCCTGCGCACGGTGCTGAAGGAGGATGAGCCGGATGTTTGAACAACAGTATAAACGAGCCAACGACCGGATACATCCCCGGAAGGACCTGTTGAAGGAAATGGAAGCGAAATGGGCCGCTGAGGAAGCCCATCAGGCGGAGGAGCGCAAGGTCGTCGCCTTCCCCACCTGGGCCAAGTACGCCAGCATGGCCGCCGGGATCCTGCTCTGCGTGGGCCTTGGCATGGGGTCCGTGCTGCTGTTTAGCCGCAGCCGGGGCATGCAGGAAAAATCGGCCGCCGCCCAGGCCGAAGCGCCCATGATGATGGCGGAGAGCCGGGTGGAAGCCGTGGAGGAGGAGGCCAAGATCGTCACCGCCACTACCGCCGACATGGCCGCCGACAAGGCCGACGCCATGGGCGCGGCGCCCGAAGCCATGTTGGCCGCGCCGGTCCAGGAAGCGCCCAAGGGCATGCATCGGGCCGCGGACGAGGCGGAGGTGGAGGACAACCTGCGCTACGGCTTTGCCGACCAGGGTCTGTCGGAGGAGGCTGTGGAGGCGGAGACGGCTGCGCCCCTCGCCAAGGCGGCGAACGCCGTGGAAACGGCGTACCCGGCGGGGCAGCTCCTGGCCCGGGACGACCTGTTGACCGTGTATCTGCCCACCACCGACCAGGTCCGGGTGATCCAGTACGCCAATCGGCGGGCGACCCTGGTATTCTCCCTGGGGCTGCGGGAGAAGGGCGCCGATATGAAACAGCTGTTCTGGATAGGCGACGAGATGTTGGCCGTCCGGGAACATGCCGGGGATACGGAGCTCTTGCGCTTCGACGTGGCTGACTGGAAAGCGCCCAAGCACCTTAAAAACCTGACCCAAAGCGGGACATTCCTGGGGGCGGGGGAGATGGACGGACGGCTCTATGTCCTGTCCCTCTACAAAGCCACCGACCAGGAGCCCCGGCCTTGGGTGAACGGGGAGAGGATCGACTTTGCCGACGTGCTGCTGGACGTGGAGAAGCCCGGGGACGTGTACACCGTACTCACGGTCTACGATCCCGCCCAAAACGATTTGGTTTCCCAGACGGCGCTGCTGCTGGAAGCCGAGGGCGCTGCGGCCGCAGGGGATCGGCTGTTCCTGTGGACCGGGGCGGAGGCGGCTTCCCTGTACGCCTTCGACCTGGACGGGGACGGACTGAACCTGACGGCGGAGATAGAACTGCCCGGCGCCGTCGTGGACGCCGCGGCGGTGGGCGACGGCCTGGGGCTCCTGCTGCAGACGGGAGACGGGGCCGCCCTGCTGACGCTGGACGAAGAGTTGACTGAGACGGGCACCGTGGCCGCCAAGACGGGCATCGTCCGCTGGGGGCAGGTGTTTGAGGACGGGGCCGCGTTCCTGACAGACAGCGAAATCCATTGGCTCACCCCAGCGGGGGATCGGGCCCTGGAGGCCGTCGGCGACGGGCTCAGGCGGCTGTCGGAGGATAGGCTGCTGGCGTTCTCAGCGGACGGGAAGCTGCAGCTGGTCTCCCTGGCCGAAGACGGGCTCAAGACCCTCGGCGCGGCGGACACCCGAAACAGCCTGGCGCTGCTGCTGGAGGACCCCTCTCGGATGGATTATGATCCGGCCACGGGGCGGCTGGCGCTCCCCGCGGGGCAGATGGTGTATCAGTATCGGATCAACGACGCCGGGGAGATGGCCCTCTGGGGCTCGCCGCTGGCCTTCCAGGACCACAACGAAAAGGAGCAGCGGGAGCTCAGATGCCGGATGACGGCGGAAGGGGTGCTGGTCTTCTATAAGAGCGGCGTCATCGTCTGCAGCCAGACCCTGGAACGGCTGATCGCCGCCCGGTATTGACTTATTCCAAAAACCGACCTGAAAGGGTCGGTTTTTCGTTGCTTTTTCGCGAGGCTGTGGTACAATAAAACATATGGACATAAGGGGGAAAGAGTATGATCATCGTAGGCGTGTGCGGCGCGTCCGGCAGCGGCAAGAGCACTTTGGCCCGGCGCATCAAGGAGGCCCTGTCCTGCAGCTGTGAGATCATCGGTCAGGACTGCTACTACAAGAGCTTCCCGGAGATACCCTTCGAGCAGCGGGTGCACCTCAATTACGACGAGCCCACCATCTTCAATTACGACGAGATGATCGAGGATCTGAAGACCCTGTCCGCGGGCCAGCCCATCACCAAGAAGGGGTACAACTACGCCCGGCACTTGAGGGAGGACTCCACGGACCTGATCTATCCTCCGGAGGTGCTGATCCTGGAGGGCATCCATATCTTCTACGACAAGCGGCTCTGCGAGATGATGTCCCTGAAGGTGTACATGCACGTGGATATCGACGTGTGCCTTCTCAGACGTATCTTCCGGGATATCAAGAGCCGGGGCCGGACCATCGAGAACATCTCGGAGCAGTATCTCGCCACCGTCAAGCCCATGTTCGAGAAGTATATCAAGGAGTATATCAACGACGCGGACTTCGCCATCATGCGGGGCGGCAAGAACAAGATGGCCATCGACGCCATCACCGCCTACCTTACCACCAAGGTCTTGGCCGAGCGCTTCGAGAAGGAGAAGGCGGAGAAGAACGAATAAATCTTTTTCTTTTGCCGCTTTTTCTTTTCTGTGAAAAGAAAAAGCGGCGCAAAAAGAAAAGCTTAAGAAACATACTGGGCAGTGCTGACATAACATCATATCTTCTTAAAGTTCTTTTGGGTCCCTTTTCTTTCAAGAAAAGGGACAACTTTTAATCTTTCCTCTGCAAGAAAACCCCGTGCTGCAGCGTATTAGTGTCGAAAGGAGGCGGACATGGAAAGAAACAAAGACAAGTATCTAAGCGACAGCGACATCGTCCGCATCGTGGAGACCTATTCGGACATGCTGCTGAGGATCGCCCTCAATCGGGTCAAGAGCGTCCCGGCGGCGGAGGACATCGTGCAGACCGTCTTCGAGCGGCTCATGCGCCGGCGGCCCATCTTCGAGAGCCGGGAGCACGAGAAGGCCTGGCTCATCCGCACGGCGGTGAACCTGTGTTTGACCGACCTAAGGACGGAGAGCCGCCACGGGGAGCTGCCCCTCAACGAGGACATCGCCCAGAGCTACGGGGAGGAGAGCTACGAGGTCCTGGACGCGGTCCAGACCCTGCCCACCCCGGACCGGTACGCGGTGTATCTCTACTACTACGAGGGCTACGGCGTGCGGGAGATCGGCAAGCTCCTGAAGGAGCCCGAGGGCACCATCAGCTCCCGGCTCTCCCGGGCCAGGAAGAAGCTCAGAGCCATCTTGGAAGGAGGAAATCATGGAAGACAGATACAGCAGCGCCTTTGACGAAGTGCGCGCTTCCGATACATTCAAACAGCGCATGGTGGCGCGGATGCAGGAGCTGAACGAGGCGGAGCCTCAGGAGCGTGCCCGGCGCACCGTGTCCATCCCCCGGCGGGTGAAGAAGCGGACGCTGACGGTGCTCATCGCGGCGGCCATCCTCCTCATCGGCGGCACGGCCCTGGCCCTGGGCATCAACGCCATGATCGGCGCCCGGGACCGGGCCCAAACGGCCATCGCCTCCTATCAAGCTGTGTTGGAGGGGAAGGGGCTACCGGAGGGCTCGGCGGATCTGCCGGGCAACAGCGTCCCTGCGCCGTCCCCCTACATCACCTACAGCAAATTCCAGGCCGACGAGGACGGCAAATGGCTGCCGGACACCATCCCGGACATCGACGTCACCGCCCAGGCGAGCGGGCTGACGGTGCGGCTGGACAGCCTGATCTCCCGAACGGAGTTCGACCAGCTGGCCTGCTATCTCGTGGTGGAGGGGGCCAAGCCCGTGCCCTACGCTCTGACCGAGCTTCGCATGTCCATCAACGGCGGCGAGCCCCTGAAGACCCGTTCGGAGCTGGAATGGGAGCAGAACCACAGGAGTTCCCGTGTCACGCCCCAGCCCGTGGCGGACTGGAACACGGACACCAGCGACACCAACTACCTGACCTTCCCCCTGGCGGGGAACCCCCTCAGGGCCGGGAATACCTTCACCCTCACCGGCAAGCTGAACGACCAGCCCTTCACCCTGACCTATGAGTTCACCGAGGAGCGGTATGAGGAGCTTAGGCAGACTCAGCTCCAGGAGGTGAACGCCATCGGCGCGGTGATCAACGCCATCCCCGACGAGACCATCCCCGTAAACGTGACCGGCTGCGGGTATCTGATCGAGGAGATCGCCCTGGCGGACCACTTTATCTACTACGTGAGTACCCTGGACCCCGCCTGGCCCGCCGGCAAGGACCACCCCAGCCCGCCCTATGATACCTACGACGAAGGCCTTTGGGTGGCAGTGGACGGCATGCTCTACGAGGACGAGTTCGTCAGCGCCTCCGACGACGAGAACGGGGTCAACCACGGCATCTACCGGGCCTACTTCCCCTACGATGAGAGCAACCTGCCCCAGGTGTCGCTGGTGTCTTTGACGGGCGTCGTCTTCCGGATCGAATGGGCCACAGGCAAGGTGACGGGACCCAAGGACGAGGCGGAGTACCAGGCCTGGCGCAAGGAGAGCATGGAGCTCAGTGCCCCCGACTACGGCACGGACTATATCGCCCAGGTGGACGCCCGGGCAGACACCTTCCGGGTCACCCAGGCCGTGTATCTCAATAACTGGATGGGCTATTTCGGCCTGGCGGTGGAGCCCAACGAGCCCATCGACGAGCCCCTCCACGGCATGGACAGGCAGCCGGAGGTGACCTTGAACGGGCTGCGGCTCCCCAACCCCACCAACTATATCCAGACCCCCAACGACTTCATGGGCGGCTATGACCAGAAAAACAACCGCATCGGCTTCTGGCTTTACGCGCCCGCCCTGCGGCTCCTCCCCGACACCTTCGACGTGACCGTTTCCTACAACGGCAGCTCCGTCACCTTTACCCTCCACAAGGCGGACTTCCAGCCCGGCGACGCCCAGCACGGGGAGTACCACAAGCTGTTCGGGTTCTGAGAGAGATATACTATTTGCCGCCTTTTCTCTTTAGACAAAGAGAAAAGGCGGCGGGAAAAGAGAAACTTAAGAAGGGATCACTTTTTTATAGTGATCCCTTTTATTCTTCTTGTGCTTTTCTTTTTCGGTTCCTTTTTCTTTTCACTGAAAAGAAAAAGGAACAACAAATCACTTTGCGTACAACATCCCAATTAGCTTATTAGCTACTCCGCTGGGCAATATCCGCATGAGGACGTTGACCAGGTTGTAGGAAAAGCCCGGAATGTAGAAAGGTTTCACGTGGGGCTTCAGGGCCACCCGGGCGATGAGAGCGCCCACGGTCTCGGCCGGGACGCCGTTCTGCTCGTCATGCTCCATGCGTTCTACGGAGCGGGCGATGCGGCCGCCGTACAGGCCTTCGGGGTCGTCGATCTTATTGCGGGCGGCGGTGAAGCCGGTCCTGGTGTCTCCGGGGAGCACGGCGGTGAGGGTGATGCCGAAGGGCGAAAGCTCGTTGGCCATGGCCATGGTATAGGACTGGACGGCGGCCTTGCTGGCGGAGTACCAGGTCTGGAAGGGGATGGGCACGAACCCGGCCACGGAGCCGGTGTTCACGATCCGCCCGCCTCCCTGGGCGCGCATGGCGGGGATCACCGCGTTCACCATATTAGCCGTGCCGAAGAGGTTCACGTCCAGCTGCTTTTTCGCAGCCTCCAGGGGCGTCAGTTCCCCGGCCCCGGAGATGCCGAAGCCCGCGCAGTTCACCAATATGTCGATGCGCTCCTCCTTTTCGAGGACCGTTTGCACGGCGGCCCGGGCGCTCGCCTCATCCGACACGTCGCAGGGGATATCCCCATGGCGGCTCAGGGCGTAGACGGTGCATCCCTTTGCCCGGAGGGCGTTCACGGCGGCCAGGCCGATGCCGCTGGTGCCGCCGGTGACGATGACCACCTTATTCATGATAGACCTCCAACGTGCGCCGGATGGCTTCTGCGGCCTCGTCTAGCAGGGCCTCCGAATGGGTGGCCATCAGGCTGGTCCGCAGCATGCACCCGTCCGCCGGGGCGGCGGGGGGCAGGACCGTGTTCACATAGACCCCGTCCTCGTAGAGGGCGTTGGCCACGATCATGGTCCGCTCCGCCTGATAGGTGAAGATGGGCACGATGGGCGTCTTGCTTTCCCGGATGGCCACGCCCCGGGATTTCAGCGCCGTTCTGAAATACTCGCTCAGCTCGGACAGCCGTTGAGGCAGCTCCGGGTGCTGCTCCAAATGCCGCAAAGCCGCCAGGGCCGTGGCGCAGCTGGCGGGCGGGATGGAGGCGGAGAAGATGAAGGGCCGGGAGTTGTGGCGCACGTAATCCACCACTCGCGCGTCCGCGGCCATGTACCCGCCCAGGCTGGCCAGGGACTTGGAGAAGGTGCCCATGTACACGTCCACCTCCTTTTCCAGCCCGAAGAAGCTGGCGGTGCCCCGGCCGCCCTCGCCGATGGTGCCGAGACCGTGGGCGTCGTCCACCATGACCCGGGCCCCGTACTGCTTGGCGAGCCGGACGATGCTGGGCAGGTCCGCGATGTCGCCGCCCATGGAGAACACGCCGTCGGTGACGATGAGAGCGCCGGCGCTTTCGGGAACCTGCTGCAAACACCGCTCCAGATCCGCCATGTCCCCGTGACGGTAGCGGAGCATCTTGCCGAAGCTCAGCCGGGTGCCGTCATAGATGCTGGCATGGTTCTCTCGGTCCAGGATCATGTAGTCGCTGCGGCCCACCAGAGCGGAGATGATGCCCAGATTGGACTGGAACCCCGTGGAGAAGGTCATGACCGCCTCCTTGCGAAGGAACCGGGCCAGTTCGTCCTCCAGCTCCAGATGCAGTGTCAGCGTGCCGTTCAAAAACCGGGAGCCGGAGCAGCCGGTGCCGAACTCCTCCAGGGCGCGGACGCCCGCTTCCACCACCTCGGGGCAGCTGGTGAGGCCCAGGTAGTTGTTGGAGCCCAGCATGATCCGGCGCTTGCCCTCCATGACGACTTCGGGCCCCTGGCGGGTCTCCAGAGCGCGGAAGTAGGGGTAGATGCCCTTTTCTCTGTATTGGTCCGCCATGGAAGGGGCGTAGCATTTTGCAAACAGGTCCATAGATTCGCTCCTCTCAGAATGGTTCAAATATTTGAATGATAATTCAGTATACAGGCAAAGCGGCCGCCTGTCAAACAAAACCTGACAGGCCCGTGAAAATCCTGTCGTAGGAACCCGATTTATTTGCCGGAAACCATTGACAAACAGGGATGCAGATGGTATAAACAGTATGATTTCGTTTAGTGATTGTAAACTTGAAGTTTAGAAAGGCTAACGCATGGAGATCGGGAGCAAAATCAAGCGGCTGCGGGTCCGCCTGGGGCTCACCCAGGAGGAGCTGGCGGCGCGCACGGAGCTCACCAAGGGCTTCATCTCCCAGCTGGAGCGGGACATCACCTCGCCCTCCATCGCCACGCTGATGGACATCCTGGAAGCGTTGGGCACCAACGTCAGCGAGTTCTTCAGCGACCGGGAGGACGACGGCGTCATGACCTACGCCGCGGACGATATGTTCATCAAGGCGGACGAGGAAGCGGGGGTGACCATCCGCTGGCTGGTGACCAACGCCCAGCGGAACGCCCTGGAGCCCATTTTGGTGACATTGGCCCCCGGCGCGTCCACGGAGCCGGACGATCCTCACGAGGGGGAGGAGTTCGGCTATGTGCTCTCCGGCGTCATCACCCTGGTCTCGGGGGAGCAGAAGCGGAAGGTCCGGCGGGGGGACGCATTTTATTTTCGCCCCACCGGGGTACACTATTTGACCAACACCGGCAAATCGGAGGGGAAGGTGCTGTGGGTGAGCACGCCGCCCTCATTCTAATTTTTTCGGGACAAACGGGGAGGAGCAAATCATGGGCAAGAGATTGATCGAACTGAGGGACGTTTCCAAGGAATACGACGGGGATCTCGCTTTGGATCACGTGAACCTGTATATCAACGACGGGGAGTTTTTGACGCTCCTCGGTCCTTCCGGCTGCGGCAAGACCACCATGCTGCGGCTCATCGCGGGCTTCATCATGCCCACCACGGGCCAGATTCTGATGAACGGCACGGACATCGCCAAGGTGCCCCCCTACAAGCGGGAGATCAACACCGTCTTCCAGAAGTACGCCCTGTTCCCGCACCTCAACGTTTTCGACAACATCGCCTTCGGCCTTCGGATCAAGAAGACCCCCAAGGACCAGATCGAGCAGAAGGTGAACGCCATGCTGAAGCTGGTGAACCTGGAGGGCTACGGCAAGCGCTGGATCGACCAGCTCTCCGGCGGCCAGCAGCAGCGGGTGGCCATCGCCCGGGCCTTGGTGAACCAGCCCAAGGTCCTGCTTCTCGATGAACCCCTGGGCGCTCTCGACCTGAAGCTCCGCAAGGAGATGCAGGTGGAGCTGAAGCGCATGCAGCAGCAGCTGGGCATCACCTTTATCTACGTGACCCACGATCAGGAGGAGGCCCTCACCATGTCCGACACCATCGTGGTCATGAAGGACGGCGTCATCCAGCAGATCGGCAAGCCCACCGACATCTACAACGAGCCCAACAACCCCTTCGTGGCGGACTTCATCGGCGAGAGCAACATCGTCCCCGCCGTCATGCTGGAGGACTATAAGGTCCGCTTCAAGGGCCTCACCTTCAAGTGCGTGGACGCGGGCTTCGGCAAGAACGTGGAGGTGGACGTGGTCATCCGGCCCGAGGATATCGACATCGTTCCCCCCGAGCAGGCTCGGGTGGTGGGCAAGGTGGTGTCCGTGGTGTTCATGGGCGTCCACTATGAGATCGACGTGGACTGCGGCGGCTACGAGTGGGTGGTCCATTCCACGGACTACGCCGCCGTGGGCGACACCGTGGGCATCTCCATTCCCCCCGACGCCATCCACGTCATGAAGAAGACCCGGGAGAGCAACATCTTCGACGCCGAGGTCTGGCCCAGCGAGGGCATGATCTACATCGACAACGTGGGCTTCGCCGCCAATGCCCTGGAGGGCTACGAGAACAAGGAGATCGCCATGGTGGAGATCGCCCCCGAGAAGGTGCAGATCGTGAACCCCCAGGACGCCAAGCTCACCGGCACCATCAAGAGCTGCATGTTCCTGGGCACCCACTACCAGATCACCGTCTCCTGCGAGGAGAACGACTGGATCGCCCATTCCGAGGAGTTCATGGAGGACGGCGAGGAGGTGGGCATCCTGGTGGACGCTCAGGATCTGATCCTGACGGACAAGAAGGAGTGACGCTCATGAAGCGCAAGTTCTTCGCCTATCCCTATATCGTGTGGATGATCCTGTTCATCGTGGCGCCCATGCTGTTCATCTTCTATTATGCGGTGAACGTGGGCGGCGAGTGGACCGTCACCAAGGCCTGGGCCACCCTTTCCGACGCCGGCAAGTGGAACATCCTCTGGACCAGCGTGGTCATGGCCCTCAAGACCACGCTCATCTGCCTGCTCCTGGGGTACCCCATCGCCTACATCCTCTCCAACATGAAGAAGACCGTGGCGGGCTTTCTGTCTGTCCTCTTCTTCGTGCCCATGTGGATGAACTTCGTGCTCAGGACCTACGCCTGGCAGGCGATCCTCGAATACTTTTTGCCGAACCTGCTGGGCATGAAGGACGGGACCTTGACCGGCACGGAGGCCGCCGTGCTCATGGTGCTGGTCTATAACTTCCTGCCCTTCATGATCATGCCCCTTTACAACACCCTGGCGAAGCTCGACAAATCCCTGCTGGAGGCCGCCCGGGACCTGGGGGCCAACGCCTTCACCACGTTCAGGAAGGTGGTGTTGCCGCTATCCGTGCCCGGCATCGTGTCCGGCATCACCATGGTGTTCATCCCCGCCATCACGGCCTTCACCGTGCCCGCTCTCATCGGCAACGGGAAGTACTACCTGTACGGCAACGAGATCGAGCTGGCCTTCAAGACCCTGTCCGGCCAGGGGGACTACGCCATCGGCTCCACGCTCTCGATCATCCTGCTCATCTGCGTGGTGGTGTCCACCGTCATCATGAACTACTTCGACAAGGATCAGAAACAGGGAGGGCAGATGTGGTGAAAAAAATATCTCGTTCCTTCAAATACGTATACCTGGCGCTGATGATCCTGTTCCTGTACATCCCCATCCTGTACCTGATCGTCTTCTCCTTCAACGATTTCTCCACGGGGCGGCGGATCAGCTACGCGAATTTGGGGGCCTGGAAGGGCTTCACCCTCCACAACTACACCACCCTCTTCACCGGCGAGGCGGGCCAGGCCCTGCTGCTCACCCTGGAGGTGGCGGGCGTCACCAGCGTCCTTGCCACCCTCATCGGCACCGCGGCGGCCATCGGCATCTACAGCATGAAGAAGCGGCCCCGGAACCTGATCCTGAACGCGTCCCAGCTGCCCATGGTGAACCCGGATCTGGTCACCGGCATCACGTTCATGATGCTCTTCGCCTTCGTGAACACCCTTCTCGTGAAGCTGAGCCTGAAGCAGGTGGGGGACATCGCGAAGCTGTTGATCGCCCACATCTCCTTCAGCATTCCCTACGTGATCTTCTCGGTGATGCCCCGGCTTCGGCAGAGCTCCGACCTGCTCTACGAGGCCGCCATGGACCTGGGATGCTCGCCCATGCAGGCCCTCTTCAAGGCCGTGATCCCGGACATCATGCCGGGCATCACCTCGGGCTTCGTCATGGCGCTCACCATGAGCTTGGACGACTTCGTGGTCAGCTACTTCGTCAGCGACCTTAAGAGCGTCCTGTCCGTCTACATCTACTCCGCGGCCCGAGGCGCTAAGGGCGTGAACCCGGCCCTGGCTACGGTGATATTTATCCCGCTGGTGACGCTGCTGCTGGTGGTGAACCTCAGACGTATCGCCAAGGAGCGGGAGTACGAGATCCAAAACAGGAAAGTGAAACTGAAGGATAAGGGAGGAAAATGAAATGAAAAAATGGCTTGCTTTGCTGCTGTGTGCTCTGCTGGTGCTCTCCTGCGTGGCCTGCAAGAAGCAGGACGCCGCTGAGGAGGAAGAGGCGGATTACAGCTTCGCCGACGGCGATCAGTACGACAAGATCGGCGGCGAGCTCAACGTGCTGAACTGGGGCGAATACATCGATCCCGAGCTCATCAGTCTCTTTGAACAGGAGACCGGCGTCAAGGTGAACTATACCGAGATGACCAGCAACGAGGAGATGCTCATCAAGCTCCGCTCCGCGGACAACCCCTACGATATGTGCTTCCCCTCCGATTATATCATCGAGAAGCTGATCAAGGACGATCTGCTCATGCCCCTGGATATGAGCAAGATCCCCAACAGCAAGAACATCGCCGACCGTATGTACGAGGTGACCAACACCTTTGATCCCGGCAACAAGTACTCTCTGCCCTATATGTGGGGCACTGTGGGCATCCTCTACAACACCAAGATGGTGGACGAGAAAGTGGACAGCTGGGACATCCTCTGGAACGAGAAGTACGCGGAGAAGATCTGGCAGTATGACTCCGTCCGCGACGCTCTGGCCGTTTCCCTGCTGCGCCTCGGCTACGACATGAACAGCACCAATCCCGATGAGGTGAATCAGGCCAAGGAGGAGCTCATCAAGCAGATCCCCCTGCTGAAGGGCTTGGGCACCGACAACATCCGGGCGTCCATGATCAACAACAAGGCGGCCCTCGCCGTGATCTACGCCGGCGACGCCATCCTCTGCATGGAAGAGAACGAGGATCTGGCCTACGTGATCCCCAAGGAAGGCAGCAACGTCTGGTTCGACAACGTGGTCATCCCCAAGACCGCCAAGAACGTGGAGGCGGCCCTCGCCTTCATCAACTTCCTGAACGACGCCAATCTCGCCGCCCGGAACACGGAGTTCATTTACTACTCCACCCCCAACCAGGGCGCCATGGACCGGATGGACGAGGAGCTGGCCGCCAACGAGACCTTCAACCCCTCGGACGAGACGCTGGCCCGCTGCGGCGTGTATCACGATCTGGGCACCGATATCGAGCTCTACAACAGCGCCTGGGAAGAGTTCAAAACCGCCATGGGCAAATAAGCCATGACCGACGAACGCATTTTGCGGCTCAACGAGCTGGCCAAGAAGTATAAAAGCGGCGTCCCTCTGACCGAGGCGGAGCTCCAGGAACGGGACGCCCTCCGCAAGGAGTACGTGGCCGCCTTCCGGGAGAGCCTCCGTGCTCAACTCGAGAACACCTACATCGAGACCCCCGACGGCCGCCGCACCAAGCTCCAGCGGAAAAACTGAAACAAAAAGTCCTGCAATGCAGGACTTTTTTATGCGTCAACAGCGGTGTCAGGATGGCTGCAAAAAGGACAGCTCTTCCTTGAGCAGCGCCAGAAATCGTTTTTCCAGGGGCGTCACAGGCCGACGAGGGTCCCGTAAATATCCGATGATGAAGCAGGTGTCCGGTATGTCGATATATCGGACGCCGTTCTTTTCCTCATGGGAAGGCGGGAGCTTGGCACACACGCCCCAGGCCTTGGTCCGGGCGATAAACTGGGTCCGCATGTTCCCGATGTCCACCCGGATATGGCTTCTGGGAAATGCGAAGGGCAGCTGCTGCATGCCGATGACCGGCGGCGGAAGATTTGGGTCGCGCCGGTATTCCACCATGGGATATTCCACGAGCTTGTCGAAGGGAAAGGGATCCTCCTGAAGCAACGGGTGGGTCTTGGACAGCTTGACGCTCAAGGGCAGCCGTGCCAGCGCCTTTAAAACAAGTCCATGTGTATTCAACTGCTCTCTCAGCCGAGCGAGTTCGTTTTCCTTGCCGGGCATGATGCCCACGAACAGCTCCGCCCGATTCTCGCTCAGGGTGGTGAGGGCCTCCTCCCAGTCGGTGCTGAGGAGAGCCATATCGTATTTTTCAAAATCGTCTCCGTCCATCAGTTCGGCACAGAGGCTGGTGAAGGCGTTCTCCAGAGGAGAGTAGCGCGGGGCCAGCACCCGGAATCGGCGTTGGGCCTGATCGCTCATGCTGGAAATAGCAGAACAGTCCTCTGCGATGCGCTTCGCATATCGCACCAGGGCCAGCCCGCGTTCCGTGAACTGCACGCCGCCCGAGGTCCGCACAAGGATATCGAAATCCAGCTCCTGCTCCAGCTTCCGCACGGCGCTGGAGATGCTGGGCTGGGACACGAATAGGCGCTTGGCTGCCTGGTTGATGGAGCCTGTTTCGTAGATCGCGCAGATGTACTGCAATTGTTCCAGATTCATGGCATGACCCTTCATATATAATCTATCTTTATACAGTATTTCACGAATTTCCCTTTTTGTCAATTTATCCTGAAACAAAGGGGATATAGACGTTGCCTATAGGGGTATCGACCTCAGGTATTTGCTGATTTTATGCATGTTTGATACACTTTTATTGAAAAATGAACGAGGGGAGATGACGGAATGGACATACCTAAATCGATCCTGGAACAAGCCAATTCGATCAAGAACGACTTGACGGATTGGCGGGAAACGCTGCATCGGCATCCGGAGCTGGGGCTCGATACCCCGTGGACACAGCAGTTCGTGTGCGATCGCCTTACAGAGATGGGGTATCAGCCCAAGAAGGTGGGCGCCGCTGGATATACCGTCCTGGTGGGCAAGCCGGGCAGGAAGGTGATCCTGCTGCGGGCGGATATGGATGCACTGCCTCTTGATGAGGTCTCCGGCGAGCCCTTCGCGTCCCAGTGCCCCGGCAAGATGCACGCCTGCGGCCACGATATGCACACCGCCATGCTCCTGGGCGCCGCGAAACTTTTGAAGGACAACGAGACCCTGCTGGAAGGCCAGGTCAAGCTCATGTTCCAGTCCGGCGAGGAGATCGGCGAGGGCGCTAAGGACATGGTGGATGCCGGCGTGCTGGAGGATCCCCATGTGGACGCCGCGGAGATGATCCATGTGGCGGCGGGCGCGCCGTTCCCCTCCGGCTTGGTATTGGTCCCCCAGGGCGGGACGGGCGCTTCGGCCAGCTGCCGCTTCCGCATGGTGGTCACGGGGAAAGGCGGCCACGGCGCCATGCCTGCAGCTTGCATCGACCCCATCACGTCCATCTGCCACATCCATTGCGGCATCGAGGAGATCTTCGCCCGGGAGGCCGAGCTGTGCGACTTTTTGACCATATCCGTGGGCTCCATACATGCCGGCGACGCTCATAACATTATCCCCAACACCGCCGAGATGCTCGGCACCATCCGCACCATGTCCCTGGAGAAGATGGAATGGGCGCAAAAGCGTCTTCGGGAGATCGCCGAGGGGATCGGCGGCGCCTATCGGACGAAGGTGGAGGTGGTCTATGAAAAGCTCCTGCCGCCGCTGATCGCGGATACGGACCTGGCGGACTGCGCCGGAGAATACATGAAGGAGCTGCTGGGCCCGGGCGCCATGCGGGTGCCGTCCAGCACTAAGGGTGGAGGCAGCGAGGACTTCGCCTACGTATCCGTGAACGTGCCCTCGGTGCCCATGTTCCTGGCCGCCGGCAACAGCAAGGAGGGGTATGAGCATCCCGCCCATCATCCGGCGGTGCGCTTCGACGAGCGGGCTCTGCCCATCGGCGTCGCCGCCCATGTCTACATGGCCATTCGCTGGCTCCAGGAGCACAAATAAGGGTCCCCGTGTGAACAACACATGAGATACACCAATCAAAACAGGAGGGAAAAAGTATGACCGGAAGTACCATTGCCAAGAGTCCTCTCTTATATGTGCTGGTCGGATGCGGCCTTCTGGCGATCGTCGCCTATGCGTTGATCTCCCTGCGCAAAGCAAAGAAGTGCTGCCTCGAGCAGGGCATCAGCGAGGAGAAGATCAAAGAGGTCATCACCTCGACGATCTCAGCGTCCCTTGTGCCCAGTTTGGCCATCCTCATTGGGTTCCTGATCCTGGCGGCGTCCCTGGGCAGCGTCTGGCCCTGGTGGCGGCTGTCCGTCATCGGCGCGCTCACCTATGAGACCATGGCGGCCAACGCCACCGTGCAGAGTATGGGCGTGGAGATGAGCAGCCTCCTCTCCGGCCCCGCGGAGAACTTTACCGGCGTCATGCTGGTCATGACCCTGGGCGTGGTCGTGGGACCCATCGTGGTCACCCTGTTCGCCAAGAAGTATTCCACCGGCCTCATGAAGGCCAAGAACACCAGCGACTGGGGCAATATCGCCATCACCTGCATCCCCATGGCGGTGGTCGCGGTATATATCCCCCTGCTGCTGTTCTCCAGCATCCCCCATGCCGTCGCGTTCCTGGTGAGCTTGGTGGTGACGGTGGGCTGCGCCATGCTCTCTAAGAAGATCCGGGCCATGGGTAACTTCACCATCGGCCTCAGCATGATCCTCGGCATCGTGGCGGCTGTAGCTGTGGAATTCCTGCTGAAGAAGTAAAGGAGGGGAAAGAAAATGGCTAAAAAGAACAAGAAAGAAGTCACCGTCTACAACCTTGACCCCTTCGTGGAATGGGCCCATCGGACCGGCCGCGTCTTCATGATCTGCTTCCTGGTCTACGCCATCGCTATTCCCGTGATCTGCTGTATCGTGTTCGACGCCTGGCCCAAGCCCGCCGCCATCCTGCCGGGCCTCATGACCGTGCTCATGATGCTGGGCATCCAGAGCGTCCTGGAGGTGGGCCTGTATACGCCCATCCTGGGGTCCTCCACCTACCTGACCTTCGCCACGGGCAACATCATGAACCTGAAGATCCCCTGCGTCATGAACGCCCAGAAGATCGCGGGCGTGGAGACCAACACCACCGCGGGCGACGCCATCGCCTTGATATCCACCTGCGTCAGCTCCATCGTTACCATCGTGATCCTCATCATCGGCATGTTCCTCATGGTGCCCCTGCGTCCGGTCCTGGAGTCCTCCGTGGCGCAAAGCGCCAGCAACTATCTGCTGGCGGCGCTGTTCGGTTCCATCGCCGTGGGCTTCCTGGCCCCTCAGCGCGGCAAGCACGTCATGAAGAACAAGCTGTGGGTCTGCATCCTGCCCTTCGTCCTGACCATGGTCCTGGCCATCAGCGGGCAGCTCAAATCCTCCATGGCCATGGTCATGATCCTCGTCGCCATCCCCCTCTGCATCATCACCGGCCGCATCCTCTACAAGAAGGGCGTTATCTACTTCGCCGACACGACGAAGAAGCCCGAGGAGAAGCCCGCGGAAACAGCGGAGTGATATCTATCCGGTTTACGCAAAAAAGAAAGCCCTCACAGGGCTTTCTTTTTTGCATGTCACTCTTTTGAAAATCGCTTTACAGCCTCTGCACCGCGTCCAGGAGGCCCTTCCACAGGGGCAGGCTGGTCTCCCGTTCGCTGGCCCGATAATAGGCGTGGAAGAAGGTCAGGGACCAGCCCTGGCGGATCACGTAGGATTCGCCCACCATGGGGGTGTTCCCGGCGGTGTAGGTATAGCGGAAGCCCTTGGCTATCTGGCCGCCGATCTGCCGCTCCAGTATGGTCTCCTTCCGGTAACCGTAGGGGGCCATGGCCCGGTTCACGCTGGCCTCCACGCTGCTCACGGGGCTGATGAGGTGCAGCAGGAACCCGGCGAAGGCGTTCACATCCTTCCAACCGATGGATACGGCGATGTGGCCCTCCTCGTTGGTCAAAAACAGGCTTTCGCCCTCGCCCAGGGTGTTCAGCTTTTCACGCTCTGCTTCGGTCAGCGGCCGAAAGCCCTCGGGTAGACCAGCTGGAACCGTTCGTTGATCTTCAGCTCGTTCATCCTTGTATCCTTCTGCGGAACAATTGTTACGCTTCCTTCTTTTCTTCCTTCTGCCCGAAGATGCTCCTGTGCCGGAGCAGCACCGTGCAGAGGAGCTCCCCCAGCACGTAGCAGCTGATGATCTCGCCCACCGCCACGTACACCATCATGAGGGGGATGGGGAGGGTCACGCCATAGCCGTACCGCAGCACGAAGGGCACGATGACGGCGTTGGAAAGGACCGTGGGCAGGGGCACAAGCCACCGGTTCTTCCGCAGCAGGTATCCGCCCACCGCGCCGATGAGGGTAGCAAGGCTCCCGAAGATCACGTCCACCGGGATGGCGCCGCCCAGCAGGTTCCCCAGGACGCAGCCCACGAACAGGCCGGGGATGGCCGCCGGGGTGAACATGGGCAGGATGGTCAACGCCTCGGAGATCCTGACCTGCATCTCGCCGAAGGAGATGGGGGCGAAGATCACGGTCAGCACCACGTACAGGGCGGCGATGATCGCGCCTTGGGCTACCTTCAGCGCCGGGGGCCGGTTGTTCTTCATGAAGTCTTCCTCCTCATATCAAAGATGGAGATCACAGTCTGCGCCGGTCGCCATACAGCGCCGGTCACGATGGTCCCCAGTATACCGCCTGTTCCCCCGATTTGCAACTGTTTTATCGATATCTACACTTTTTCTCGTGGCGGCCCTCTTCCCGTGCCCTTTCTGTCGCCCCGGGATTGTGCTTTCCCGCAAGATTTGGTATAATGCCCCTATCGCAAAGCCCCAGTCTTACCCCATATCGAACCATAGAAGGAGGCCACACCTTGAAGAATCCCATCGACCCCGCCCGGGAGCAGCGGGAGCTTGCTCGGCTCCAGCGGGAGGCCCAGCGGCCCAAAGGCGCCTATTATCTGCTGTTCACCATGATCGTGCTGACGATCATCTACATCGTGGACGAGATCACCTCCAACGTGAACTCTGCCATGCAGCCCTACGCCCTGTTCGATCTGTTCAAGATCGCGTCCCGGAACGTGAACGCCCCGGAATACAGGACCGCCATCAACACCGTGGCCCCCTGGCAGGTGGCCTCCAACCTGTTTTTGATCGTTTCGCCCTTCTATAAGGCCCTGTCCGACCGGTTCGGCCGCCGCCTGTTCCTCATGATCAACACCATCGGCATGGGTGTGGGCATGCTCGTCGTCATGACCAGCCAGAGCGTGGTCCAGTACATCCTGGGCATGCTCTTCATGATGTTCTTCACCCCCAACGACATGCAGGTCCTCTACATCATGGAGACCGCGCCCAAGGAGAAGCGGGCCACCTACAGCTTCGTCGCCAAGGGCATCGCCCTCATCAGCGTGTCGTTGATCGGCGTGCTTTCGAAGGTCTTTTTGAGGGAGGACGTGCCGACCAGCTGGCGGATGGTGTACCTCATCCCCGTGGTCGTGGCCATCGTGGTGGGCGCGGCTTCCTACCTCCTTATGCGGGAGACGCCGGTGTTCGTGGAGCAGCGGCTGGCCCTCCTGTCCATGACCCCGGAGGAGCGGCAGGCCCGGGCGGAGGAGGATCGGCAGACCGGCGCCGCCGAGCAGGGCGGCGTGTTCCATGCCCTCAAGTTCATCTTCAAGAATCGGCAGCTCCGCTGGATATTGATCGCGGGCTTCCTGTTCTTCGCCACCACCTTCTATACCTCCTACTACGCCACGGTGCTGGAGGGGGCCATGGCCACGGAGCTGGTGGCCGTCGCCCTCATCATCTACCCCCTGGTCAACGGCCTCGTCACCATCGTCAGCGGCTTCTTCTCAGATAAGCTGGGCCGCAAGAAGGCCTGCCTGATCCTGGGGAGCCTGGCCCTGCTGGGCCTGCTGCTGTTCGTCCTCGCTTGCCGGCTCCAGTGGGGCCCGGTGGCCGCCGGCATCTTCTACGGCTGCTCCATCGGCGGCCTCTGGTCCATGTCCGACACCCTGATCCTCACCATGCCCGCGGAGTCCTCGCCCTCCGGCATGCGAGCCTCGGTCATGGGCACCATCTCGGTGATGATCGGCGCGGGCATGTTCATCGGCCAGGCGTTGTTCATCGTCCTCCAAAACTTCGTGTCCATGGATATCCTGTTCCTCTGCATCTGCGTGCCCTTCATGGCCCTGTCCCTGCTGGTCCTCATGACTAAGGTCAAGGAGACCCGCGACGTGGACCTGGACGCCATCACTGCGGATACGTATAACTAAACTCACCGGCCTTGCTGCAAAGATGGCGAACCAACTGATCGAAAACCGAACACGGACAGGCATCCTGCTGAACATGCTGCTGGCGGCGGTCAGCCTGTTCGTGAATGGCTTCGGCATCTATTTGACGATCCAAGCCAACTTGGGGGCGGCCCCCTGGGACGTGCTCAGTCTGGGTCTGTCCAAGACCTTGGGCATCCTGTATGGGACCGCATCCGTGGCGGTGTCGTTGACCATCCTGGGGATCGACGTGCTCATGAAGGAGCCAGTGGGCATCGCCATGTTCATCGACGCCTTCGTGGTAGGCAAGTCGGTGGATTTCTTCAACTGGCTGGCCGTCGTGCCGCCCTGCCGTTCGCTGCTGACCGGGATCCTCGTTATGTTCGTCGGGCTGGTGATCCTGGCCTATACCCAGTACACCTATATGCTGGCCGCCCTGGGCTGCGGCCCGCGGGACACGCTGCTGGTGGGCCTGGCAAAGCGAATGAAGCGCATCCCCATCGGCGCCGTCAGCATCGGGCTGCTGGGATCCGCCACACTGATCGGCTGGCTATTGGGCGGGCCTGTGGGCGTGGGTACGCTGATCTGTGCCTTTGCGGCCGGTCCTATCATGCAGGCTTCGTTCTGGACCGTGCGATTCGACGCCACAGAGGTGAAGCATCAGCGGCTGCAGGAATCCCTGCGGGTGTTCTTGCCGAAAAGTAGGTGACCGGCCGTGACTGAGTTCAGACCCATTTTACCGGAGCATGACGCCGCCATGGCGCGGATCGTCTGCAGCGCTCTCAAAGCGCATCATTTGGACATTCCCGGCACGGCGTTCTTCGACACGTCGCTGGATCAGCTGAGCGCCTATTATGATCGCCCCGGCCGCTGCTATCATGTGCTGTTGCAGGACGGGGTTGTCGTCGGCGGCATCGGCGTCGCGGAATTTCCGGGATTTCCGGGCTGCTGCGAGCTCCAGAAGCTGTATCTGGACCGATCGGCCAGAGGACGCGGGCTTGGATACGAGATGATCCGGCATATCGAGGCGCAGGCCAAGGCCATGGGCTACCGACGGATCTATCTGGAGACCCATACGAATCTGGAGGCAGCGATGCACGAGTATGAACGATCGGGGTATCGCAGGATCGAGCGTCCCGCCTCCGTCGTCCATTCGACCATGGATCGATTCTATCTGAAGGAGCTGTGAGGGTCGTGGATCGCGGGAGAGGGGCTGTATTCGGAAGCCCTGAGCTGGGGCATTTGAGAATCGACAAAAAGACAGGAGAAAAAGTATGCGGGTATTGGTATTGAACGGGTCCCCTTCGGGGGAGGACAGCGTCACGCTGTTCACGGTGAAGTATATCGAGAAGAAGTTCCCCCAGGTGAGCTTCGAGACCCTCCACGTGGGACAGCGCATCCGGCATTATGAAAAGGGTTTTTCTGAGGCGGCGGAGAAGCTCCGGGCCGCGGACCTCATACTGTTCGCCTACCCGGTCTACACCTTCCTGGTGCCGGCCCAGCTCCATCGGTTCGTGGAGCTCATGAAGGGGAGCGGGATCGACTTTGCCGGGAAGTACGCCACCCAGATCACTACCTCCAAGCACTTCTACGACGTGACCGCCCATCGCTTTCTGGAGGACAACTTCGAGGACATGGGCCTGCGCTATGTCCGGGGCCTGTCCGCCGATATGGAGGACCTGCTGACGAAGAGGGGGCAGGGGGAGGCGGAGGCCTTCTTCCGGTTCGTCCTCTGGCAGATGGAGCGTGGTTTCGCCCAGCCGCCCCGGCAGGGAGCGCCGGAGCCCTTCGCCCCGATCGTCCCCGAAAAGGCGGAGGGACCGGTGCCGGAGAAGAAGCCCGGCACAGTGGTCATCGTCACCGACCGGGAGGAGGGGGCGGAGGACGCCCTGGGCGCCATGATCGACCGGTTCACGGCCCGGCTGCCCTATGAGACCCGCGTCGTCAACCTCAGGACCTTCCCTTTCGCGGGCGGCTGCCTGGGGTGCTTCCATTGCGCCGCCGACGGCACCTGCGTCTACAGGGACGGCTTCGACACCTATCTTCGGGAGCACATCCAGAGCACCGACGCCATCGTCTACGCCTACTCCATCCAGGATCATTCCATGGGCTATCGGTTCAAGCTCTACGACGACCGCCAGTTCTGCAACGGACATAGGACCGTCACCATGGGCAAGCCCGAGGGGTATCTGGTGGACGGGGCTCTCAGCCGGGAGCCGAACCTTCAGATGCTTATGGAGGCCCGGGCCCAGGTGGGCGGCAACTATCTTGCCGGGATCGCCACGGACGAAGCCGACCCAGAGCGGGAGATCGACCAGCTCTGTGAGACCCTGGCCTACGCCATGGAGCACGACTACCAGCAGCCCAAGAACTTCTTCGGCGTGGGCGGCCTCAAGATATTCCGGGACCTGATCTACCAGATGCAGGGCCTCATGCGGGCCGATCACAGGTTCTACAAGGCCCACGGCTTCTACGACGACTTCCCCCAGAAGCGCCGGGGCCGGATCGCGGCCATGTACCTGGTGGGGGCCATGATGAAGAACAAGAAGCTCCAGAAGAAGATGGGCGGCAAGATGACCGAGGGCATGGCCATGCCCTACAAGAAGGTGATCGAGCAGGCGGAAGCGCCGTCCGGGAAGCAGGAGTGACGACCATGAGCTTCGGATGGATCAACGTCTTCGGGGCGATCATCGTGGTGCTGATGCTGGTTCCGAACGTCGTCTATGCCTTGAAAAACAGGGGCGAGGAGAATCGCTGCACCAACCGTTGGATGAACCTGCTGGAGCAGATCGGGCGCTATGGCTGCATCGCATTCATGTGGTTCCCGCTGCTGGTGGGGAAGTTCGGCTTTCGAAGCGTGCCGGAGATGACTCTTTACCTGGGCGGCAACGGGGCGCTGCTGGCAGTATATTGGTTCGTGTACGCCCGGTATCTCAGGGAGAGGACCCGGCGGCGTGCCTTGACCCTCGCTGTGGTGCCCGCCTGTATCTTCCTCATGAGCGGGCTGCTCCTACGGCATTGGCTGCTGGTGGTCTTCGCCCTTTTCTTTGCTGTAGGGCATATCTATGTGACCACGCAAAATGTAGCGTAAGCGATGCGATATGAGGGAGTATGGTGCACGTCCGTCCGGCTGCCGTCTGGCCGAACAATGTGAGCGATGCCATCATAAAAATAAGCCAAGGACCACCCGTTTTGCGGGTGGTCCTTGACTTGGATCAGGAGGGATGGGAGGTTAGCAAAAGCGTCGAGGGTCGATCAGCTGGTGATGATCAGCCGATCGAAGGGCTTGCCCTTCTTCCATTGCCGATAGTAGGCGTCGGAGCACTTTTTGTACCGGTCGAAGGTCTTGCGGGCGGCCGTTTCGTCGCCGTAGACCTTCCAGAAGCCCACGCACTTGCAGCCGGTGTTCCTGTGCTCCATGAAGGCGGACACGTCCTCCGGGGGATAGCCCAGGAACAGGCCGATCTCGTGGGGGAATTCGGCCGACTGCCGGAGCCGGTCCATGAGAGAGACGATGCAGCGGGAGCAGGTTTGAGTGGCGTAGCCCCGGGCCTGCAGCAAGGCACAGGCTATATGGTCGTTCAAATCCGCCTGCAGCCGGGCAGGGCGAAAGAGGTAGATCATGGCGCTGCCTTTGTTATATTGCAGCGGGATCAGGCGCAACCCCTTGGGGGAGAGGGCTGTGTTCCACCGGCGCACGTCCTCGATCATCTCCCGCCGGTCAGGGTAGGCGCAGCGAAACAGATTCCCGGTTTTGATGCCTGCCAGGGTGGGCGCGCAATGGCGGATGAGGGTTTCTTCAGACATGCGGCGTTCCTTTTATTGTTGTTTCTTGTGGTTAGCAACTGCTAACTAATGGTATGATACCATAGTTTTCTCGTTTGTCAATTCAAAGTTAAATAAATCTTACTAAAGAAAGTTATTACTACTTGAAATCCGTCCATGAAGGAGTATACTATAGGCATCAGTTAGCGACCGCTAACGCCGGGACGCTTATAGAGTGAGGTGAGGAAGCATGATCGTCAAAATCGTCATACGAGGTCGATATCGACCTGCCGGGCTTTGCGAAGGAAGAGATCAAGCTGGAGCTGAACAACGGTTACCTCACGATTAATGCCGAAAAAAACCTGGATCAGAACAAGGAAAAGCACGGCAAGCTGATTCGGCAGGAGCGTTATTCGGGCTCGATGCAGCGCAGCTTCTATGTGGGTGAAGAAATCACGGAGGAGGATGTCAAGGCATCGTTCCAGCACGGCGTGTTGAAGCTGTTGATTCCGAAGAAGGAAAAGAGAGCCCTACCCGAGAAAAAGACGATCGCGATCGAATAATCGCAAAACAGGCAAATGAACAGCCGAGGGATTTCCCCCGGCTGTTTTTTGTTCGACAATCGCTTGGCGGCGAAAGTTCAGTACACGCTTGGTATATGTTCTTATACCCATAAAAAACCAAGGACATTTCTCTTTGCTGCTGTATAAAACCTTATTTGATGAATCTCAACCGGGAATAGAGGGCGTACTGTAGATGACCGGTGAAAGCCCAGGCGGTTTCATCAGATCATAAAAATGACTGTTGACAAAAGCAGGATTCTCCTATATAGTAGCAATATATTACTATATAGGAGAATTATTGTGCGAACCAACGGTGGCTTCCAGATTTCCAAGATCAAACAATTAGGGGACCGGGTGTTTGAGAAAATACTGACAGCCCAGGGAATCGAAGCGTTTAATGGCGCTCAGGGCAGGATACTCTATGTGCTTTGGCAAGAAGACGGAGTGCCGATCAAAACAATCGCAGAGAGGTGCGGGCTGGCTATTACTTCTTTGACGACGATGCTTGAACGTATGGAAAAATCCGGTTTAATCATCCGTCAGCAAGATTCCGGAGACAAAAGAAAGACCCTCATCTTCCTTACCGATAAAGCCAAAGCATTGAAGGAAGATTATGACGCCGTCTCTGACAGGATGAGTGCCATTTTTTATCAGGGTTTTACGGAAGAGGAGATTCGGAACTTTGAGGAGCATCTGGAAAGAATCCGTTTGAATCTGGAAGGGTGGCAGCCGGAATGAGTAAGTGTATCAAAGACCTGATCAAAAACCTGAATCTTGTGATTGGCTGCCCGGTCGGATGTGATTATTGCTATGCCCGGAACAACTGCCGGAGATTTCATATCACAGATGATTTTTCCAAACCGGAATACTACGAGCATAAGCTTAAGATCCTGGAACGGGAAAAACCCGGCAACTGGCTGCTGACCGGCATGAGTGATTTATGCGCATGGAAAGACGAATGGCTTGAGGCTGCATTTCAGAAGTTGTGGGAGCATCCGCAGCATGAGGCCGTCTTCTTATCTAAGCGGCCGGATCTATTGAAGATCAATACCGACCTTTCCAATGCCTGGTTTGGTGTGACGATCACCAGAAAATCAGAACTGTGGCGGCTGCAGGCACTGAAGGAGAATGTCCGCGCAAAGCAGTATCACGTGACATTCGAACCGCTTTTTGATGATCCGGGAGAGGTTGACCTCACCGGGATCGACTGGATCGTGGTCGGTACGATGACCGGCGCAATGAAGAAGAAAGTACATACGGAACCGGCATGGGCATACAACCTGACAAAGCAGGCTCACGCTTTAAAGATTCCGGTATTTATGAAGGAAGACCTTGTTTCGATTCTCGGAGAAGAAAACATGATACAGGAGCTTCCTGATGCATTTAATAAAGTCATGGAGGAACAGAAGAAATGGAACAGCCGGTCAAGGTAGGCTATGTAGAAACAAAGAGCGTGATGACAAAATCCAACGCACCACTGGGAGGCTATTCCGTAAATCCCTATGTCGGATGCCCTCATGCCTGCAGATATTGTTACGCTTCTTTTATGAAGCGTTTTACAGGACATACGGAAGACTGGGGCACATTCATGGATGTCAAGGAATGGCCTGAAATCACAAATCCGAAGAAATATGCCGGGCAGAAGGTAATTATCGGTACGGTTACCGATGGTTATAATCCCTTGGAGGAAACCTTTGGAAAGACCAGAAAGATTCTGGAGGAGCTGAAGGACAGCGGCGCGGATATCCTGATCTGCACAAAGTCTGATCTGGTACTCCGCGACCTGGATCTGTTGAAAGAAATCAACAGGAATAACAGACTGACAGTCTCCTGGTCGGTCAACACACTGGATGAAAGCTTCAAGGACGACATGGATACTGCCGTCAGCATCGAACGCAGGCTTGCCGCGATGAAACAAATCTATGATGCCGGCATCCGTACCGTCTGCTTCATTTCTCCCGTATTCCCCGGAATCACGGATATCGAGGCAATCATAGAACAGGCGAAGAATCAGTGTGATCTGGTATGGCTGGAGAATCTGAACCTGCGAGGCGGTTTTAAGAAGACCATCATGGATTATATTGCAGAGAAATACCCGGATCTGACGCCGTTGTATGATGAAATCTATAACAAGAAAAACCGCAGCTATTTCGAAGCACTTGAAAAGAAAGCCGAAGAGATTGCCAAGAAGTACGGCTGCAGGTTCGTGGACAATGAAACTCCCTATGAGAGAGTTCCGCAGGGACATCCCATCATCGTAGATTACTTCTATCACGAAGAAGTTCGTGGAACCGCAAACAGCGGAAAGAGAAACAAATAAGCAATCAAAACAAAATCATCTATCAGTAGGCTTTATCACAGGCAAAAAATATGGCAAAGAATGTCACAATAGCTTCACAAGATTTATTAGCACTCTCGCTTGACGAGTGCTAATAAGTGTGCTATAACATAATCGAACAGAGGAACAGAGAGGAACGAAAGGGTAAAAGGCCCTAGGTTCCAATCACTCCTTCCCCTTGCTCAAAACGGCAGATTTGAGTAAAGGAGTGATTAGTATGTTGCCGAGTATTTGGAATGAAAACCTGTGGGATGAGTGGTTCGGGTT
>ONNZ01000043.1 GCA_900319345.1 uncultured Eubacteriales bacterium
GCGGCGGCCTACCTGACCAATAACAAGATCGACACCCTGGAGCAGCTGGAAGAGAGGATAGCCGATCTCACCCGGCAGATCGACTACAAGACCAAGCACCGGATCATCTTGAACGGGCAGAAGAAGCGGCAGCGCCCCCTCTACGACGCCCTGCAGACCGTGGCCATGTACGAAGGGCGAGACGAGGCCGCCTATTCACTCTCCCCGGAGGAGCAAGACAAATTACAAAAAGCGCAGCAAATTCTTTCAAGAAACCCCATCGACATCCTCAAACTTGAGAGGGAAAGGCTGTATGCTGATCTCGTGGAGGTAAATCGGGCGCTCCGCGACCTGAAGAGAGAGCTTCACCTTTGTGAGCAGATAGAGGCGGACAGCACCCACATCCACGAAAATCTCCGGCCCTTCCTGACGGACGAGATGGAATTGAAACATGAATTTATGGACTATGAACGGTGAGCACGTTAGAAGGGAGAAACACGATGAACCGAGCGGAAGCATTGGGCAGCGAGCGGGTCCGTGTGCCGGTCCGGGCACAGTACGTGATCTACAAGAACGACGATCACATGGACGCCGCCTTTACATACAACGAGATGACGATCAGGACGCTGGCGAAGTTCCTGGTGGAAAAACTGGGATCTGACCTGCTGATCGATATAGAAGAAAAGTAAAAGGAGAGTGATGTGAGTTGAAAGCGGCGATCTACACCCGATTCAGTTCCGACAACCAGACGGAGCTGAGCACCCAGGCGCAGGTGCGGGCCTGCACCGAGTATGCCAAGGCCAATGGGCTGGACATCTACAAGATCTATTCCGACGAGGCTATCTCCGGCACGGAGGAGAAGACCGACCACCGGTTGCAGTATCAGCTGATGCTGCAGGATGCGAAGGAGAAGCGCTTCGACGTGCTGCTGATCCACAAGTATGATCGGGTGGCCCGGTCGCTGGAGGAACATGTACGGTTGTCCAAGATGATGGAGCGGGAGAAGATCCCCATCATCGCCGTGGCGCAGAACTTCGGCACCAGCATCGAGGGCGACTTCGCCAAACAGATGATGTGGGTCCTGTCGGAGTATTACAGTAAGAACCTGTCCAAGGAGGTCCGAAAGGGGCATCGGGAGATCGCATTGAAGGGGCTGCACAACGGCGGCCCCGCCCCCTTCGGGTTTCGCGTGGTGGACCAGAAGCTGATCATCAACGATCTCGAGGCATTCTATGTGCGCAAGATGTTCGACGCCGCCCTGAATCGCCGGGGATTCACCGAGCTGATCCGGGAGATGCGGGAGGCGGGCATCCGGGGCCGCAACGGCAGCCCCATCAAGTATACGCAGATCTATGAGATCCTGCGCAACGAAAAGTATGCGGGTATCTATGTGTACTCGGTGGAAGGATGCCGCCACCGCAAAACGCGGCTGGAGACACAGGACGCCATTCGGCTGGATGGGGCGATCCCGGCGATCGTGGACAAAAATACATTTTTCGAGGTGCAAAAAATTATGGATGATCGAAAGCAGACCGGGAAGAACCCGGGAAAGTATCTGTGCAGCGGGCTGGTCTATTGTCAGTGCGGGGAGAAGATGCACGTTTGCGGCGCCCCGGATCGAAAAGGCGGACAGTATCACTACTATTACTGCAAGAAGCATTGCGGGGCCCCGGTGGTCCGGGTAAGCCAAGTGGACAAGGCCGTAAAGGATTATCTCGCGCAGCTCCTTTCGGAGCCCATGCAGATGAAGATCGCCCAGTTCCTGCGCAGCTACAAGGACCACCGGCGGGATTGCCGCGAATCCTTCGACGCGGCGCTGCAAAAGCAGATCGCCGCCAAGGAGCAGGAGTACGACACCCTCATGCGGAACATGTCCCTCATGGTCCTGGCCCCGGACATCCTCTCGGACATCCACGAGAAGATGAAGACCATCAAGGAGGAGATCAAGGTCCTGGAGAACACCACGCCGCCGGAGGAATACTCCACGGACGTGATACTGGACTGGCTCAAGTCCATCCGCACCGCGCCGGACAGCCGGGCCGTCCATTTGCTGGTCCAGAGGATCGAAGTGACCTCGGACAATGAAAAAACAGACTTCAATGTGGTCTCCACATTGGAGTCTGTTTCCGAGAAACTGGTAGCGGCGATTGGATTCGAACCAATGACAGGTCGGGTATGAACCGACTACTCTGGCCAACTGAGTTACACCGCCATAGCAGGGTAATTATATACGGCGAGGGGGCGACTGTCAAGAGGTTTTCGTGAAAAAAGCGGGGCGCCCCACGCAAAAGGGGGCCGGGCCGCCGCGGGGGGAGAGGGTCCCATAGATGGGTCCAAATCACAGATCGTTCATTTGCGGCGGGGACCGGGGGCCGGTACAGTGGAGATATGGAGAGGACCATGCCGCCAACCGCATTCCGGGCGGGTCAGACCGTGTATCTGGTGGAATCCGGCCATCGCATCCGGGAAGCCCAGGTGCGGGGGCGGAGCGGGGGGCTGTACACCGTCCGGTTCACCGACACGGGCGGGGGCATCCGGGTCCGAAGGGACCGGCTCTATCCCACCCGGGACGCGGCGGCGGCCTACGTGCAGCAGCGGAAGGCGGCGCACCAGCCCATCCGCCCCGGCTACTGGCACAATGTGCCGATTTGGGAGTGTTGATAACAATTGCATATAGAAAATGAGGGCCGGAAGAGGCCCTCATGGAAAACATCGCAAAGTTATTCTATGGATTCAATGTCTATAGAATAACCAAGCAATTCGCCCACATCTTTGCACTTTCCCTTAACCGTCAATGCATCGCCCTTTTTCATTTCCATGACCTTTGCCTTCTGTTCATCCGTCTTGATATAACATTGAATGTTTGTAAAATCAAAGTCCTTGCTGGAATCAAGACCGATATACTTTCCGTCGCTGTCGATCGTGCCGAGTCTTCCGGTAATCGCCAATTTTTTGCCCTTGAAGGCGTTTTGCGCTGCCAAGGCGTTCTTGTTGATGATATCTACCAATTCGTCAGCGGAGATCACGATGTACCCATCGGCCGATGTCGCAAACTGGAGCTCGGCGGCAGCGGCATCAAATCCTTCGATGCTGTCGATATCGAGGGAGAAGCCCATCACTTCGCCCACATCCTTGCACTTGCCGCGAAGGGTGACCGTATCATCGGAGGTCATGTTGGCGACCTTCGCTTTCTGCTCATCATTCTTCACATAGCACATGACGCTGTAGACAGAGAAACTGGCCGGGGATAATGAGATATACTTTCCGTCGCTGTCGATGTTGCTCAATCGACCAGTGATTTGCAAATACTTGCCCTTGTATTTTTCCTGGGCTTTGAGCGCATTCGAAGAAAGGTCGTTCACCATGTCGTCCACCGTCACGGAGGTATAGTATTCCAATGGGATGCTCGTTGCCGTAGCGGTCTTTTTTCCACTGCTCGACGAGCTCTTCTGTCCGCTGCTCGCGGTGGAAGAGGATGACGAATCGGAACCGCCAGCCATTTTTCCCAGAACCGCTAGAAGCGCCACGAGAATGCCGATGGTGATAAGGACCGGCAGCAAGCAGCCCTTCTTCTGCTTTTTGCGGCAATTTGGACAAATCTTCGCATCATACGGTATCTCGGTTGCGCAGTGTTTGCAAATCTTTGTTGTGGGTTTTGCTTTCGCCATATGTTTTGTCCTCCCTTTTCTGTGTCCCACTTGCATTATAGGTCAATTTCACCATATTTTCAATAGGTCATACGGGCATAATTTAAAGTATGGGAGATTCGAGACTGAGGATATTAAGAAAAGAGCGGGGATTCACCCAGGTCAAGATGCAGGTGCTGACCGGCATCGACCAGAGCGACTATTCCAAGATAGAGAGCGGGCGGCGGTACTATACCTTCGAGCAGTGCCGGAAGATCGCCCTGGTGCTGAACACCAGCATGGACTATCTGGCAGGGCTCACCGACGACCCCGCGCCTTATCCGCGAAAAACCGAAAACTGACAGAAATACCGAAGCGTTCGGCCCCTTTGTAGGAAGGGGCTTTTTGTTTGCGAATGGGCTATGACCGAATTGTGGAATAATTGCAAAAACCCTCCCCGGGCGGTTGATTTTGCGGGTGGGCGGGGGTATAGTTAGGACAGTGGTTAGCACTCGGGAAGGTTGAGTGCTAAAACAACAGATTTCGAGGTGAAAGATATGGCAAAGAAACAGTTCAAGGCGGAGTCCAAGCGGCTGCTGGACATGATGATCCATTCCATCTATACCCATAAGGAGATCTTTTTGCGGGAGCTGATCAGCAACGCCAGCGACGCCATCGACAAGCGGTACTACGCCGCCATGCAGAAGGGCGGCGAGGGCATGGACCGGAGCGACTATTTCATCCGGCTGACCCCCAGCGAGAGCACCCGGACGTTGACCATCACCGACAACGGCTGCGGCATGACCGAGAAGGAGCTGGAGGAGGACCTGGGCACCATCGCCAAGAGCGGCACCCTGGCCTTCAAGCAGGCCATGGATAAGCCGGAGGAGGGCAAGGCGGCCCCCGAGGTGGACGTGATCGGCCAGTTCGGCGTGGGCTTCTATTCCGCCTTCATGGTGGCGAAGAACATCAAGGTCTATTCCCGCACCGAGGACGGCGAGGGCCACGTGTGGGAGAGCGACGGCCAGGACGGCTACACCGTGAAGCCCTTCGACTACCCCACCGTGGGCACCCAGATCGTGCTGACGCTGAAGGACGACGAGGAGGGCGAGGACTACAGCCAGTATTTGCGGGAGTACACCCTCACCTCCCTGGTGAAGAAATACAGCGACTACGTCCGCTACCCCATCCGCATGATGGAGGAGAAGCGGGTGCCCAAGGGCGAGAAAGAGGAGGGCAAGCCCCAGGAGTATGAGACCGTGATGGAGGACGTGGTCCTCAACTCCATGGTCCCCCTGTGGAAGCGGGCTAAGAGCGAGGTCACGGAGGAGGAGTATAACCGCTTCTACCGGGACAACTTCTTCGACGTGGACGATCCCCTGAGCGTGATCCGGGTGTCGGTGGAGGGGGCGGTGTCCTACACGGCCCTGCTGTTCATCCCCAAGAAGGCCCCCTGGGACTTCTTCACCAAGGGCTACAAGCGGGGGCTGAAGCTCTACAGCAGCGGCGTCATGATCATGGACGCCTGCGAGGACCTCTTGCCCGACTACTTCGGCTTCGTCAAGGGCCTGGTGGATTCCCCTGACCTGTCCCTCAACATCTCGAGGGAGATGCTGCAGCACGACCGGCAGCTGAAGGCCATCGCCAACAACCTGAAGAAGAAGATCCAGAGCGAGCTCAAGAAGATGCTGGACAGCGACCGGGAGAAGTACGAAACCTTCTACAAGGCCTTCAGCCAGAGCATCAAGTTCGGCGTCTACGACCAGTACGGCATGAACGCGGACTTTTTGAAGGACCTGCTGCTGTTCTGGTCCGCCGCCGAGAGCAGGAACGTGACCCTCCACGAGTACGTGGCGGCCATGAAGGAGGACCAGAAGGCCATCTACTACGCCGCGGGGGACAGCCTGAGCCATTGTCTGGGCCTGCCTCAGGCGGAGCTCATACGGGACAAGGGGTACGACCTCCTCTGCCTCACGGACGACGTGGACGAGTTCGCGGTGCGGGTGCTCGGTAGCTACGAGGAGAAGCCCTTCAAGGCGGCCACGGACGACGACCTGGGCCTCGCCTCCGAAGCGGAGAAGAAGGCCATGGAGGAGAAGGCCGCCGAGAGCAAGGATCTTTTGGAGAAGATCAAGGCGGACCTGGACGGCAAGGTGAAGGAAGTGAAGCTGTCCGACCGGCTCACCAAGAGCGTGGCCTGCCTGAACGGCGAGGGGGGCGTGTCCATCGAGATGTATAAGGTGCTGAAGGCCATGCCCAACGCCGGGGACATCCCCATGGACTTCGTGCTGGAGCTGAACCCCAACCACCCGGTGTTCGCTAAGCTCGCCATCCTCTCCGACGAGGACCGGAAGCAGTACGCCGAGCTCCTGTACCAGCAGGCGCGGCTGATGGCGGGGCTTCCTCTCGACGATCCCGCTGCTTTCTCGGAGCTGGTCTGCAAACTGATGTAAGAGAGGATTTTATTGAAAGCTTCGCAGCTTTTCTTGAAAGAAAAGCTGCCCAAAAGAACTTTAAGAAAGAGTGATCCTTTTTTACCTAAACCATTAACTATCCTTGTGCTTTTCTTTTTCCGCCGCTTTTTCTTTTCTCTGAAAGGGTGCGGAGCCGAGCGCTGCCAGTGGCAGAGCAAGCGAGGCGGAGCACGGGCAAAACAACGAGAAACCAAACGACGTGTAGGTTTCGACTATGTTTTGCCCATGGTAAAAAGCGGCAAAAATAAACCCCAGGGGGTGATCCTATGAATCCCAACCAACTGACACAAAAGAGCATCGAAGCCATCCAGGCGGCACAGCGGATGGCCCAGGAGCGCAACCATACCCAGATCCAGCAGGCCCACCTGCTGTACGCATTGATCGACGACGCCGAGGATTTGAACGCCCAGCTGCTCACCGCCATGCAGGTGAACGTGACGGGCTTCAAGGGGGAGCTGCTGAACCTGCTGAACGGCCAGGCCAGCTACTCCGGCGGCGGCAGCGGCCAGCTGTACGCCTCGGCATCCCTGGACCGGGCCCTCAACGAGGCCGAGAAGCGGATGCAGCAGATGGGCGACAGCTACATCTCCGTGGAGCATCTCATGATGGGCCTCATCGCGGAGCCCGACAAGGACCTGAGCGCCCTGTTCCGCCGGTACAACGTGACCATGGAGGGCTACCTTTCCGCCCTGCAGAAGGTCCGGGGCACCCGCCAGGTGAACTCCGACAACCCGGAGGACACCTACGACGTGCTGAAGAAGTACGGCCAGGATTTGACGGCGCTTGCCAAGGACCAGAAGCTGGACCCGGTGATCGGCCGTGACAGCGAGATCCGGAGCGTCATCCGGATCCTATCCCGGAAGACCAAGAACAACCCCTGCCTCATCGGCGAGCCCGGCGTGGGCAAGACCGCCATCGCGGAGGGTCTCGCACAGCGGATCGCCCGGGGCGACGTGCCGGAGAACCTGAAGGATCGGCAGCTGTTCGCCCTCGATATGGGCGCGCTGGTGGCCGGCGCCAAGTATAGGGGCGAGTTCGAGGAGCGGTTGAAGGCGGTCCTTGCCGAGGTCAAGCAGAGCGAGGGCCGGATCATCCTGTTCATCGACGAGCTCCACACCATCGTGGGCGCGGGCAAGACCGAGGGCGCCATGGACGCCGGGAACATATTAAAGCCCATGCTGGCCCGGGGCGAGCTCCACTGCATCGGCGCCACCACGTTGGACGAATACCGGAAGTACATCGAGAAGGACGCGGCGTTGGAGCGCCGGTTCCAGCCGGTGACGGTGGCGGAGCCCAGCGTGGAGGACACCATCTCGATTTTGCGGGGCCTCAAGTCCCGCTACGAGGTCTTCCACGGCGTGAAGATACGGGACGAAGCCCTGATCGCGGCCGCCGTCCTCTCCAACCGCTACATCTCCGACCGGTTCCTGCCGGACAAGGCCATCGATCTGGTGGACGAAGCATGCGCCATGATCAAGGCCGAGATGAACTCCATGCCCACGGAGATGGACGAGATCTCCCGGAAGATCATGCAGCTGGAGATCGAGGAGGCGGCCCTCGCCGAGGAGACGGACAAGGCGGCGTTGGAGCATCTCATGGAGATCCGCAAGCAGCTCGCCTCCCTCCGGGACACCTTCCACAAGATGAAGGCCAACTGGGAGAACGAGAAGCAGGGCATCAACAAGGTCCAGCAGCTCCGGGAGAAGATCGAGGCCGTCCAGCAGCAGATCGAGAAGGCGGAGAACGAGTACGATTTGAACAAGGCCGCGGCTCTGAAGTACGGCGAGCTCCCCAAGCTCCAAAAGGAGCTGGAAAGTGAGGAGGGCAAGTCCTCCGAGAAGGAGCATACGCTCCTCCGTGACCACGTGGGCGAGGACGAGATCGCCCAGGTGGTGGCCCGGTGGACGGGCATCCCGGTCAGTAAGCTCCTGGAGAGCGAGCGCAAAAAGCTGCTGCATCTCGACGAAGTCCTCCACCGGCGGGTGGTGGGCCAGGACGACGCGGTCCAGCGGGTGGCGGACGCCATCCTGCGGTCCCGGGCGGGGATCCAGAACCCGGATCGGCCCATCGGCTCCTTCCTGTTCCTGGGCCCCACGGGCGTGGGCAAGACGGAGCTGAGCAAGGCCCTGGCCCAAGCCCTGTTCGATGACGAGCGCAACATGGTCCGCATCGACATGTCCGAATACATGGAGCAGTACTCCGTGTCCCGGCTCATCGGCGCGCCTCCGGGGTACGTGGGCTACGACGAGGGCGGCCAGCTCACCGAGGCGGTCCGCCGCAAGCCCTACGCGGTGGTGCTGTTCGACGAGGTGGAGAAGGCCCATCCCCAGGTGCTGAACGTCCTGTTGCAGGTGCTGGACGACGGCCGGATCACCGACGGCCAGGGCCGCACCGTGGACTTCAAGAACACCATCATCATCCTGACCAGCAACCTGGGCAGCGACCTGCTCCTAAACGGCATGGCCGCCGACGGGACCATCCGCCCGGAGACGGAGGAAGCGCTGAACCGGCTCCTCAAGACCGCTTTCCGGCCTGAATTCCTGAACCGGCTGGACGAGATCGTCTTCTTCCGGCCCCTGACCGGGGAGAACATGAAGGCCATCGTGAGCCTGCTCCTCAAGGACCTGGAGGGCCGCATGGCCGCCCGGGGATTGAAGCTCTCTGTCACGGACGAGGCCCGGGATCTCATCATCGCCGAGGGCAGCGACCCCCTGTTCGGCGCGCGGCCCCTGAAGCGGTTCATCCAGAGCAAGGTGGAGAGCCTCCTCGCCCGCCACATCATCGCCGCCTCCCCCCGGGAGGGGACCACCCTGACCGTGGACGTAGAGGAAGGTAAGCTGATCGTGAAATAAGAAAACACCACATCAAACAAACAGCGCCGCTCTTTCGAGCGGCGCTGGTGCTAAACGGTCATGTCGAATGTGTTCTCTTAGAATCTTTCCCCAGCAAAGGGCAGCAGGGCCATCACGCGGGCGCGCTTGATGGCGACAGCCAGATCGCGCTGATGCTCGGCGCAGACACCGGACATCCGGCGGGGCATGATCTTGCCCGTTTCGGAGATGAAGCCGGTCAGCTTCTTGATGTCCTTGTAGTCGATACCGGTAGCCTTTTCAACGCAGAACTTGCAAACCTTGCGTCTGCTTCTTCTGGGACGGGGACGCATTTTGCGTTCTTCCATGG
>ONNZ01000017.1 GCA_900319345.1 uncultured Eubacteriales bacterium
CGGGGCCTGCAGCGGGAATCCCGGCCCAGGCGGCTGGGGCGCCATTCTGCGCTGGAACGGCCACGAGCGGGAGCTCTCCGGCGGCGAGGCGCAGACCACCAACAACCGCATGGAGCTCACCGCCGTGATCCAGGGCCTGCTGGCCCTGCGGGAGAGCTGCGTGGTGGAGCTCTGGTCGGACTCCAAGTACGTCATCGACGCGCTGGAAAAGGGCTGGGCCTGGGGCTGGCGCAAAAAGGGCTGGGTCAAGAGCGACAAGAAGCCCGCTCTGAACCCGGATCTCTGGGCCATGCTGCTGGATCTGACGCGGCAGCACGAGATGCACTACCACTGGGTCAAGGGTCACGCCGACAACGAATTCAATAACCGCTGTGACAAGCTGGCCCGGGAAGCCGTGCAACGGATCGTTTCGGGCCAAAAGAGCTGATTTAGCTCAAATCTGTTACATTTCTGTTAATAACTATTCGTTAAACTTGTCTTTAACGAATAGTTGTTTTAGAATGAAGCCATGAGCGACTACCCCCTCCAACGAAAAAAAGATTACACACAGAAGCTTCGGACCGTGCTGTTGGAGCTCCCCAAATTTGCCGGTCTGTATTTTCGCGCCATGGAATTGCAGACCAGCATCCTGACGCGATACGGATACGCTATAGATTTGAGAAACTTTTTCAAGTTCTGCACGGAGCAGGTGGACACCTTCCAGGGCAAGTCCCCTGCCTCTCTGACGCTGGAGGACCTGGACAAGGTCACTGCCCTGGATATCGAGCTGTTTTTGGAGCACATGTCCCTCTATACGGGCGACGACGAGCGCGAACGGGAGAACAACGAGCGGGCCAAAGCGCGGAAATTGTCAGCTATACGGTCATTTTTTAAGTATTATCACCGTCAGGAGCTGATCAAGAACAACCCCGCCTCCCTGGTAGATACGCCCAAGATACATGAAAAAGCCATCGTTCGGCTGGAAGCCAACGAGGTGGCCGATCTTTTGGATATCGCAGAAGCTGGCAACGGCCTTTCCGAGCGGCAAAAGCAGTATCATCAGGCCACGAAGGTCAGGGATACCGCCATTTTGACCCTGTTTTTGGGCACCGGCATCCGTATCAGCGAGTTGGTAGGCATCGACATCGACGACGTGGACTTCGCCACGGACGCCTTCGTGGTCACCCGCAAGGGCGGCAACCAGGAGATGCTTTCCTTTGGACCGGAGGTCCGAAACGCGCTGCTCGCCTATCTCGAGCAGCGGGAAGCCATGGAAGCCCTGCCCGGCAGCGAAAACGCCCTGTTCCTGTCCATGCAGCGCAAGCGGATCACCGCTCGGGCCGTGGAAAACCTGGTCAAGAAGTACGCCCGCATCGCCTCCCCCCTCAAGAAGATCACGCCCCATAAGCTCCGCAGCACCTACGGCACCATGCTCTATCAGGAAAGCGGCGATATCTACCTGGTGGCGGACGTTTTGGGCCACAAGGACGTGAATACCACCCGAAAGCACTACGCCGCCATCCAGGAGGAACGGCGGCGTCAGGCGACCAAGTATATCAAATTGCGGGAGGACCCTATTCCTCCCAGTCCAGATCGTCCGGAGAACCCGTCGAATCCCCCTGATCCACAGTGAGGTCCATCTCGGGTTCCATACCCTCATTGGGGTCCAGGACGTACAGCCCGTCCCCTGCCCCGTCCATGAGGACGCGGCCGATGGGGATCTCCCGATAGGCTTCGGTGATCTCCAGACACTTGAAGCAGTTGTCGCAAAGCTTGTTGGGGTCCAGCTCGCAGCGGTCCTCCTCGCAGGCGCCGCAGTCGTCACAGACGGCCTTCAGGCCCAGAATACACTTCTTCATCTCTCCCCCGCCTCCCCTTGCGCTAATACTGCCTCAGTGACCTCTAAAAGGGCCAGTTTGCCGTGCTCATAGGTGAGGCTGCCCTGCATGTATACGGCAAACGGCGGACGAATGGGGCCGTCTGCGCTCAATTCCGTGGTAGCGCCCTGGACGAAGGTGCCAGCTGCCATAATGACCGGGTCGTTGTATCCCGGCATGTCCCAAGGCTCCGGCGTCACGTCGCTGTCCACCGGGGAGGCGTGCTGGACCGCCTTGCAGAAGGCGATAAGCTCCTTCGGTTCCCTGAATCGAATGGATTGCACGATGTCGGCTCGAAGCTTATCCCCTTTCGGCATGACCTCATACCCCAGGCTGCCAAACACTTCCCCGAAAAGCATGGCCGTCTTCAGGCATTGGAGCACCGTATGGGGCGCCAGAAACAGCCCTTCGAAGAAGGGCCGATAGGAGGCGGCGTAGGACCCTACCTCCCGGCCGGAGCCGGGCACGGTGAGCCGGAAGCTGATCCGCTCGATCAGATCCTTTCGCCCGGCCACATAGCCGCCGGTAGGCGCGATGCCGCCGCCGCAATTCTTGATCAGGGACCCCATGATCACGTCCGCCCCCACGGCGGAGGGCTCCCTGTCCTCCGTGAACTCCCCGTAGCAGTTGTCCACAGCGATGATGATATCCGGCCGGACCGCCTTGACCTGCCGGAACAGGCGCGCCATCCTCTCCACCGAGATGGCCTCCCGCCAGGCATAGCCCCGGGAGCGCTGCACGTAAAGCATCTTCACCTCGGGATGGCCCTGGATGCCCGCCAGGATGGCGTCGAGATCGAAGGGCTCCTCCCCCGTTTCCCTGAGCTCCGCCATGCGAAAACCGATGCCGAACCGGGCGAGTGCGTTGGGCTCCCTGCCGGTCAAACCCACCGCCGTTTCCAGCGTGTCGTAGGGCTTGCCCGTGGCGGAGAATACCACGTCACCGGGCTCCAAAAGGCCGCTCAAAACCAGGAAGATGGCATGGGTCCCGTTGGCGATCTGGGGACGCACCAGAGCATCCTCCGTCTGCAAGGCTCTTGCGAACACCCGATCCAGGGCGTCCCGGCCCAAGTCGTCATACCCATACCCCTCCGTGGGCGCAAAGTGACGGGGCGAGACCGGCTCCGTCCGAAAGGCGTCCAGCACCCGCTTCTCGTTGTGGAGGGCTATCTCCTCCAGCCGGGAAAAGGCTGGCTGCAGCCGCTGCTCCGCCGCCTTAATCCATTCATACACGTCGGTCATAGATCGTCTCCTTCACGTACCGCTCTATCTCCCGGTACGCATCCTCGTAGTTTTCACAGTCGAACCAGCGGATGCGCTCGTCCCGCCGGAACCAGGTCAGCTGCCGCTTAGCGAACTGGCGGGTGGCCCGCTTGATGCTCTCCACCGCCGTTTCAAGGGGGACCTCCCCCTCCAGATAGGCTATAAGCTGAGCATAGCCGATAGCCTGCATGGCGGGCAGATGTCTGTCGTATCCCTTTGCTTTGAGCCCCCTGACCTCTTCCAAAAGACCCTGGGCCATCATCCGATCCACCCTACGGTCTATGCCCGCGTAAAGCTTTTCTCGGGGCATATTTAAGCCGATGCGGACGGCCAGATAGCGGCTGTTTCGCTGAGCAGCTAGGTACTCCTGATTAAAGGCAGAAAAGGGTTTGCCGCTGAGCAGAAACACTTCCCTGGCACGAACCACCCGCTTTTTGTCGTTCACGTGGAGCTTTTGACCGGAGCGTCCGTCGTCCCCGGCCATCTGCTCGAAAAACGCTTGGGGATCGGCATCGTAGGCCTGCTCCAATCGGTTCCGCAGCGCCTTGTCGGATGGAAGCGCGTACCCCATGTCCTCCAGCACCGCATCGCAGTATAGGCCGCTGCCCCCCACCAGGATGGGCTGGACGTTTCGACGGTCAAGGTCCCTAAGCACCTCGTCCGCCGCCTGCTGAAAGGCCGCCACAGAAAACCCCGTATCGTTCGGGTCCACAATGTCGATAAGATGGTGAGGGACCCGCTGACGCTCCGCCGCGTCCGGCTTAGCGGAACCGATGTCCATGCCCCGATAGACGGCCACGGAGTCGATGGACAGGATCTCTCCCCCCCATTTCTCCGCGATCCGCAGCGCCGTCTCGCTTTTATGGCAGGCCGTGGGGCCGCATATGAGCAGCAACGGTCTCATACGATGCGCTTGAACATCTTTTCCATGTCCCGCTTGGAAAGCCGCGCCACCACCGGGCGCCCATGGGGACAGGTCAGAGGTATCCCCTGCTCCACATAGGTTTTCAGGAGGCTGACGATCTCCTCCTTGTGCAAGGGCTCGCCGCCCTTGACGGCATGCTTGCAGGAGGCGTAGATCAACTTCTCCCGCACCAGCGCCTTCTTGGCGCCCTTCCCCGCCTCTCCGATGGCGTTGATGGCCTGATGAAGGGATTCTCCGTCGAAGACGATCCCGTTGAGCACCGGAACGGCGGTCAGATTGAGGCTGAGCACCCCCGTACGCTCGAAGCGGTAGCCCAGCTCCTCCAGCTCCTCTTGCCATTCCTCCACCAACTCGAATTCCCGGGGCTGCAGCGTCAGCAGCTGCGGGATCAGCAGCTCCTGGGATGCGGCGGCCACATCCTGGGCGTTGAAGTCCTCATACAGCTTGCGCTCATGAGCCGCATGCTGATCGATGAGATATAGATCGTCCTCGTGCTGCACGATCCAATAGGTGTTGAAGGCGCAGCCGATGATGTTTACCGCAAAATCCAGCGGCAGGGCGTCCTGCTCCGCCTTCTTAGTCGCCGGGGCAGGCGGCTGCGGTCGGTTCCCAGCAACCGCGAACACCTCCACACGCGGGGGCTCCTGCTTATCCTCCACCGGAGGTTTCTTTTGGAACGTATTGTAGGAATACCCGGCGCTGCTCTCCTTCAACACGGACCGGGGCGGGACCACCACCTGCTTCTTATATGCCTCCACATAGCTGGTGGCCGGTCGTTTCTTCTCCATTTGTTCATAGGAGGTTTCCGAAAACGGCTGCCGCTCTGCTTTCGGCTCGACCTTCTCAACGGCATGTTTCGCCTGGTTCGGCAGCTGGACCTGAGGGATCACCGGCTGCCGAAGGGCTTGCGCGCAGGCCGCCGTCACGGCGTATTCCACCCGCGGCTGATCCACGAAGCGGACCTCCGTCTTGGCCGGGTGAACGTTCACGTCCACCTCCTCCTTGGCGATGGTGATATTGAGCAAAGCAAATGGATACCGGCCCGCCATCATACGGGTGTCGTAAGCCTTCTGGATGGCGGAAAAGATGCCGATGGAGCGGATGTACCGGCCATTGACGAACAGGGTCTCCATGGACCGGTTGGGCCGAGAGATCTCCTGGTTCCCGAGGAAGCCTTCGATCCGCACGTAGCCGTTGTCTAGGAGCACCGGCAGCAGCCGATCCGTGATGTGGGACCCGTAGATGCAGAAGATGGCGTTCTTCAGCTTCCCGTCCCCATAGGTCTCGTAGACGCATTTTCCGTTGCTGAGAAAACGGAATGCGATATCCGGGCGTCCCAGGATGGCTCGGGCCATGAAATCGCCGATATATCCGGCTTCCGAACGGGCAGAGCGCATGAATTTCAGCCGCGCCGGGACCTTGGCGAAGAGATTGTCCACCTGTACGGTGGTCCCGAACACGCAGGAACAGGCCTCGTTAGACACCAGCCTGCCGTTGTCGAAGACGACTCGGGTGCCCCATTCCTCGCCGGGCACCCGCGTGGTCATGGTCACCAGCGATACTGCCCCGATGGATGCCAAAGCCTCACCTCTGAACCCCAGGGTCCCGATGGCGGCCAGGTCCTCCTGGGTGCTGATCTTGCTGGTGGCGTGCCTAAGAAAGGCCGTGGGGCAATCCTCCGGCTGGATGCCGCTGCCGTTGTCCGTGACGCGGATGGAGCTCAAACCTCCGTCCGTGATATCCACGGTGATGGCCGTGGCCCCGGCGTCCAGGGCGTTCTCGACCAGCTCCTTCACCACCGAGGCGGGGCGTTCCACCACCTCTCCGGCGGCGATCTGATTGGCTAACGCGGGCGGCAAAACCTTGATAAGCATGGGTCAATCCTCCTTGAGCGCGTCATGGTAGGCGTACAGCTTCTGCAACGCCATCATGGGGGTCATGTTCTCCAGATTCAGCGTTTTCATATCCGCCAAGATGGCCTTGTCCACTTGGTTATCCACCGTCTTTTGTGACTTATCCACGGATATTTCTTGATTATCCACCGTTTTTATGCGAGCCTTCTCATGCATAGTCGCCATGTCCGAATTCTCCAGGCCCTGGAGGATTTGCCCTGCCCGAGCGATCACCGCATCGGGGATGCCTGCGAGGCGCGCCACCTGCACGCCGAAGCTCTTATCGGCGCTGCCTCGGACGATCTTGCGCAGGAACAGGATGTCCTCCCCGATCTCCTTCACGGAGATGCGATAGTTCTTCACGCCGGGCAGCTGCCCTTCCAGCTCGGAAAGCTCGTGATAATGGGTGGCAAAGAGGGATTTGGCGCCGCAGGTATTCTCGTCAGCGATGAATTCCAGCACCGCCCAGGCGATGGAAAGACCATCGTAGGTGCTGGTCCCGCGCCCGATCTCGTCCAAGATGAGGAGGCTGTTTCGAGTGGCGTTGTTGAGGATGTTGGCCACCTCGCTCATCTCCACCATGAAGGTGCTCTGGCCCGAGGAAAGGTCGTCGCTGGCGCCGATACGGGTGAAGATACGATCCACCAACGAGATATGGGCCGATTCCGCCGGTACGAAGGCGCCCATATGGGCCATGAGCGCGATCAGCGCCACCATGCGCATATAGGTACTTTTGCCGGCCATGTTGGGTCCAGTGATGATAAGCAGCCGATTCTCCCCCTGATCCAGCAGCACGTCGTTGGGGATAAAGCCGTCCTGCAACGTCCGTTCCACGATGGGATGCCGACCGTTGCGGATGGAGATGACCCCATCCTCGCCCATCTCGGGCCGCACGTACCGGTTCGTCACCGCCACCTGGGCGAAGGACGCATACACGTCCAGGCAGGAGATCAGCTGGGCGTTCTTCTCCAGCCGCCCGGTCTCCGGGAGCAATGCGTCCCGAATTTGGCTATAGAGCTCCCCTTCCAGCTTGATGAGGCGCTCGTTGGCCGTCAGGATGCGGTTCTCGATATCCTTCAGCTCCGGCGTGATGTACCGCTCGGCGTTGGTCAGGGTCTGCTTGCGCTGATAGTAGTAGGGCACCTGGCCCACGAAGGACTTGGTCACCTCCAGGAAGTACCCAAAGACCTTGTTGAAGCCGATGCGCAGGTTCTTGATGCCCGTGCTCTCCCTCTCCCGGGTCAGCACGTCGTCCAACCACTTCTTGGCGTTGCCGGAGATGTCCCTGAGCTCGTCCACCTCCTCGTTGTACCCGGACCGGATCACGCCCCCTTCCTTCAGGTTGGGCGCGGGATCGTCGTCGATGGCCCGGTCGATGAGGTCGATCATGTCCTCCATCCGATCCAGCTCCTGCCGGATACGGGTAAGCTCGTCAGAGGCGCAATCGGATATGACATCCAGGACCGGCCCGATCTGCCGCAGAGACCGGGACAGAGCCACGCAATCCCGGGGGTTGATGGTCCCATAAGCGATCTTGGAGCAGAGCCGCTCGATGTCGTAGATCTTGTCCAGGTGCTCCCTGAGCTTGGTGCGCAGGACCGTATTAGCAAAGAGTTCCTCCACCGCGTCCTGCCGGGAACGGATGACGGATATGTCCTGCAGAGGGCAGTCGATCCAGTTTCTGAGCATCCGGCGGCCCATAGCGGTCTTGGTCTCGTCCAACAGATACAGCAACGTGTTTTTGCCGCCGCTGCCTGTGCGGATGCCTTCGGTCAGCTCCAGGTTCCGCCGGGTGTTCACGTCCAGCTGCATGTATTCCGACCGGCTGACGACGGACAGGCGGCGGATATGGCTAAGGCCGTTCTTCTGCGTATCCTGAAGATACTGCATGAGCCCGCCAGCCGCCGAGATGGCCATGGGCATCTGCGCGCAGCCGAAGCCGTCCAGGGTGGAGACGTCGAAGTGTTTCTTCAGCACGTCTGTAGCCCGGGAAAGCTGAAAGATGCTGTCCGGTTGCTTCTCCAGATAGCACAGGCTTTGGAGCCGCTTCTTCACGTATTCCTGCTCAAAAAGAGCGTCGTTGGACACGCATTCGGTGGGGCCGATGCGGGTGATCTCGTCCAGCAGCGCCGCTTCTGGTTCCTTGCCGCGGATCTCCCCCGCCTTGAATTCGCCTGTGGATACGTCGGCGTAGGCATACCCGTAGCCGTTGCGAGCCGCATAGACGGACAGCAGATAGTTGTTCTTCCCCGCATCCAGCAGCTTTTCCTCGATGACCGTGCCGGGGGTGATGACCCGGATCACGGATCGTTCCACCAGCCCCTTGGCGAGGGCTGGGTCCTCCATCTGCTCGCAGATCGCCACCTTGTAGCCCCGGCTGATGAGCCGCTGGACATAGGTGTCCACGCTGTGATACGGCACGCCGCACATGGGCGCCCGTTCCGGCAGGCCGCAATCCCGACCCGTCAGGGTCAGCTCCATGATCTTGCTGCCCTCGATGGCGTCCTCGAAGAACATCTCATAAAAGTCGCCCAGCCGATAGAACAGGAAGCAGTCGGGATACTGCTCCTTCATCTGCAGATAGTGCCGCATCATGGGCGACATGCCTTCTACGATCTTCATGCTTCCCCGTCTTTCTGTTCAGGTTTAGCAGCACAGGCTTCGGCGCAGCTGCTGCAATCCCCGCCGCAGGAGAAGGAAACGGTGCCCTTCACGGAGGCAAGGTATTCGTTCATGGCCTTATAAGCGGCCCGCAGCTCCACGATCATGGGGTTTTGGCTCAGGATGAAGCCGATATAATCCATATCGTTGCTGAGGCGAACAGCTTCGTCAGCGTCGAAGCCCTCCGTCTGGATCATCTTGACCAGCCTGGCGCTGCCCTCCTCGTATTCCTTTACCATGGCGGACAACTCCGTATCGTCGTTGACCGCTCGCCGCGCCTTCATATACCGATGGATCTCATCGGCCGCCAGCACGTCCAGCATCCCTTTTTTCTTTTCTTCCATATCCTTTTTACTCCATTCTTCCCAACAGGGAGTTCCGCGCACATTCTGTGACAGTAACCGTTTGATAGGTGCCCAGCAGCTTCTCGTCGCCGGGGAAATAGACCATCTTGAAGGTGTCAAGTTTCCCGAAGAGGACGGTCTCATTCCGCTTGTCGAAACCCTCGATCAGTACCTCTCCCCTGTGTCCCAGGTATCTGCGGTTGTTCTCCGCGGTCTTTCTGGCCTGCAGGTCGTTGAGGCGCTTCAGGCGCTCCTTCTTGACCTGTTCCGGTATCTGGTCCTCCGCCTCCGCCGCCCTGGTACCCTTGCGGGGGGAATACTTGAAGGTGAAGGCCGCCGCATAGCCCACCTGATCCATCAGGGACAGAGTGTCCTCGAAATCCCTGTCGGTTTCCCCGGGAAAACCGACGATCACATCGGTGGTGAGCTCAATGTCCGGCACCGTCCGGCGCAGGTCCTCCACCAGTTTTAAATACCCTTCGCGGGTGTACCGGCGGTTCATCCTCTCCAAGATGGCGGTGCTGCCGGACTGGACGGGCAGGTGCATGTGGTGGCACACCTTGTCGTTCTCCGCGATGGCCGCCATGAGCCGAGGCGTCAGGTCCTTGGGATGGCTGGACATGTAGCGGATGCGGCGGATGCCGTCCACCCCGTTCACAGCCTTCAGCAGGTCCGCGAAGTCCACACCCATGCCCTTGCCGTAGGAATTAACGTTCTGTCCCAACAGGGTGATCTCCGTGATCCCCTGCTCCGCCAGGGATCGGACCTCGGCCACCACCTCCAAAAGCTCCCGGGAACGCTCGCGCCCCCGCACGTAGGGCACGATGCAGTAGGAGCAGAAGTTGTCGCAGCCGAAGGTGATGTTGACGAATGCGGAGAACGGGTTGGACCGCCGGGCGGGCAAGCCCTCGCATATGGCGAATCCCTCCTCCGAAGTCAGTATCAGCCGTTCCCCGTTCAGGGCGCTGAGCATCAGCTCCGGCAGCCGCCACAGCACGTTGGTGCCGAAGACGAAATCGACGAAGGGGAACCGGCGCATGACCTTCTTTGCTACGTCCGCCTGCTGCATCATGCAGCCGCAGATGCCGAGGATCAGATCGGGATCGGCTTCCTTCCGCTCCTTCAGCGCTCCGATATTGGCCAGGAGCCGCTTTTCGGCATGATCCCGCACGCAGCAGGTGTTGAACAGGATCACGCTGGCGTCATCCTTGTTTTCAGCGGACCGATAGCCCATCTCCTGCAGAAGCCCGGCGATGGTCTCGGAATCCCGCACGTTCATCTGGCAGCCGTAGGTTTCGATATAATACGTTTTTTTCCGGCCATGGGCCCGGTCGTAGACCTCCTGGGCCATGCCCTTTTGCAGCTCTATTCGGTTTTGTTCGATCAAGTTTGCCCGCATGCACATAAAACTCCAATATAATCGAATGTATTATAGCGTAAAAACGCGGCGGCGACAACATTATTTTTTCTTTCCCTTGTGCGCAGGCCGAAAGAATGATACTATGACAATGATCTATTCAGGAGGGCTTGTTTATGTTCTTCGACAATAAAGTGTATGCTGCCAACGTCCAGGGGGAAAAGCTGTTTTTACTGCCAAAGATGGCCAACCGCCACGGCCTCATCACCGGCGCCACCGGCACGGGCAAGACCGTGACCATGAAGGTGCTGGCGGAGAGCTTCTCCGACATGGGCGTGCCGGTATTTTTGGCGGACGTCAAGGGCGACGTGTCGGGCCTGGCTGAACCGGGGTTGGATTCGGAGGGCATGCAGAAGAGGATCGATCGGTTCGACCTCAGGGAATGCTGGAGCTACCGGGGCTACCCCGTGGCCTTCTGGGACATTTTCGGCGAGAAAGGCATCCCCGTCCGCATCAAGGTGTCGGACATGGGCCCCCTCATGTTCTCCCGTTTATTGGGGCTCACAGAGGTCCAGACGGGCATCCTCCACATCGTGTACCGGGTGGCGGACGACAACGGCTTGGAGCTCATTGATCTTAAAGACCTGCGCTCCATGCTCACCTACGTGAACGACAATCGAGCGAGCCTGGTCACCACCTACGGGAACGTGACGCCCCAAAGCATCGGCGCCATCCAGCGGGCACTGCTGCGGCTGGAGGACGAGGGCGGCAACATCTTCTTCGGCGAGCCCTCCATCTCCGTCTCCGATCTGCTGCGTTTGGATGAAAACGGCCATGGCCTGCTGAACATCCTGGACAGCACGAAGCTTATCCGCAGTCCCCTCATCTACAGCACCTTCCTCATCTGGCTGGTGTCGGAACTGTTCGAGCGCCTGCCCGAGGTGGGCGACCCGGAGAAGCCTAAGGCGGTGTTCTTCTTCGACGAAGCCCATCTGCTCTTCCAAAACGCCCCTAAGGCCTTCCTGGAGAAGATCGTGCAGCTGGTGAAGCTGATCCGTTCCAAGGGCGTTGGCATCTATTTCGTGAGCCAAAGCCCCTCCGATATCCCCGGGGACGTGCTGGCCCAGCTCAGCAACCGCATCCAGCATGGACTTCGTGCTTACACCCCCTCCGAGATGAAAGCGGTGAAGGCTGCGGCCAATTCCTTCCGCCCCAATCCGAACCTGGATTCCGAGAAGGAGATCTTGAGCCTGGGCACGGGCGAAGCGCTGGTCTCCCTGCTGGACGAGAAGGGCATCCCCGCCATGGTGGAACGGGCCAACATCCTGCCGCCCCAGAGCCTGATGGGCATCGCACAGGAGGAAACCAGGGAAAGGATACTGGAAAGCGATCCCCTCTTTGCTTCCTACAAGGAGGCGGTGGACAACTATTCCGCCTATGAGAAGCTGAAGGAGGAAACGGACGCCAAGGAACAGGCGGCGCTGGCGGAGGCGGAGAAAAAGGCTGCAGAAAAGAAGGAAGCCGACCAAAAAAAGGCCGACGCCTCGAAAAAGAAGAAGCAAAGCTCTGTGGGCAAGGCCGCCAAGAAAGTGGCGAAAACAGCCACGAACTCCATCCTGAACCGAGTCGGAAGGAAGATCGGCAAGGCCATCGCCAGGGGCTTGTTCGGGAACTGGTTATGATCCCAACCGTGGAAACAAAGCCTTTCGCGATCTTCGATATGGACGGCACCCTGGTGGATTCCATGTGGGGCTGGAACGAGATATATATTACCTTCCTTGTGGCCCAAGGCGCCACCAATGAAGCTGCAAAGGAGATCGTCGCCCATACCGCGCACTTTACCACCTATGAGAGCGCCGAACTGTTTCGACAGTACCTGTCTCTCGACACTTCTGCCGCGGATATCGCCGCAGAACTCGACGCCCGCATGAAGGAGCTATATCAGAATGTGATTCAGGAAAAGACGGGCGTTCGCGCGTACCTGGAACGGCTCAGGAACGACGATGTCCGCATGTGCGTCGTCTCCTCCACCCCTGAACCGCTGATCCACATATGCCTGGAAAGGCTTGGTTTATTGTCCTTCTTCTCGTTCATCCTCTCGTGCGAAGCCGTCGGCAAAGGCAAGGAAGAACCCGACGCCTACTTTGCTGCGGCGACGCGGCTGGGGGCGGCGCCTGCCGATACCGCCGTATATGAGGACTCTCCCACGGCCCTGCTGACAGCGAAAAGGGCTGGATTCTATGCCGTCGCGGTGCATGACGAATCAAATTTTGGGCATTGGGAAGAGATGTGCAGGAATGCGGATGCTATAATATCGAATTGGCGAAAGATTTAATGTATAAAGCGGGAAACAGGACTTGTTCTCGCCTGCGGGCTCAGACAGGGTTCGGCTCTGGGGCTCCACCGGAGCCCCATTCACTACCGAACCCTTCAAGTCCTGTTTTGTTTCCCGCACCAATGAAAAAAGAGTCCATCCGGACTCTTTTTTCATTGGTGCGGGAAACAGGACTTGAACCTGCATGAAATCGCTTTCACACGGACCTGAACCGTGCGCGTCTGCCAATTCCGCCATTCCCGCATATAATTCCGCCATTCCCGCATATTTGGTGGATGGGGGTGGATTCGAACCACCGAAGTCTGTGACAACAGATTTACAGTCTGCTCCCTTTGGCCACTCGGGAACCCATCCAAGTATAAAGCTGTCAAGGTTTGGAGCTGGTGAAAGGAGTCGAACCTTCAACCTACTGATTACAAATCAGTTGCTCTGCCATTGAGCTACACCAGCAAGCTGGTGAGCCGATCTCTCGGAGAAAATGGCGACCCGGAGGGGGCTCGAACCCCTGACCTCCAGCGTGACAGGCTGGCGTACTAACCAACTGTACTACCGGGCCGCGTGGTGGGCCTTCAGGGACTTGAACCCCGGACCGATCGGTTATGAGCCGACTGCTCTGACCAACTGAGCTAAAGGCCCAATCAATTCCCAGAAGGAAATGGTGACCCCGAGGAGAATCGAACTCCTGTTACCGCCGTGAAAGGGCGATGTCTTAACCGCTTGACCACGGGGCCACACCTGGTCGGGGTGAGAGGATTTGAACCTCCGGCCCCATGCTCCCAAAGCACGTGCGCTACCGGACTGCGCCACACCCCGTAAAGCGCCACGCTGCTTTTCGCGACTTGACAAATATACATCATCGAACAGAAAATGTCAATAGCTTTTTTGAAATAATGTCCTGTTCGCAAGGCCATATCTCCGCACCGTTTTGGGATGCGGAGATATGGTTTGTTTGACGCTTACTCGTCCAGCGCTTCCCGACGCTCCTGAAGCTTTTTGAGCATGTCCTCCCCCGCCTGGAGCTTGCGGCGCTCCTCGTTGACCACCGCTTCCGGGGCCCGGGACACGAACTTCTCGTTGCTCAGTTTGCCCTGGGCGCGGGCGATCTCGCCCTTCACCCGTTCGATCTCCTTGTCGATCCGCTCCCGTTCCTTATCGAGGTCCACCAGGGAGGCTAGGGGAATGAAAGCCTCCGCCTTCTCGCAGACGATATGTACGTCGCTCTTGAGGGCCTGGCCCCGCTGGTCGCTGATGGTGGTCTTCTCCACCCCGGCCAGCTTCAGCAGATACCCCTCCGCCCCTTCGAGAGCCTTGGGGTCGGCACAGATGATTCTCGCTTCGATCCGCTGAGCCGGGGGCACCTTCAGATCCGCCCGAATGTTGCGGATGTTCTTTACCAGGTCCATGATGGTCTCCATGGTGGCGCACTCCCTGGCGTAGAGCTGCCCCTCCTGGGCTTTGGGCCAGGCGGAGAGCATGATGGTCTCCTCATGGCCGGGGAGCTGCTGATAGAGCTCCTCCGTGATGAAGGGCATGAAGGGATGCAGCAGCTTCATGGAGGTGCTCAGCACCTCGATAAGCACGGCGGACACGTTCTCCTTCTTCGCCGCGTCCTCCCCATACAGGGCGGACTTGGCCATCTCGATGTACCAGTCGCAGAACTCCGCCCAGATGAAGTCGTAGATCTTCTCAGCGGCCAGGTTCAGCTCGTAGTCGTCCAGATTGTCCGTCACCTCTCGGGTGATCTCGTTGAGGCGGGACAATATCCACTTGTCGGCGGTGTCGAGGAGCTCCTCCCGGATGATGGGCTGGGTGTCCTCGGGGATGTTCATGAGCACGAAGCGGGCGGCGTTGTACACCTTGTTGCAGAAGTTCCGGGCGGACTCCACCTTCTCCCAGTAGAAGCGCATGTCGTTGCCGGCGGAGTTGCCGGTGACCAGGGAGAATCGCAGGGGGTCGGCGCCGTACTTTTCGATGATCTCCAAGGGATCGATGCCGTTGCCCAGAGACTTGCTCATCTTCCGGCCCAGGCTGTCCCGCACGAGGCCGTGAATGTACACGTTCTCGAAGGGGGGCTTCTTCATGACCTCCATGCCGAAGGTGATCATGCGGCTCACCCAGAAGGTGATGATGTCATAGCCGGTCACCAGGGTGCTGGTGGGATAGAAGTAGTCGAGCTCCGCCGTCTTCTCGGGCCAGCCCAGCGTGGAGAAGGGCCAGAGACCGGAGGAGAACCAGGTGTCCAGCACGTCCTCGTCCTGCCGGAGCTTGCCGCCGCAGATGGGGCACTTCTCCGGCGCTTCTTCCTCGCAGAACACGCCGCCGCAGTCGTCGCAGTAGTACACAGGGATCCGATGGCCCCACCACAGCTGACGGGAGATGCACCAATCCCGGATGTTCTCCATCCAGTTGAAGTAGGGTTTGGAGAATCGCTCGGGGATGAACTTCACCTGGCCGGAGCGCACCGCCTCGAGAGCGGGCTCCGTCAGGGGCTTCATGTCCACGAACCACTGCTTGGACACGATGGTCTCGATAGTGGTGTGGCAGCGGTAGCAGGTGCCCACGTTGTGGGTGTAGTCCTCGATCTTCACCAGGTTCCCGCTCTTTTCAAGGTCCGCCACGATGTTCTTCCGGCACTCGAAGCGCTCCTGACCGCAGTACTGGCCGCCGTTTTCGTTGATATAGCCTTTCTCATCGAAGACCTTCAGTATAGGCAGACCGTGCCGCTGGCCCACCTCGAAGTCGTTGGGATCGTGGGCGGGGGTGATCTTCACGGCGCCGGTGCCGAACTCCATCTCACAGTATTCGTCCCCCACGATGGGGATCTCCCGGTTCACGAGGGGCAGGATCACCGTCTTGCCGATGATGTCCTTATACCGCTCGTCCTCCGGGTTCACGGCGATGGCCGTATCGCCCAGCATGGTCTCGGGCCGGGTGGTGGCCACGGTGATGGAATATGACTTGTCGGGAGCGTCGTAGCGGATGTGCCACAGATGGCTCGCCTGGGTCTCGTATTCCACCTCGGCGTCACTGAGGGCGGTCTTGCAGTCGGGGCACCAGTTGATGATACGGTCGCCCCGGTAGATGAGCTTCTTATCGTAGAGGGACTTGAAGACCTTGACCACGGCCTTGTTGCAGCCCTCGTCCATGGTGAACCGTTCCCGCTCCCAATCGCAGGAGGAGCCCATCTTCCTCAGCTGCTTCACGATGGTGGAGCCGTATTCTTCCCGCCACTGCCAGGCGCGCTTCAAAAAGCCCTCCCGGCCGATGTCCTTCTTGGTCAGGCCCTCCTCTGCCAGGGCTTCTACGATCTTCACCTCGGTGGCGATGGAGGCGTGATCCGTGCCCGGCAGCCACAGCATCTCATATCCGGACATGCGCTTATAGCGGGCGATGGCGTCCTGCAGCGTATTGTCCAGGGCGTGGCCCATGTGGAGCTTACCCGTGATGTTGGGGGGCGGTATCACGATGGTGAACGGGGTCTTCTCCGGGTTGGGCTCGGCGTGGAAATAGCCGCTCTTCTCCCATTTCTCGTACCATTTGCTCTCCACGATCTGATGATCGTAGGTCTTCGGCATCTCTTTCATAAACTTCTCCTCTCAAAAAACAAATCGCCCGCTTCGTCAAAGGACGAAGCGGGCGCTCGCGGTACCACCTTTGTTAAACAGGGTCTCCCCCGTTTCCCTCGAAGCTATAACGCAGCGTCTGCGTGCAGCACTACTGGCCTTTCGGCTTTCCCGCCGCAGGGCTAAAAAGCGACCTTCCACCCGATCTCGACAGCGCCCTTTCAGCAGTGCGGACGCCTCTCTGAGAGGAAATGGGGTGTACTCCTCTTTCTCACAGCCCATATTTGTGGTGATTCTACTCCCTCATAGGGCGTTTGTCAACCTTGTTTTTGATAGAGTGCGACCATATATTCTTTTAGCTCCCGGAAGGGCCCGGGGCCGGCCGCCAGGTAATCCTGGAGAAACCGTCGTTCGTTTTCGCAGCCTGCGTCCAGGGCGGCCTGACAGATGTCCAGATATTGATAATACCCGTAGGAAGCGATCACACACTCGAAGGGATCGAACATGGCGGCATCATACAGATACTTGGTAAAGGACTCAGCGCCCCAGCTCTTCAGGTATTCCGCCAAGTCCTCTATGGAATAGCCGTAATAATGGATCAGCAGGGCCGAGATGCCCGTCAGGGTTTTGTACAGCATCTCCTCGTACCAGCGATACTGAACGTATTCGAGCTCGAAATCGTCCAGATAGGATATGACGGCATAGGAGCCGTGGACCGCGAGACCTGCCAGATATCCGTCTGGTGCGCTGGCCCATCGGGCCTGTTGGTCCTCTGGCGCCTGCGCGCCATAGGCCTTCAGAAACGTCATGCCCGGGTAATAGCGGAAAGCGAGCTGCAGCAGGTCCATCTCCTTTTCCTGTTCGGTCACATAGGCGACCGGCAGCATGGATCCATCCGGCAGGGAGCAAAGGTCTTGGGTGATCCGGCGCAGCAGGGACAAATTCCTGTCAAACGAGCCCAACGATATGGGCTCCTTCCTGCGCACGACTTCCGGATCGGCCTTTATGGAGGCGCTGAGAGCATAGGCCTCCGTTTGACAGAGCTCGTCCAAGGCGTTCCAAATCGTATCGAGATCGACGGGTTCTCCCATATATCTCGATAGAACGGTCATATATTCCCGGGCGCCGTTCCTACTCAAGGTGAAGAAGGACACCGTCCTTGGCTCCATGGAGACGAGGTCCTGCAGCAGGGCGTCGATGGATTCACGATACGCCTCGATGGGCAACGCTTCTCCCTCTCCGGCGCATTTCGAATAGGCATCCTCAAGATCGGCCAACATGCTCTCGGATACGAGCTCCGTCAGGACGTCGATAGTGCTTTCCTTTCGTTCCTCCGTCAGCGTCCGGCCCCTTTCAAAAAGGAGTCGAAGGGTTTGATCCATCTCTTCTGCCTGAGCGATGATGGCGGAAAGGCGATTATGGAAATCCTGCTTGGAAAGATCCTTGTCCGAAAGCAAGGCGCGGATCTGAGAAAAGAGCGGCTCCCCGTCCTGGGAGAGCACTTCCTCCGCAAAGAGGGGCTCCGTATCGAACACGGGCGCAAAGGTAGCTAAAGCAGGCCGAGGTGGCTCCATGGCCGCTGGCGTAGGCGATGCCTGCGGCGGCTGGATGGTTGGAGCAGCGGTCGGCATCTCGTGGGCGATATAGTCTCCCTTGCTCTCCGGGCGTGGAGATATGGTCCTCTGTCTGCAGCCTACGAGCAGCAGCAGGGCAAGCAGGATACAGCTCAAGCGTTTCATGTAACGATCTCCTCCTTCGGCAAGGGGAACTCACCGGGATACCCCAGCCGCTTCAGCGCGCGCCGCATGTCCTCCGGCAAAGGCGCCTCGAAGGACATGGGCTCTCCCGTCACCGGATGCGTCAGCTGCAGCCGCCAGCCGTGAAGGGCCTGCCCCTCCATGCCCAGGGTGTTTTTGCCGCTGGAATAGACCTGATCCCCCACCACCGGGTGATGGATATGGGCCATGTGGACGCGGATCTGGTGGGTCCGCCCCGTCTCCAGCTCCAAGGCAAGGACGGTCACGCTGGAAAACCGATACAACACCTTAAAATGGGTCACGGCTCGGCGACCGTTCTCCACCACCGCCATGCGCTTTCGCTCGGTGGGATGGCGACCGATGGGTGCGTCCACCGTACCGGAATCCTCCTTGATGTTCCCCGCCACCAGGGCGATATAGCTTCGATGGGCGGAATGATCGGCAAACTGACGGGCCAACCTCTCATGGGCCGTGTCGTTCTTCGCCACCACCAGCAGGCCGCTGGTCATCTTGTCGATCCGGTGCACGATGCCGGGGCGTATCTGGCCGCCGATGGAGGAAAGGTCGCCGAAATGGTACAGTAGCGCGTTCACCAGCGTCCCCGACTCGTTCCCCACTGCCGGATGGACCACCATACCCCGGGGCTTGTTCACCACGCAGATATCCCCATCCTCATAGACGATATCCAACGGGATGTCCTCCGGAACCAGTTCGATGGGCTTTGCTTCGGGCACCGTGTATCGGACCGTATCTCCAAGGCGGACCATGTCGCTCCGTCGGCAGGTACGGCCGTTGACGATGACCAGTCCCTCCTCGATCAGGCTCTGGGCCCGTGAGCGGGACAGTTCCGTCATTTCCGACAGGCAAAGGTCCAACCGCCGGTATTCCTTATCCGCGATGAGCAATTCCTCGGCACTCATGATTCCGTTTTCTTTTCCTTCTTGGGAAAGCACGATTCCATCAGATCGAAGGTGGTGGTTTTGCCCTTCACGAAGAACGTCTCGATCACCAGCAGGGCCGCGGCGATGGTGATGGCGCTGTCCGCCACGTTGAACACAGGGAAATTGATGAGGCTGAAATAGATCATGTCCCGCACGTAGCCCAGAAAGACCCGGTCGATCAGGTTGCCGATGGCCCCGGCGAACAGAAGGGACAGGATGACGCGGGTGAGCACCGTCATATCCTTCCGCTTTTTGGCGTAAAACCAGACGAGGATGCATAAGAAGACGAAGGTAGCTACCAGGAACACGATCCGCCAGCCCTGCATGAGCCCCCAGACCGCCCCGCGATTCTCCAGATACGTCAATTCCAGCGCCCCGGGAATCAACACCAGGGGCTGACGGCTGAGGGCTCTCTCGGCCCAAATCTTCGTGCCTTGATCCAGCAACAGGATCACGATCGCCAACACAAACTCCATATCAGTGGTCTCCGTTCCTCTGCGCAAGATCGGGATACAGCCGCTCATAAACGCCCTTGGCGCTCTGGACCCGACCCACATACTTGTTGGTTTCGGGGTAAGGAATGTAGAGGATGGACCCGTCCTCCTTCTTCCCATACTCCTTCAGCCACTGACGGACCCGGCCAGGCCCGGCGTTATAGGCGGCCAGCGCCACGCTCTCGGTGCCGAACTCGTCCAGCAGCTTTCTAAGATAATTGCAGCCCAGGCGGATGTTCAAAGCAGGTTCCGTGAGCCGATCCTCCGTCACGCCCTCGATCTCCAGCAACTCCGCTTCCTCCAAGCCCGTGGCGGGCATGAGCTGCATCAGGCCCAGGGCACCCACGTTGCTCCTGGCCTCAGGGCGAAAAGCGCTCTCCGTGAAGATGACGCCGCACACCAGATAGGGGTCCAGGTCGAATTCCTCCGCCGACGCCAGTATTTCCGCCTCATAGGCCAGCTTGTATTTGGAGCGCAGCAGGGCCGGACGGCCGTAGAAGAAATAGCCGCACAGCAGCGCTGCCAGCAGGATCAGCGCCAATAAGGCGCAGACCAGCTTATGATCATCGATCCATAGTTTCCAGGAGCTCATCGAACACTTCCCTCGTTTTTGTTTCCAGCTCCTCCAGGGAGCCGTTGTTGCGGATGACCAAATCCGCCCGCTTGACCTTTTCCCGATCCGGCATCTGGGCCCGTATCCGCCGCAAAGCCGCTGCCTTGGTGGAGCCGTCTCGCGCCACGATGCGCTGGATGCGCAGGCTCTGCCGAGCGGTGACCACCACGGTCTTCGCCACCTCTTTTTCATACCCTGTTTCGAACAGCAGCGGCACGTCCCACACGATCAGCCGCTGGGGCGTCTCGGCAAAGGCCCTTTCGGAATCGGCGAGGATCACCTCATGCACATAGGGATGGATGATTCCGTTCAACGCCGCGAGGGCCTCGGGATCGGAGAAGACGATGGACGCCACCAACTTCCGGTCTATGGCCCCGTCGGGCAGCAGGATATGCCGTCCAAAGGTTTCCACGGTCTGCTCGTAGCAGGGGGTGCCCACATCGAGGGCGTGACGGGATATGTCGTCCGCGTCCGCCACGAAGGCGCCCCAGGTCCGAAACAGGTCCGCAACGGTGGATTTTCCGGAGGCGATGCCTCCCGTCAGGCCGATGGCTGTATAGGCGCTCATTTCGTATCGTACCAGCTCTTCCCGGTGGCGGCTTCGGCAATCAGCTTCACCTTCAGGTCGGCCACCTTTTCCATGCAGGATTCCATGAGCTGCCGGATGGTCTCGGCCTCCCCTTCCGGGGCGTCCACGATCAGCTCGTCATGGATCTGCAGCACCAGCCGTCCCTGCAGGCCCGCCTCCCGCAACGCCTTGTCCACGTGGACCATGGCGATCTTGATGATGTCCGCGGCGCTGCCCTGGATGGGCATGTTCATGGCCACCCGTTCGCCGAAGCTCCGGGTGTTGTAGTTGCTGCTCTTTAGCTCCGGCATGGGGCGGCGGCGGCCGTAGATGGTCTGGGCGTAGCCCTTTTCCTTGGCTTTCTCCACGCATCCTTTCAAATACGCCTGAACGCCGGGGTACCGCTCGAAGTAGCGCTTGATGTAACTGCCTGCCGTCTTCACGGGGATGCCCAGGTTTTGCGCGAGACCGAAATCGGAGATGCCATAGACGATGCCGAAGTTCACGGCCTTGGCGGCGCTGCGCTGCTCCTTGGTCACCTCGTCGAAGTGCGTATGGAACACCTCCGCGGCCGTGCGGCGGTGGATGTCCGCCCCGGAGTTGAAGGCGTCGATCAGATTCTCGTCCCCGCTGATATGCGCCAAAAGCCGAAGCTCGATCTGGGAATAATCCGCCCCTACCAGCACGTTGCCCGGGGACGCCACGAAGGCTTTTCGGATCTCCCGCCCCTCCGCCGTGCGCACGGGGATGTTTTGGAGATTGGGCTCCGCGCTGGAGATGCGGCCGGTGGCCGTCACGCACTGCTTGAAACTGGTGTGGACCCGGCCGTCGTCAGCGATGGATTTTATGAGTCCCTCCACAAAGGTGGCGTCCACCTTGGCGACGAAGCGGTACTCCGTGATCAGGGGCACGATGGGGTGCCTGTCCTTCAGGGCTTCCAGGGTGTCGCTATCGGTGGAATAGCCGGTCTTGTTCTTCTTCTGCGGGGGAAGACCCAGCTTTTCAAAGAGGATGGTCCCCAGCTGCTTGGTGGACAGGATGTTGAACCGCTCCCCCGCCTGGGCGTATATCTGCTCCGCCAGATCGGCTTGCCGCTGGGAGAACACCTCGTGGAGGTGAGAGAGCACCGAACGATCCAGGGCGAACCCTCTGCTCTCCATGGAGAAGAGCACATCCGCAAGGGGCATCTCCACCTGATCGTAGAGGAAGCTCATGCCCTTTTCGGTCAGCTCCGCCATCATCTCCTCCATCAGTGGGAACAGCAGCCCGGCGGTGGGCGTCTTGCTGTTCATGCGCTCGAAGCAGAGAGCCGCGAAGCTGTCGATGGGATGGTTGCTGTTCAAGAGATAGTCGGCGATCATGGCGTCGAACAGGATAGGCGACGGCGCGACACCGTCCTCCCGCCACGCATGGAGCAGGGCCTTCTTGTCGAAGGTCAGCACCCTTTTAGGCTTGCCAGAGAAAAGGACCTCCAGCAGCTCCCTGCGCGTCACCGGCTCGTCGAAGAGGGTGTTGCCGCCGATGAACTGATAGGACTTTTCTCCGTCGTATGCGAAGGAGAATCCCGGCGCGATGATCAGCGCCAGCTGTTCAGCATCTTCATGACCGCGGGCTACGGTTTTCACATCCTCCAAAGAGGTGAGCTCCACCGTTTCGCAGGCAGGCCTATCCGCCTTCGGTTTGGTCTCCTCCGCTGCGGGCAGCCGGGAAAGGATACTCCTCAACCCCAGCTTTTCCAGGCTCTCCCGAGCACTGGACAGCTTGCCTTCGTCGAACAGGCAGTCCTTCAACTCCGTCTCCACGGGGGCGACGGTGGTGATGGTGCCCAGCCAGTAGCTCAACCGGGCGGAGGCTTCGTTTTCCCGAACCCGTTCCCCCAGCTTTCCTTTGATCTCATCCTTATGGGCATATACGCCGTCCAGATCGCCGTAGCTTTCCAGGAGCTTCAAGGCGGTCTTCTCCCCCACGCCGGGCACGCCGGGAATATTGTCGGAGGAATCCCCCATCAATGCCTTCAAATCCCGCATGTGATCCGGGGTAAGGCCGTAGGCCTCCTTCAGTGTTTCAGGATCGTATTCCACCGTGTCCGTGATGCCCTTCTTGGTGAGGAGCACATGGGTGTGATCTGTGGTGAGCTGCAGGGCGTCCCTATCCCCCGTGACCAGCAGCACGTCCAGGCCAGCCTTTTCCGCCCGCCGGGACAGGGTGCCCAGGATGTCGTCCGCCTCGTAGGAGGGGCACTCCACCACGGGGATGTCCATCTCCCGCAGGATGTCCTTTAGAATAGGCATCTGGGTCCTGAGCTCGTCTGGCGTGGGCCGACGGCCGGCCTTGTATTCGTCGTATTTCAGGTGACGGAAGGTGGGCCCGTGCACGTCGAAGGCCACGGCCATGTGGCTGGGCTTTCGATCCACCAACTTGAGGAGCATGCCCAAAAAGCCGTGGAGCGCGCCCGTAGGCGTGCCGTCCCGGCTGTTCATGGGCGTCTGGAGGGCGAAGAACGCCCGATACATCAAGCTGTTCCCGTCGATGATGATAAAGGGATGGTCCATGCTCACTCCTTCACGATCGCGTACACCAGGGGTGAAGGTCCGGGCTTCTCCTGAGATATGGTCATGCTCTCATGGAGCAGGGCTATCGCTTCTTCAAGATGGGATTCATCATTCACATACAGGGTGCAGAAGGGCTCCTTGACGGAAACGGCGTCGCCCACCCGTTTGTGCATGACGAGGCCCACCGCCGGATCGATGGCGTCCTCCTTCTTGGCCCGACCGGCCCCCAGCATCTGGGAGGCGATGCCGATCTTTTCCGCCACCAGGCCAGAAAGATACCCGTCCTGCAGGGGATAGACCTCCACCAGGCGGCGGACGCGGCACAGCTCCTTGATCTTTTCCGCATCGATATAGGCTGGATCGCCGCCCATGGCTTCGATCATCCGACGCAGCTTTTGAAGCCCCGCGCCCGAGCGCAAGGCGTGAAGCAGCTTCTCCTTCCCCTCCGCTTCCGTCTTGACGATGTCGCTGAGCATGAGCATATGGGCGCCTAAAAGGAGGCTCACCTCCACCAGAGGCTCGTCCTCGGGGACCAGGCCGGAAAGGACGTTCACCGCCTCCTGGACCTCCAGAGCGTTGCCCACCGCAAGGCCCAGGGGCTGGTTCATATCGGTGATGATGGCCTCACACCGGCGGCCGAGATGGGCCCCAATGCGCACCATAAGAGAGGCCAGCTTCTTGGCGTCCTCCACCGTGCGCATGAAGGCGCCGGAGCCTACCTTTACGTCCAGCACGATGGCGTCCGCGCCGGCGGCCAGCTTCTTGCTCATGACGCTGGAGGCGATAAGGGGCGTGCTGCCGATGGTGGCGGTCACGTCCCGAAGGGCATACAGCTTCTTGTCAGCGGGGACCAGGTTTCCGGATTGGCCGATGACCGCAAGACCGTTTTCCCGCACGATGTCCATGAATCGGTCCAAGGGCTGCTCGATGTTCACGCCGGGGATGGATTCCAGCTTGTCCAAGGTTCCGCCCGTGTGGCCCAAGCCCCGGCCGGACATCTTGGCCACCGTGCCGCCGCAGGCTGCCACCAGGGGCGCCACGATCAGGGTGGTGGTATCGCCGACGCCGCCGGTGGAATGCTTGTCCACCTTGACGCCCTTGAGGGGGGACAGGTCCACCGTGTCCCCGCTGTGCATCATCACGTCAGTGAGGATAGCGGTCTCCCGGTCCGTCATGCCGCGAAACACCACGGCCATGAGGAAGGCGGCCACCTGATAGTCGGGGACCTGCTCCTTCACGTACCCCAGGATCAGCTCCTCGATCTCCTCACGGGTCAGCTCTCCGCCGTCGCGCTTCTTTTCGATAATATCGACGATACGCATCCTTTGTCCCTCCTGTCTATTTTGACGTCCTCGGTCTTGATCCGTCCGTCAGCATCGTATTCGGTCAGGATCACCCTGTCGTACAAGCGCAGCTGCCGGGAAAGATCGTACAATACCTCCGCATCCTCCATGGGCTCCGCTTCGCTGTTCGGCGGATTGAGCCCTTTGGCGCATAGATGGATATTGGTGAATCCCCTGTCCTTCGCGATGCGGATGGCCTTGCCAAGGCCGTATCCTTCGTCCAGGGGAGCAGCTATATCCGGCACGGTGAATCCATCGATCAACAGCCGATACCCCGGCAGCACGCCGAAGAGGCAGCGATGCCTGGTGCCGGAGGCATCCGGGATCATCTCCGAGAAAAGCCGCCCGTGTTGGAAGGCCACAGCCGTATAGACCGCCCCTTCGCCGCCGGGGCTCATGGGCAGGATCTTTAGATACAGCCCTTCATCCTGCTCGTACAGCTGCCGCATGGTCTCTCGGCACAGGGCATCCCGTTCCCGGAAGGGCAGCTCTCCCTTCGGCAGGATCAGCGCCCGGGTGTGGAACGGTGCCTTCTGCCGCAATTCGATCCGATCCGGGAGCAGGCCTTCCGCTCCCTCCTTCGGAACGACGCTTCTATCCGGCGTGATATCCGCCAACGCCTTGACGTGAGTGTACAGTTCCAAATAGTTCTCCTGGACCACCGGCACATGGAGGGCCAGCGCGCTCATGAGCCGCCCGTCCTTTCGCCACAGCAGGCTGTTTTTCCGGCTGGGGGTGATGCTCTTGGGGGCGACGATGGCCATATAAATCAGCCGATCCGGGTCGAACACCTCCGCCGATTCCGCCTCCAACAGGGTGCTGTCCGTTAGATCGGCATAGCGGAGGGCCGGCAACACATAGGACCAGCACCGCTTCTTGGTCTCCAAAGAAAAATTGTCCACCGGGAATCGAAATCCGATGGGAAAACCGCCCCAGTTCATGCTTCGCCCTCCTTTTCCAACTGTGCCCTCTCTTTTTCAGCTCGTTCCAGCGCTTCGTAGAGCTGGCTCTCCTCGTTCTGAAGCTGGCCCAACGCCACGCAGAGCCGCTGCATCGCTTCAAAATCCCCTCGAGTCTCCGCCTGGGCGATGTCCGATTCGGTCCGTGCCTGGGCCCTCTCGTTCTCCTCGATGGCCCTCTCCTGCTTGGTGATCTCCTGCCGGGCCGCTGCCAGCGCCGCCTTGTATTCCTTCTGTTTCAGATAGTAGTTGTTTCGGTTCTCCGGCGGCTGCTTCTCCTGCTTCTGCTGCATGGGCGTGACGCGGAGGCGGTCGAAAACGCTCTGCTGGTCCTCCTCCTGCTCCACAAACCCGTTTTTCTCCAACAGCACCACCCGATCCGCCAAACGCTCCACCAGATACCGGTCGTGCGTCACGATCAGGATCGTGCCGCCGAAGGCCTCCAGCGCCCGTTCCAGCACCTCGCAGCTAGCGATATCGAAGTGGTTCGTAGGCTCGTCCAGCAGCAGCACGTTGGCGCCGCCCATCACCAGCTGCAGGAGCTTGATCCTGGCCCGTTCCCCGCCGGACAGGGTGCCGACGCGCTTATAGATGTCGTCCCCGCGGAACAGGAACGCGCCCAGATAATTGCGCAGCTCCCCTTCCAGCGCGTGGGGAAAGGCGTTCTGCATCTCCTCCAAAATGGTACAGTTCGGGTCCAAGCTGTCGGTGTTCTGCTGGAAATACCCCAGCCGGACCCCGGCGCCCAGGCGGAAATGGCCCTCCGTGGGCATCAGCTGTCCCGTCAGCACCTTCAGGAAGGTGGACTTCCCGCAGCCGTTGGCACCCACCAGGCACACTGTCTGCCCCTTCCAGATGAGCAGGTCTCCGTGCTGGAAAACCGTTTTATCCCCGTAGGACACGCCCAGGTCCCGCACGTCGATGATCTCATTCCCTGAAGGCTCCGTGCCCCGAAAATGGAAGTGGATGGAGGCCGGGTCCTTCTCGGGGGGCACCAGTCCCTCCTTCAGCCGCTCGATCTGCTTCTCCTTGGAAGCGATGGTCACATAGTTTCGCTCCTGGTTCCAACGGCGCTGCTGGGCGATGATGCCTTCGATCCTTTTTATCTCCTTCATGGTCTGCTGATACCGGCGAGCCGCGATCTGCCGCTCGTCCATCTTCAGCTCCACATGCCGCGTATAGTTCCCCCGGGTGGCGATCAAATGGCCGTTCTCCAGCTCCAACACTCGGTTCACCGAGGCATCCAGGAACGCGCGGTCGTGGGAAACCAGCACGTAGGCGCCCTTGTAGGTGCTTAAATACTCCTGCAGATAGCAGATGGCAGCCACGTCCAGGTTGTTGGTGGGCTCGTCCAACAGCAGCAGGTCCGCCTTCTTCAGGATGGCCTTAGCCAGCATGGCTTTGGCGATCTGACCGCCGCTGAACTGGACCACGGGCCTTGCCAGCTCCTCCTCCGTAAAGCCAAGGCCCATCAAAGCGGAGCGGGTCATGCTCCGAAAGGTGAGCCCGCCCTCCTGCTGAAAGCGCTCCATGAGTTTGAACTGCCGGTCGATGAGCCGACGCCGCTCTTCGTCCTGAGCCGTTTCGATGCGCGCGGAGATCGTGGAAAGCTCCTGCTCCCAGGACAGCAGCGCCTCATGGGCCGTCAGGACGAAGTCGTAGAGGGTCGTGTCCTCCGGCAGCTTCGGCAGCTGCTCTACGCAGGCCACGGCGCACTGTGGGCTGATGGAGATATACCCCCCATCCGGACGGACGGCGCCAAGCATCATCTGGATCAGGGTGGATTTCCCGCAGCCGTTAACGCCGATAAGGCCGATATGATCCTTCGGCCCCACCTCAAACGATATATCGGAAAACAGGAGCCTGTCGGCAAACTCTTTCCGTACCTGGACAACATTCATGATAGCCATACTTTTCCATATGCAGTATAGCACACAATACGTATAATGGGAACCTTTTGCAAAAAATTCAAACTTTGGACATGACGAAAAAGGTCGAGTCATGTATACTGATATAGAGGCAAGGAATGACCATGAAACGCCGTAAACTCCCCTATGTCCATATGTTGCCGCGGATCCTGATCGGGGTCCTTTTCTTCGGTGTCCTTTTGGCGCTTCTGTTCGTGCCCATGATCTCCCGAAACATCCTGTTCGTCAGCTCCCTGGCGGACGCTGCCTCTCCCGTGCCTACGGACACGGCGATCCCTTCCCCAACCACCTTTTCCCCCACGCCCATATCCACCGCCGTGCCGCCTACGGAGACCCCGTCCGAGGTAGCCGCTACGCCGGCGTCCGACGTGGTGACCCTCTCCGTCTACACCACGCTCCGCCTGGGAGACGACAACGCGTCCGTCGTCACCCTGCAACAGCGGTTGACCGATCTTGGGTATTTGGATTCCGATATGCCCGGGTCTCAGTATAACGAGTCCATCGAAAGCGCCGTCGTGCTGTTCCAGCGCGCCTGCAACATGGCCCAGACCGGCATCGCCGACGGCGACACGCAGACCTCTTTATATGCGGAGAATGCCCAGACCTACCGGATCAAGCGGCCGGACATCGGGACCGACGTGCTGCGTCTGCAGCAGCGGCTGGCGGAGCTGGGATACTATACGGACCGGATCAACGGCTATTTCGGTCCCCACACGGAGCAGGCGGTCATGCTCTTCCAAGCCATCAACGGTCTGGAAGTTCGGGGAGAACTCAATTTCGATGCATGGAGCCTCCTCTATTCGGACGACGCCCTGCCCCTTCCGGCCCTGCCTACGGATACGCCCACGCCCAGGCCCACCCCCAAGCGCACCTCCTCCAGCCATTCGACGAAGGATACCAGCAGAGGTACCGCCAAGGCAACGGCGAAAAAAACGGAGGGACAAAATCCAGCAACGCCCAAGCCCGCCGCGACCAAGGCGCCTTCCTCCAGCAAAAAGACCTATTCCAGCATCGTGGCCGCCGCCCAGGACCAGTTGGGCAAGCCCTATGTGTGGAGCGCCGAAGGGCCCGATTCCTTCGACTGTTCCGGCCTCGTATACTATTGTCTTCGGCAAAGCGGCCACTATGCCAGCCGTCAGAGCGCCCGGGGCTATTCGCAAAACGGCAGCTGGAAGCTGATCACCTCCATGGACGATCTGCAGGCCGGGGATCTGGTGTTCTTTAAAAGCGATTCAAGCGATTCTGTTAACCATACCGGCATCTGTATCAGCGGCAGCACCATGATCCACGCCTCCTCCTCCAAGGGGCAGGTGGCGCGCAGCAGCCTCCATCAGGCTTATTGGGAGCGCAATTTCGTTTGCGGCAGGCGTCCATGAGCTGCGATCTTTGTCCCCGTCTCTGCAACGTAGACAGGCATAGTCAGCGCGGCTTTTGCGGCTGCGACGATACCATGCGCATCGCCCGGATAGGGCTGCACCGATATGAGGAACCCTGCATCTGCGGGGACGGCGGCTCTGGGGCCGTCTTCTTCTCCGGATGCAATCTTCGGTGCGTATTCTGTCAAAACAAAGTGCTTCAAACCGGCAAGGTCGGTCAGACCTTCACGCCGGAATCCTTGGCTGCGGCCATGCTGGAATTGGAGCGCATCGGCGCTCAAAACATCAATTTGGTCACGCCCACACCCCATGTGAACGGCATCTTACGCGCGTTGGATATGGCCAGGGATGACGGTCTGTCCCTTCCCATCGTCTACAATACCAACGGATATCTGACTGTGGATACTGTGGATAAGTTAAAAAGTCATGTGGATATCTGGCTTCCGGACTTCAAATATCACGATCAGCGGCTGGCGGACCGGTTCTCCAGCGCCCCTCGCTATTTCGAAACCGCGCTGGCTGCCATTGGCCGCATGTTGGAAGTCAGTGGACAATTAGACTTGGACGAATCTGGCCGCGCAAAAAAAGGTGTCCTGATCCGACACCTGGTGCTGCCTGCCTGTGTATTCGATACCCGGGACGTGCTGTCCGCCATCAAAACCCATTTCGGAACGGACACCTATCTTTCCCTGATGCATCAGTTCACGCCCCAGCCGGATGGCAAAGCGCCCTTCAATCGGCGGCTGACCAAGCGTGAATACGAAAGCGCCGTGAACGCTTGCCTCGACTTGGGCTTTACCCGTGTATACATCCAGGACGCGCTGTCCGCCTCCTTCGCCTATACGCCGGACTTCTCGAACGAGGTCATCGTTCAGGCCTGATCCTGCAGCACATACCGCTCCAGGAACCAGGCCACGCCCTCTTCGCTTTGAGCCGGGATGATCATATCAGCCACCGCCTGCACACTCTCCTTGCCGTTCTTCACACAGCAGCCCACGCCCGCCCACTCGATCATGTCCTGATCCAGGGTGTTGTCGCCGATGGCGGACGTCTCCGTCCTGTCGATACCCAACTGCTCGGCAAGAGTCTTTACGGCCGAACCCTTCGTGACCCCGATATCGCCGATCTCGATGAACCCGGGTTTGGAACCGAGGGCATGCAGGTGCTTGGGCAGCCGCTCCGCCACGAGGCGCTTGCAGGCCTCCTCCTGCTCCGGAGGCGCGTAGATCAGCACCTTGGGCACCCGGGACAGATCATGCTCCAGCAGCTTTTCGTCCGTACGCCAGGGGAGCTTCTGATAGGCGCAGTACTCCTTGGCAAAGTCCGTCATATGTTGGAAGATCACCTCATCCCCCTGATATATCTGCACATGAAGGTCCAGATCGTTGGCGATGCGGATGCAGCTGGCCACGTCCTCCTCGGTCAGAAACCGATGGATGCGTGGGGAACCGGTGGCGTAATCCGCCACCAGAGCGCCGCCGAAGCAGATGATGTAGTGGAACCCCTCCCCCAGCTGCCGACGGATGGCTTCCGTGCCCAGATACCCGCGGCCCGTGGCCAGCACGATCTCCACGCCCTGGGCCTGAGCCTTACGAAGGGCGTCCAATGACCGCTGCGGAACGATGGAGGAATGATCCACCAGGGTATCGTCGATATCCAAAGCCACCAATCGAATGCTCATCTGTTACGCTCCCTTCCCCATGGCATTGCGCACGTCCCCGGCCATATACAGGGATCCGATAGCCAGCAGCACGTCCTCAGGCTCCGCCTCCCGAAGCATCCTCTCGACGCCGTCCTGCACCGTGCCCGCCGGTTCCGCCTTGCCACCCAGGGCCCGTATCTCCTCTGCCAGCGCTTCCGCGCCCATGGCCCGAGGCGAATCGGGCCTTACGGTGACGAAGCACTTGGCCTGAGGCAGCAACTGCCGGATCATATCCCCGTGGTCCTTGTCCGCCATGACGCCCATCATCACCTTCACCTTCCGATCCGGGAACAGCTCCTGCAGCGTCTCCGCCGCAGCATGGAAGCCGTGGGGATTGTGGCCACCGTCCAGCAGGAACACCGGCTTTTCGGACAGCAGCTCCATCCGAGCCGGCCAGCAGACCGCAGCCATGCCCTCATAGACCGCTGCATCGGGGATGGACAGGCCCGCTTGATGCAATTCCTCCACCGCCGTAAGGACCAGGGCGGCGTTTTTGACCTGATGGCTGCCGATCAGAGGCAGATGGATATGGCTGTAGGGACCGAAGGACAGATCGTGGCCCTTCAACGTGTGCGCATGGTCCGTGATCCGGCTGTGATCGGTGACCACCAGCCGGGAGCCGACCCGCTGGCAGGTATCGGAAAACACTCGGTCCGCCTCTGGGTTCTCCCCATAGATCAGCGTGGTGCCGCCGGGCTTGATGATGCCGGCCTTGGCGGAGGCGATCTCGGTCATGGTGTTGCCCAGGTACTTCATGTGGTCGAAGCCCATGGCGGTGATGATGGTGAGCAGGGGCGTATCAATCACGTTGGTGGAGTCGAATTCCCCGCCCATACCCACCTCCAGGACCACCACGTCGCAGCGCTGCTCCCTGTAATACAGCATGGCCGCGCAGGTGATGAGCTCGAATTCGGATGGCTGACGGGGCATGGCGTCCACGATGGGCCGGATGCGCTCAAAGATATCCACCAGGTCCTGATCGGAGATGGGCTTTCCGTTCAAAGCGATGCGCTCGTTGAAGCGATTGACGAAGGGAGACGTGTATAGGCCCGTCCTGTATCCCGCGGCCTGCAGGATGGAGGCCAGCATGGCGCAGGTGGAGCCCTTGCCGTTGGTCCCCGCTACATGGATGAACCGCAGATCGTTTTGCGGGTTACCCAACAGGGCCAGCAACTCTCGAGTGCGGGCAAGGCCGTCCTTGGTGCCCTTCCAGTAGGCGCTGTGTATATAGGCTATAGTTTCTTCGTAATTCATAGGCGACCGCCTTCTTGTTTTTTGTCATTATACCACGACCGATGCACATTGCAAAGCAAAAAGAAAGCCCGCCGAAAACAGCGGGCTTGTCGTCTATGGTTTACTCGTCAGCGTAGTTGTTGAAGTAGTTCTGGACCAGCACGATGGGCGTTCCCTTGTCGCCGCTGCCGCTGGTGAGATCGCACAGGGAGCCGATAAGGTCGGTGAGCCGCCGGGGCGTGGTCCCCTGGGACACCATCTGACCCTTTAGGCTGGCGTTCTTCTCCCGGATGCGCTGCTGGATGGCTTCACGGAGCTCCGCTCCGCTGAGACCTTTGAAGTCGTTGTCGGCCAGATACTTGAGCTTCAGCTCGTTGGGCAGGCCGTTGAGCCCCGCCGTGAAGCCGGGAGAGACCACCGGGTCCGCCAGCTCCCAAATCTTGCCCACCGGGTCCTTGAAAGCGCCGTCGCCATAGACCATGGCCTCCACATGGACGCCGGTGCGGGCGATGAACTCCGCCTGGATGGCTTCCGCCACCTCCTGGGCGTTCTTGGGAAACAGCTTGACGGTGTTCTCCGTGGCCTTATTGGAGCCCAGGAGGCCATACTCCGGCTGGCAGCCGCTGCCGTCCACGGGCTCGTTCATGATATCGCACAGGGTCAGGACCTTCTTGGCCCCGGCCTTCAGCAAACGCTTCTTGGTCCGCTCCCGCTCATGGATGTTGGCGCAGAGCACCGTATCCGTATACGCCAGGACCGCCGCCGGGTCGTTGGAGAAGACGATCTGTGCCTCCGCCCCTTCCTCCTCGATGAGGCTCCGGTAGTACTCCACGTAGTTGACGCCGGTGAAGGTGTGCTTGGGCTCGCCGAACAGCTTGATGAATTCCGCCACGGACAGGGTATCGGAATAGGGATTCAGGCCGGAATCCAACAGAGCGTCCTCGTCGATCAGGTGGTTCCCCTCTTCGTCCGCCGGATAGGACAGCAGCACCACGACCTTCTTGGCGCCGCGGGCGATGCCCCTCAAACAGATGGCGAAGCGGTTGCGGCTCAGGATGGGAAAGACCACACCCACGGTGTCGCCCAGCTTCCTCTGCACGTCGTTAGCGATGTTGTCCGTGGTGCAATAGTTGCCGTCGGCCCGGGCCACGACGGCCTCGGTCACCGCCACCACGTCCCGATCATGGAGCACGAAGTGCTCCTTTTCCGCCGCCTGCAGCACGGAATCCACAACGATGGAAACGATGTCGTCTCCCTGACGAATGATGGGGGCTCGAATGCCCCGTGAAATCGTACCTGCCATAGCTTGTTTCTCCTTTTCTTTGGCAAAAAACAGATTATAAAATACCGTAATCCGTACCTGATGTCAAGAAAAATATATTTTTCTCACCCAAATTATCTTTGTGTCCGATCCCGTCACTGTTTACTCTGGATGTACTTATCCATGGCGGCGGCGGCTTTCTTCCCCGCGCCCATGGCCAGGATGACCGTGGCCGCTCCTGTGACGGCATCGCCCCCCGCGTAGATGCCTTCGCAGGAGGTGAGACCGTCCTCGTCAGTGATGATGCCGCCCCAGCGCTGGGTGGCCAAGCCTGCCGTAGTGGACTTGATCAGCGGGTTGGGGCTGGTGCCCAGGGCCATGATGACGCAGTCCGTCTCCAGCTCGAATTCGCTGCCCGGGATCTCCACGGGACGGCGGCGGCCGGAGGCATCCGGCTCGCCCAGCTCCATGCGGATGCAGCGCATGATGACCACGTTGCGGTTGCTGTCGCCGATCAGCTCCACGGGATTGTTCAACAGCTTGAAGATGATGCCCTCCTCCATGGCGTGCTCCACCTCCTCCTTCCGGGCAGGCAGCTCCTCCAGAGAACGGCGATAGACGATGGTCACCGTTTCGGCCCCCAGCCGCAAGGCGCAGCGGGCCGCGTCCATGGCCACGTTCCCGCCGCCCACCACGGTCACGTTTTTGGCGTGCTGGATAGGGGTGTTGGCGTCGGGCTCATAGGCTTTCATCAGGTTCACCCGGGTCAAAAACTCGTTGGCGGAATAGACGCCCTTCAGGTTCTCCCCGGGGATGTTCATGAATTTGGGGAGGCCGGCACCGGAGCCGATGAACACCGCTTCATACCCCTCCTGCTCCATGAGCTCCTGGACGGACAACACTCGGCCGATGACCATGTTGGTGAGCACCTTCACGCCCATCTGCTGCAAGCCCTCGATCTCCCGCTTCACGATGGCCTTGGGCAGACGAAACTCGGGGATGCCGTAGCTCAGCACACCGCCTGCCACATGAAGGGCTTCGTAGACGGTCACGTCGTAACCCTTCCTGGCCAGATCCCCGGCGCAGGTAAGCCCCGCCGGGCCGGAACCCACCACGGCCACCTTGTGCCCGTTCTTTTCCGGCACGAAGGCAGCGCCTTCAGCGTGGGCGTTGTGGTAATCGGCCACGAACCGTTCCAGCCGCCCGATGCCCACGGGCTCGCCCTTGATGCCCCGCACACAGTACTTCTCGCACTGGCTCTCCTGGGGGCAGACCCGGCCGCACACGGCGGGCAGAGCGCTGTCTGCGGCGATGACCTGATACGCGCCCTCAAAATCTCCCTCCCGGATCTTGGCGATGAACTCCGGGATGTGGATGTTCACGGGGCAACCCTGGACGCAGGGAAAGTTCCTGCAGTTGAGGCACCGCTGGGCTTCGTCCAATGCCAGCTCCTCCGTGTATCCCAATGCCACCTCGTCGAAGTTGTGGGCCCGCACCTGAGGGGCCTGGCTGGGCATAGGATTCTTTTCCTTTCGCATGTTGGCCATTTACTTCACCTCCATGGAAAACAGGTTGCAGGCCGCTTCACGGGCCTTAGCTTCGAAGGGTTTATAGGCGGCGCAGCGGGCCATGGCTTCGTCGAAGTCCACCTGATGCCCGTCGAAGTCAGGGCCGTCCACGCAGGCGAACTTCATCTTGCCGCCCACGGTCAACCGGCAGCAGCCGCACATGCCCGTGCCGTCGATCATGATGGGATTCATGGAGACCACGGTCTTGATCCCGTACTCCTTGGTGAGGCGGCAGACGAACTTCATCATGATGAGGGGCCCGATGGCGATGACCTGGTCGTATTCCCTGCCACTGTCGATCAGCTTCTTCAGGGCGTCCGTCACCAGGCCCTTATCGCCCCAGGAGCCGTCGTCGCTGACGGGGACGAAATTGGTGCTGTTAGCCCGGAACTCGTCCTCCAGGATGACCAGGTCCTTAGACCGGAACCCGGCCACGGCGTCCACCTCGCAGCCCTGCTCGAAGAGCTTCTTGGCCACCGGGAAGGCGATGGCGCAGCCCACGCCGCCGCCGATGACGGCCACACGCTGCAAACCCTCCGTCTCCGTAGGCTTGCCCAGGGGCCCTACGAAATCGGGGATGCTCTCCCCCTGCTGCTTATGATTCAGCTTCTCGGTTGTGGCGCCGACGATCTGGAAGATGATGTCCACGGTGCCCGCTTCCCGATCGTATCCGGCCACGGTCAAGGGGATCCGCTCCCCGTTCTCCTCCACCCGAAGAATGATGAACTGGCCCGGCTGGACCTTCCTGGCCACCAGGGGCGCTTCGATGCTCATGCGCGTCACGGAAGGGTTCAAGGGCTCCTTCCTCACGATACGGTACATGTCTCGTCCTCCTCTATCACAGATATCTTTATTCAATACTTCTGATCTTTTCCGCGATCTTCTGGGCCGTGGGCGTGGCGGCGATGCCGCCCCGGGCCGTCTCCCTGAGATCCGGGTGCATCATGCGGCCCACGTTGCGCATGGCCGTGACTACCTCGTCGAAGGGGATGATGCTCTCTATCCCCGCCATGACCATGTCGCTGCACAGCACGGCGTTGGCCGCGCCGATGGCGTTGCGCTTGATGCAGGGGCACTCCACCAGGCCTGCCACCGGGTCGCATACCAAGCCCATCACATTCTTTAGAGCGATGGCTGCCGCGTGCAGGCACATCTCCGGCGTGCCGCCCCGAAGCTCCGTCAGGGCGCTGGCCGCCATGGCCGCCGCGGAACCGGTCTCCGCCTGGCAGCCGCCGGAGGCGCCGGCGATGCTGGCGTTGCGGGCGATGATCATGCCGATGGCGCCCGCGTTGCACAGTCCTGCGATCAACTGCTCCTCGCTGAGATCATGGGCGTCGCCGTACTGGATGAGCACGGCGGGCAGGATGCCGCTGGCCCCCGCCGTGGGCGCCGCCACGATCCGACCCATGGAGGCGTTCACCTCCGTCACGGCCATGGCAGAGGCCACGATCCGTGTCATCTCCCGGCCCATGACCGCGCTGTCCGTGAAAGCCATGAGCTTGTCGGCGTCCTCGCCCATGAGGCCGGTGATGGACACCTGCTGCTCCTCGAGACCCACCCGGATGCTCTCCCGCATGACCTCCAGATCGAGCCGCATCTCGGACATGATCCCGTCCCGGTCCATCTCCTCCCGAGACAGCTCCGCCAGTATCGCCGCTTCGCTGATGGGGATCTGCTCTGAATGGCAGATTGCCAGCAGCTCCTGACCGTTCGTAAAGGTATGATCTATCATAGGGTGCAAGCCTCCGTGATGCCGTCTACATTGTTCACGATCCGCCGACGGGTAGCTTCATCCACAGGCGTGTCCGTCTCGATGACCATGCAGGCCCCCTGCCGCCGTTCGGACCGAAAGACCTTCATGAAGGCCACGTTGATCTTTTCCAGTGCCAGGATGGAGGTGACCTTGGAGATGATGCCCGGCGCGTCCTGATGGAAGCAGACGAGGGTCGGGTATTCGCCGGAGAAGCTGACCTCCATGCCGTTGATGGAGGTGACCCGGATGCGGCCGCCGCCGATGGAGGTGCCGATGTAGGTATACTCCTTCCCGTCCTCCCCCTGTACGTAGACCCTGGCGGTGTTGGGATGCTCCGGCTCCTCGCTGCTGAAGAACACGGGGATGTCCACGTCCGCTTCTTTCGCCAGGAGCTTGGCGTAGCGAATGGTGCCCTGGTCCGGGTTCACGCCCAGGATGCCCGCCACGATGGCGGTGTCCGTGCCGTGGCCCCTGCCTGTCTCGGCAAAGGAGCCGTAGAGGGTCACCCGGGCGGCCTTCACCTTGCCGTTCACCAGGCGGTTCGCCACCTGACCGATGCGCACCGCGCCGGCCGTATGGGAGCTGGAAGGGCCGATCATCCGCGGCCCGATGATGTCGAAGAGACTGATGCTCATGGGGTTCCTTTCATAAAGCACACAAAATCCTTTATACAGTATACCATGCCGTACTTCAGAAAAAAAGGGCGAAACTAGTTCCTGTGTCAAATATTTCGTCGCCGTTCCAAAAAGCAAGACCCCGAAGCCATAGGGCGACGGGGTCGATATATGCTGTTGCATCCTGAGGATGCCTAAAATCTTTCGTTAGTTCAGGATCTCCTTGAGGGACTTGCCGGCCTTGAAGGAGGGTGCCTTGGAAGCGTTGATGCTGATGACTTCACCGGTCATGGGGTTGTGGCCCTTGCGGGCAGGACGATCCTTCGCCTCGAAGGCGCCGAAGCCCACCAGAGAGACCTTCTCGCCATTCTTCAGGGTTTCCATAATGGTATCCAGAACGCCGTTGACGACCTTGTCCACGTCCTTGCGGGAAACGGCGGTTTTTTCAGCTACGACAGCAATAAGTTCAGCCTTGTTCATGAGTGTTCCTCCCATTTTCTTTTTTCGAACGGGTTTTATTTTAACAGTGATGGCAGACAAAATCAAGACCCTATTTAAGAAAAATTAATGGAATTCCGTTGTTTTTGCTTTGTTCCAGTACTCGTCCATTTCCGACAGCGTCATGTCCGTCAGCTTTTTCCCCGCGGCCTCAATGTTTTTTTCCATCTGTTCGAACCGAGAGATGAACTTGTCCGTGGCCCGATGAAGGGTCTCCTCCCCATCGAAACCCAGCAGCCGACAGACGTTCATGGCGGAAAAGAGCAGGTCTCCCATCTCCTTTTCCACATCCTTGCCCTGGGCCATGGCGGCCTTGAGTTCCTCCGTCTCCTCTCCGATCTTGTAGAACGCGTCGGCAGCAGTATCAAAATCGAAGCCCACCTTCCGGGCCTTCTTCTGTACCTTCTCGCAGCGCAGCAGGGCCGGGAAGCTCCTGGGCACGCTCTTGAGGGAGGCGGTCACGGTCTGCTGTCCCTTCTCCTTCTGTTTGAGGGCGTCCCAATTCTTCAGTACCTCCTCGCTGGAACTGACGTGGACGGAGCCGAAGACGTGAGGATGGCGATAGATCAGCTTGCGGACGATCTCTGTGGTCACGTCCCTGTCGTCATACCGCCCCTGCTCCTCGCCGATGATGGGATGGAACAGCACGTTCATCAGCAAGTCGCCGCACTCCTCCACCATGTGCTCGTCGCTGCCCTCGTCGATGGCGTCCATGAGCTCGTAGCATTCCTCCCGAAGGTCCTTCTTCAGGCTCTCGTGGGTTTGTTCCCGATCCCAGGGGCAGCCGTCGGGCGCCCGAAGACGCCGCATCACGGTCAACAGGTCCTCATACCCGTAGGTCTGCTTCTTGTCGAAGGGCAACGCTGGCACGTACAGCACGGTGGACGCGAAGAAGCCCTTCTCCCGGTCCAGGGCATACAGGGGCAGGGTGCGTTTGATATAGGCCCCGGAGGGCTGCTGTATGGCCAGGGTGACGGGATGCTCGTCCGGATAGAACCGCTGCAGCTTCAGCTTGACCTCTCCGGCCAGCAGCGGGTTGTCCAGCTCCGAAACGTACAGCGCTGCATCCGTGTCCATATTCTGCGGCAGGTCGTTGGCCGTGTACACCTGCCCCTCCGCTGCCTCCGGGAACGCCGCCAGGTAGTACGGAACGCCAGGCAGCTGGATCAGCTCGAATCCCTTTTGCTCGCAGGCCCTTTCGATGCTGGGCAGCTGGCTGAAGCACCCCCCGCCCATGACGGCGTAGACGGCAGAGCCGCCGGAGGTGAGCCTGTCCGCGATGGCGGCGTTGAGCTCGTCGTAATCGGACGCCCCCGCATAGAGATCGTCCATGGAAACGAAGGGCAGCCCTGCCTCCAGCACGGGGCGGGCTGAAGGATGCTCCTGGGTCTGCAGATACAGCTTGGTCGCCGATTCCACAGCTTTCCAGGCAGAGAGCGTCAGCGTGTCGGGGGTGCTCAGGGGAGCAATGGTCAATGTTTTTTTCATATCGTCAATCCTTGCGCAAGAATCGTTTGATGCGGCCGCCGCCGGGGATGCTGTCCAGCTCCTCCGCCGTAAAGAGCTCCGTCATCATGGCCATGACAAAGTATACGCCCACGCCAACCAGGACGGAGGCGATGGTGGTGATCATCCCAGGTCGGATGGCATGCAGACCCAAATAGGCAAAATATACGGCCGCGCCCATGGCCAGCGAGCAGACCAGGGGTTTGAGGAACATATTCCAGACCCGTACCCGGAGGCCGGTCAGCCGCAGGACCAGCACCATGTCGAGGATGCCTGCCACCCCGTAGCAGACCACGTTGGAGATGGAGGCACCCAGGATGTTGACCTTCGGCATGGACAGAAAGATATAGTTGGAGACCACCTTCAATATGCCGCCCGCCAGCAGGCTCCACACGGGCCAGCTCTGCCGTCCCATGCCCTGCAGGGCTCCCGTCATGGTCTGGACCAGGGAGATGAAGATGACGCTGAGGGACGCCACCCGCATGATGCTGGTGGCAATAGCCAGGGATTCGGGCTGGATGCTGCGAAAGAGCATCTGGATGATGGGACCGCCCAGTACGAACAGGCCCACAGCGCAGGGCATGCCGATGGCCATGGAGAGCTTGAGGCCGAGGCCCGCGAAATGGTGCATCCCCTCCCTGTCCCTTCTGGCCCGAGCGCCGGAGATGGCTGGCACGATGGACATGGCGAGGGCCGTGGTCAGGGAGGCGGGCAGATTGATCAGGGAGCGAACGTTGGTGGACAGGGCCACGTACCGCTGGTTGACGGCGGCCTCGTCCATATACCGGCCCATGCAGGCGAAGATCATCTTCACGTCCAGCATGCTGGTGATGGGGATGATGGACGCCCCCAGGGTGATGGGAATGGCGATCCGAAGGAGCTCGGGGATCACGGGCCTGTCGTCCGCCGGAGTGCGGCTGGCGTCGATGGGCATATACAGTCGCCGATTCCGGATGCGGAAGGCCATGACCACCAGCAGGGCCACGAATTCAGACACGGTGATGCCCAACAGCAGCCCCGCCGCCCCGTATTCCGGCCCGCGGGATATCCAGCGGGCGGCCAGCATGAGCCCCACCACGCATTTGATCACCTGCTCCGTCAGCTGAGAGAGGCCCGTGCCCGTCATATGCTGGGCGCCCTGCAGATACCCCCGATAGGCGCACATGCAGGAGACGAAGAACAGGGCCGGCGCCAGGGAGGTGAAGGAAAGGATATAGGTGTCGTCCTTGCCAAGGACGCTGTTGGCGAAGAAGCTGGCACCGAAGTACAGGACGGCTGTGGTCACCAGACCCACGACGGCCAGCAATATCAGCGCCCGCCGGAACACGCGCCGTGCCCCGGCGAAGTCGCCCGTACTGAAGCGCTCGGACACCATGCGGGAGATGGCGGTGGGCACGCCGGAGGAGGAGATGATCAACAGCCAGGAATAGAACGGGAACACGACCTCATAGTAGACCATGCCCGCCTCACCGATGATATCATATGCCCAGATGCGGATGAACACGCCGATGATCTTGCACAGGACCCCAGCAAAGGCAAGGATGGCTGCTCCCGCAACAAAGGATGTCTTCTTCGTCTGTTCCATAGGATTTAGTATACAACCATGTCCGGGGACTTGCAACGGGTTTTATGGGGATAATGTGATGCCCCGAATCAAAATGGGTAAGTTCTCCCCATAGATCTCTTCGAATTGCGACAGCGGCAGGGGGTTCTCTCCCCTTCCGGCCTCGATGGTGAACCCGGGACGGCCCCAGGTCTGGATGAACCAATCATTGTACCCCGCATGACCGCTTTCGTAGGGCGTGCTTTCCAGAGCATACCCGCTGCTTTGGCTCATGGCCTCGCCGATCCTTTTTGCGTCGGTCGCCGCTGTGTCGTCGTACTGCCAATAGATGGTCTTGCCCTGGGTATGGTAGGACAGGGTCAGGGAGAAATCGTTTTCTTTGGTCCAGGCCGCCATAGCCCTATTCTCCGGTGTGATCAGCGGGGCGCTGCCCACGTAGTCCCTGGGCCCAGGCCGGGTGTATCCCTGATCGAACTTGATCCGCCGGGCGATGTCCCACCCCGCCGGGTACTGCAGATTCAAATCCACGCCGGTGATGTTGCTCTTCCACCCCTCCGGGAACGGGATATGGGGGTAATACGAGGCCAATGCGCTGGCCTGCCCGTAGAAGCTGTCCTGGGGGCTCAGCGCGCCGTTGACCAGGTCCACCCCGTCCGGATTGACCAGAGGTACCATGTGGAGGGTCGCCGTCTCATACAGCTCCCTGGCCGGTACGCCGCCGATGAAGCCCCCATGGGCAAAGGCGGCTGCGTATTCCTCCAGAAAGCGAAGCAGCACCGGCACGGTGATCCACTCGTTGGCATGGTGGGCGGCGTTATACCCCACCCGCCTGCTGCCGGTGCCTATGGTTACCGCCTGGATGCATCGTCCCATAACGCTGCGCCCGATCTCATGGAGCGATAAAAAGGGATAGCGCATAATAAGTCCCTTGAGCATCAACCCCGTCAGGAGGCTGGAATAGGGGATCGTATGGGTCACCACCGAAAAGCCGAGGGGGATCGTCAGTGTGGAGCCGATGGAAAGCCCTTCCGGGTCCAGAGAAGGGTTGGCAATCCGCAGCGCTTCCATGGTGGTACCGTACCGCTTCGCCAGCTGATAGATGGTATCCCCCGCCGTGATCCGATGGAGGGTATAGCCGGTGATGTAGGGATAGAGGGCCGCCCAGGTCAGCTTACCGGCGACCCCGTCCGCAGCAAGGCCCTGTTCCCGCTGGAACTGCTGCAGGGCTTTGGTCGTCCGTCTTCCGCATATCCCGTCCGCATTCCCCGGCTCCAGGCCCGCCCGAGAAAGGGCGTATTGCAGGAGCTTTGCCGCATATCCCTCCATCCCATACTTTACTTCCTTCATCTCCCTCTCCTTTCTGGTTTATCCCTGCAGCAGATGGTCCGCCAGCCCTTCGATCCAGGCCGCCAATGCACGAATGCTTTCCTCCGCCAGCACATCCCGGCCGACGACTTCCGTAAAGGATGCCCCGGCTTTACGCTTCAACGATCGGCGATAGCCCCTGTTCCCGTCTTGGACCAAGGCCATGGCCCCCAACATGCTGACGCCGTAGCTCACGTAGTAGAAGGGGAACTGGAAGGTATGCCCGATCTCGGTCCATTCCCTGCCCTCGTAACCAAACAATCTATCGAAGCCGTACTCCTTCGAAAGGTAGCCGTACAGACGATTGAGCGATTCCACAGTGGGGTGTTTCAACCCATAGGCCAACTGCTGAAACTCGTCCTCCATGAACCCGGACAGGATGGCGTAGAGGGCGTTCATGAGCCAACAAAGGCGGGCGGCGGTGGCGTATCGGCCGAAAATGGCCTCGTATTGGGGCAGCATCAGCAGCTCGAACCCCTGGGCGTCCGTTTCGGCCAGATCCAGGTCCTCCGGGGCGTAATAGGTGCCCTCCGGGTTGGTATAGTAGCTGAGAAAGTGTCCGAACTCGTGGATCATGGTGAAGACAGAGGAGGCGTCGTCCTCCCATTGGGTGAACAAAAAGGGGCAGCTGTAATTGGATAGATAGGTGGTGAAGCTGCCCTGCAGCTTTTGCTTGGACGGCTGGCTGTCGTAAAGGCCCAGGGCCAGCATATACCGCCAAGCTTCCCCCGCGCCGGGCACGGCACGCTCCGTCGCCTGCTCCATGGCGGCCATGAACTGATCCTCCGAAAAGGACGCCCCGCTAAGATACCGAAGATCGTTTTCACACCGCTCCTGCAAGCGAATATACAGGGGTACGAAGACCTGTTTCACGATCTGAGCGGCAGCTAATGCCTGCTCCGGCGTGTACTCTCGGCCGAAGGCCGCATATTGGCTCTCCGCATAGCTCGCGTACCCGCCCTCCTTGGCCATTTCACGGCGCAGAGAGAGGAGCTCCAAATAGATATCTCCCGCCGACCGGTTCTTTTCGATCCCGTAGCGCTCCAGGACTTCCAGAAATGATTGCAGAGTCATATCCTCGTCCTGCATCAACTCCGTCATGGTCCAAGTCCGCCCCTTATACTCTACCTGGAATTCGGCGTCGAGCCGTTCATACCGGCGGCACAGCTCATCCTCCCGTTCCCGCAAAGCAAGAAGGGCTGCATCGTCCTGGCGTCCGATCCGCTCCAAGGCTTCCGCATAGGTTGGCCCACGCTCCCGATGGTACCCCCACCGATCCATGAGCACCTTCTCCAACCGAGCCAGCCTGATCTGGATGGCATACAAGGAGCTGTTCAGCCGGCCGTATTCCGCCGCCCTTTGCGCATCCGTCACGTTTTGGGAGTAGCGCACGTAGGCGAGGGATGTTGCTCCGACCAGCTGGCTATACGCCTGCACCTGGTCCTCATAGATGGAGATGCAGGTCTTTGGATCGGACGATCCGTCCAGGTCCCCCAGCGCACGGTCGAGGACCTTTATCACCGCATCCGGATCAGGATAGGACAACACCATGTCGTCAAATCGGATCCACCCATGCCGCTGGTCCATGAGGCGGTCCATGCGAAGATAGGAACGGGCCACCCGCTTCGCCGGGCTGCACCCGCAAAGGATCAACAAGATGGACAGCAACAGGCTCAAAACACGCTTCATGGAGAAGTATATGCGTTGAACGATCCCATGCTGTCCGTATAAAAAAAGTTCATTTGTCTTTTAGTCGGAAATATGATATACCATAGAAAACCGTTTTATGGAGCAAATACATGAAGATCGTCGTATTAGCCGGTGGGTTGTCCCCCGAACGGACCGTGTCCTTGTCCAGCGGCACCATGGCCTGCAACGCCTTTTTGAAGGCGGGACATCAGGCCATTCTGCTGGACCTGTTTTTCGGTATGCCTGAACTCACTATCGACATCGATCAGCTGTTTGAAAACGCAAAGCCCCTGCCCCCTGCTCCCATTTCGGAGACGGAACCGGACCTGGCTGCCATTGCGGCTTCCCGGCCCTCGGGTTGGTCCGACCGCATCGGTCTCAACGTCATCGAAATCTGCCAAAAGGCGGATATCGTTTATATGGCCCTGCACGGGGCAGACGGTGAGAACGGCTCTGTCCAGAAGGTGTTTGACGAACACGGTATCCGTTATACGGGCAGCGGCCCCGAGGGCTGCCGCCTGAGCATGGATAAGCATGCCGCCAAGGAGGTATTCGG